>JAUCPZ010000169.1 GCA_030372995.1 Dehalococcoidia bacterium
TCAGGCTGGCATCGTCAGTGAGCGTGCCGTTGTAGGTCCCTCTCACAGTCCACGTGCCCATCTTGGCCGACGTATAGGTGTTTGCAGACCAGAACCCACCATGGCCGGATTCGACTATGCTGAAGGTGGTGTTCTCCGTGACATATCCAAGGCTGTTGTCGTCGCCATCAAAGAGCTCGGCCGTGTAGGTTTCAGTTGAGCCAGCGGTGATGGTAGAGTCACCCGGCGAGATTACGATGTACTGTCCGTCTGAAGGATCGAGACCGGGGCTGAGATCAAGGCGGCTGGCCTGCACCAGCCCGACAACGGCGTTTCCCACTGCCAGGCCTGCGGCAAGCAAGCCGAGAAGCAACAAGAGCGTGATTCTCACCCGCAACACACGACCTCCAACCCCTTGGAAGACAGATTCAGTGATTTCGGGCGCCGTCTCCGTGGGTACCATACTATCACCGGCCTGCTGGCCAGGGCAACGTGCGTCATCCCCACGCCATGCAACACCACCCGCGAAGGACAGACCCATTGACAGCCCTCCGTTGCCCTGATAACATGCCGACTGAAAATTCAATCGGCTGTTGGAGGAAAGGCAACAATCCGAGACGTCACAGAAGACCAGAAGACCCAGGCCAAGGAGGACCGCCGCCAGCAGATTCTGAATGCCGCGTTGGCGGTTTTTTCCAGGAAGGGATACGGCGAGGCCACCATACCCGGCATAGCCGGGGAGGCGGGAGTGGCCGTGGGCACCATCTACCACTACTACGAGAGCAAGCACGATCTTCTCGTGTCCCTTATCGACAGCTACGTGAACTCGGACGCCCTGGGAGAGATCTTTGCGGAGCTCGCCAAGGAAGACGACAGGACGTCCGTCCAAGGCATCATAGAAAACGGCCTCGATTGGGCGGCGGATGACCTGAAAGGGTTCCTCTTCATCTTCAGCGAGGTGCTGCGTGACCCGGAGTTGGGCGAGCTTTTCTCGGACAAGTTCCTGGCATCTCTGCTGCAGTCTCTCGAGCAGTACATGGCGGAGAGGGTATCTTCGGGCCGTTTCCGCCGACTCGATCCCAGGGTTGCCGCACGGGCCCTCTTCGGCATGGTCCTGGGCTTTGTCCTTCTGAGTCAGCTCGAAAGCAAACCGGGCGCCGGAAAGCCCACACCTCTGCCCGAACTGACCGCTCAACTGGCGGATATGGTCCTGCACGGGCTTCAGAACCGGGACGCTTGAGATCCGGGCGGCTGCGGTTTCCCTCCGCTTCTGGCGCGTCTGAACCGTGGCATCACGTTTTGACACGGGCTGAACGTCTCTGCTAATATTCCGCGTGCAGGTTCATTCGTCTCAACCGGTACAACAGATTTATTGACGGGGCGGGTGACACGAGGGGGGCCAGCAGGAGAAGGCCGTCGCGGCACATTTATTGAATGCTGCGCCGGCTGATGTTGTCTTGGGAGACAGCCCGGAGTGCCGGTCAACATGCAGAACGGATACGCCGTCGAAACCAGGAATCTCACCAAGCGGTTCGGGCATTTCACCGCCCTCGACAATCTGAATCTGAAGATTGACACTCACGCCATCTATGGCTTGCTGGGACCCAACGGCGCAGGCAAGACCACTGCCATCAAGCTGCTCTGCGGACTGCTGAAGCCCACCAGCGGCGAGGCATACGTCCTGGGCAAGAAGGTGCCTGACAGAAGCCTCTTGCCTCAAATCGGTTACATGCCCCAGGAAACCGCCCTCTATCTGGATCTGACCGTTCACTACAACCTGTCGCTGTACGGAGAGCTGTATGGCATGTCCGGAAAGAGAATCGCAGAAAGGGAGAAGGAGCTGCTGCGGTTCATAGCTCTGGAGAAGTGGAGAGACGCCCCGGTCGGGAACCTCAGCGGGGGCATGAAGCACCGCGTTTCACTCGCCTGCAGCATGATTCACGAGCCGAAGCTGCTGTTTCTCGACGAGCCCACGGTGGGCGTGGACCCGGAGTTGAGAGCATCGTTCTGGGAGTACTTCAACGGCCTGAAACGGGCGGGGGTGACCATCGTGCTCACCACGCACTACATGGACGAGGCCCAGCACTGCGACGAGATAGGCCTGGTCCGGCAAGGCCGGCTCATAGCCGAGGGCACGCCGACCGACATCATCAAACGCACCAGGACCACCAACCTCGAAGACGCATTCCTGGCACTGGCCGGACATCAGGCAGACGCATGAACATACGCCGCACCGTGAGCATAACCCGAAAGATCTTCCGCAGCATAATCCACGACTGGCGGGCCTTGGCGATGATGTTCATTACCCCGATCGTTGGCATTGTGGTGTTTGGCGTGGCCTTCAGCGGAG
Organism: Dehalococcoidia bacterium; assembly: GCA_030372995.1. Taxonomy (GTDB): domain Bacteria; phylum Chloroflexota; class Dehalococcoidia; order UBA2247; family RBG-13-53-26; genus JAFGCL01. The sequence goes on from JAUCPZ010000169.1 coordinate 2,330, forward strand.
ACGTGAGCCATGTGCGGGTAGTGGTGGTCAACCAGGACGAAGGGTACCAGATTCCGCCGGCCACGGTGCCGGTATCGCTGGCCGACGCCATCATTGCCAACTGCGATCCGGACGTGATGAGGATCGACGAGGCAGCCACGGAGGAGGAAGGTCTCCGCCGCGTACGCGAGGGCAAAGCCTACGGGCTGATCGTCTTCTCAAGCACCTTCACCGGCGATGTCTATGCCAAGGCTTTGGACCCGACGCTCCCCATGAACCCCAGAATACGCGTGGAACTGGACTACAGCAACGTGACTGTAGCGAACGCCATTACAAAGGCGGTGAGCGACGCCATGTTGAAAGCGTCTCAGTCGCTGGGCATCGAATCCCCTCTGAACATGGATGTGAGCCAGGCCGTATATGCGGCCGACGCCAATTTCAGGGACTTCTTTGTGCCGGGCATTATGGGATTCATAATGTTCATGCTCACCTTTATCCTCACCCTGTTGACCTTCGTGGGTGAGCGTACTTCCGGAAGCTTACAGAGACTCCAGGTCACGCCACTGACCGATGCCGAACTGGTTATGGGATACGCCCTGGCTTTCAGCATTATCGCCATCATTCAGACCGCAATAGTCCTCGTTACCATTGTGGCAGTGTTCGATGCCATGATGGTGGGCAATGTCCTGCTGGCCTTTGTGGTCGTCGCGGTGCTGGCCATAATGAGTCTCAGCCTGGGCATATTGTGTTCCAGCCTGGCCAAGGCTGAGGCACAGGCCATACAGTTCCTGCCGATGGTCGCCATGCCCTGCTTCCTGTTGTCGGGCATCTTCTGGCCGATAGAGGCGATCCCTGTCTGGCTGAGGCCACTGTCTTATGCGGTCCCGCCGACATACGCAGTGAATGCCACGCGGTCGGTGATGCTGCGGGGCTGGGGGCTGGAGCACATCTGGGTCGAGTTGGTGGCCATGGTCGCCTTCACCGTGGCTTTCCTCGCTCTCTCAGTGTGGTCCCTCCACAGAAGCAGAGGCTAGCACGCCCGCTGTCACAGCGCCCAGTGATGCCGGCAATAGACCGATGCGGCCGCGCGTCCCGGGCAGAACACCGGTCCCAGAGGCGTGAGACACAAGTCGCAGGCACCTTACCATGCCTCAGTCATAATCACGGTCGGATGCAATTGGCATCGTGAGAGAGGGATAACGTGGAAGAGGAGAAGAAGATACAAAGAAGCGATAACGAGTGGCGCTCACGGCTGACGCCTCAACAGTACGAGATCACCCGCCGGAAGGGCACCGAGCCACCCTTCACCGGGAAGTACCACGACTTCCACGGCAAAGGTGTTTACCGCTGCGTGTGCTGTGGTCAAGACCTGTTCAGTTCAGAGGCGAAATTCGACTCCGGAACGGGCTGGCCCAGCTTCGTGGCTCCGGTCTCTGAGGGAAACGTGGCCACGGCCACAGACACTTCACACTGGATGACCCGGACCGAAGTCAGATGTGCACGGTGCGACGCTCACCTGGGACATGTCTTCGACGATGGGCCACGTCCCACGGGCAAGCGCTACTGCATCAACTCCGCGGCGCTGGACTTTGAAGGCAGCGGTTCCTGAACGCGGGGCTGAGGCCAGATCAAGCGCCTCGCGCTAGCTCTTGGAGTCGACGTTCGGACCACCTACGGCGGTGCTGGCCAGTTCCGCGCTGGTGGCCTTGGGGGCAGCCGCTCTCGGCTTCCGGCGCCGCACCTTGCGAACCTGAGCCGCCGGCAACCTGGGCGCCTCCACCGATTCCTCAATGCGGACAATCTGGTGCTTGTTGATGGCCACGAAGCTGAACTTCCATTCACCCGTCGGAAGAGCAGGCGAAATGAAGACATCCGTCATCGGCAGGAAGACATCATCGCCATCGATGACGTGAACCAGACCCTCCTGCGGTTCGGCATACATCTTGCCCAGCAGGACATACGGAGGGATGTCGATCCTGGCAGGCAACGCCTTCTTAGCCCGAAGCAGGGACATCTCTCCCTCCGGGACGCCGCTCCTGTCGGGTTGGCCACCGCTTCTCTCTGCGACAAACAGGATGCTCGACTTATTGATGTGCGTGGAGGGCAGATGCTCCTTCTCTCCAGTAGAGAATAGGGCGTCGGCTTCGGTCAGGGGCAGAAACTCCTTCCCGATCCGCCGGGAGTTTGCCACGAAGCTGCGATTGAGGACATCCAGGAGACGCTGCCGCTGAGTGCGATAGGTGGTGGCAGCCAGCGTGCAACCTAGAATGACCACCACGGCCTGCACCGGCCTCAGCATGCTGTCCTCCCGCCACTCGGCATCAGGGTGCCCCGCAGTCTCGAGTCTTCCGAGTTCGTCCATCGTCATCTCCTCGTCTGCACAGGATAGGCTCCCCCTCGCCCATATCATCGTTCCGCAGGGAGTCCGCACCTGAACAAGTCGTATTGTAGGCGCATAGTCTAACCAGACTGTCATGTGAGCACCTGATTCCGTCACAGAATTCTCTCGACCCCTTTGTCCGAGTCCGCAGGCAATGGCACAAGACGGCACACCGGACACCCGCGGATCGATCGGCCGCCGCGCGTGATGGCAGCCCCCACCGGCCACACCGTGCCACACTCCAAAGCGGGGCAGGGCTGCCCAGTCGGCAAGCCTCCGTTCTTCAGAACAGGCAGAGGCATCCAAGAGCTGTCATGAGGCTTCCTTGACGCCGCATGAACGGAAGTCACCCTCACCGGATGCTAGAATGAGGCTGGGAGTAGCCAGGTGATAGTACTCCAGGTCCTTCGGGCTTTGAAACGTGCCCTGTCAGCCTCTCACCGCTGGTTCATGAAATACAGTGGCATGACCATGATCATAGACAATATCGAGGAGAGGCAGCGCAGACGGCAGAACGCTGAGGATCATCACGGAGGGGAATCAGGCCGCTCTGGCGAAGATTCTATCTCGCGGAAGTAGGCGGCGGGGGATCACCACGCAGACTCCTGGTGAATGGCTCTTCAACGCCGTTGCCGGCAGGCTCAACCGGGGCAAAGTAATGGGGCAAAAAAGGTTCTCGGGTAACCTCTCCAGCATCCCTGGTCTTGTTCCGCTCTAGAGCTTCCGTAGCTTCCGCTCGCTATTCGAGTGAGCTTGTGTAGGTGACAACCCTACCCGTTTCGCTCTGGCGGACTCAGCCTCTTCTTGCCGGTTTGACCACCCGAGAACAACAATTATGATAGCCAGCCCGCCGGCTACAGTCAAGGTTCTTCAAACTGGTATGCCACGACTCCAGTTCAGCCATCACAGAAGAGCTACGACAAGCCTTCGCAGGACTTCTACTATTCTCATCCCCCGCCGCGTGACACATGCCATTCCACGTTTGTTGTCAGCAGCTTTCCCCTCATGATTATGCATGCCACATTCTTGGCAAATCGCCCAGGATGGGCCTCAGTCCATCTGGTTGCCCTTGAGCTGGTGCAGTTCTCCAATTTCATCCTCAGGCCCACCCCACACCCTGAGCCCCCAAATGTCCGCCACGGCAGCACGAGACGCGGACCGGTGATGAGACTACCCCACCACATCACCCCGAACCAGGGTCCTCACATTACCTAGATCTGCTCGCCCACCAGAAACGGCAGCAGCCCCACGAAAGAATCGATCACCTGTCTGACCTCTGCATCCACCCTGGCCATTACCTCTGCCTCTGTCAACTCCACTGTCGACATTCTAGCGGAGGCCGTGTTCAGGTCAGCATTGAGCAGAATGCACTTTGGTCCGCCCAGGTCATTGGACCAGGATTGCCAATCCGCCAGCCCGCTGCCGTCAGGGGACGGATCACCAGTGCGCACGAACCGGGCCACGTACGCCTGCATTTCTTCCGACAAGGCCTCCCTACCCACCCGGTTCTCGGCGGTGAAGACTGCTCCACTCAGCACATTGAAGAACTCCCAGTTCCCAAAGAAGAACGGTACATCTATGCCATGACAGGCACCAAGTTTGAAACCGTATTCCCCCGGCAGCACGCTGGTTCCGGAGGCATCCGCTGCGCCCCACAGGAACTGATAAGCATAAACCGGCGGCTGGCCCGCGCTGGATGTCAACTTCCTCGCGATATCGTCCACTCCTCTCAGCTTCCATAGGTCGCTGGTCACCGAGGCCACCTTCTCGTACAGGTCATCTCTGTTCTTGAACGGATTGTCCGACAACAAACTGGCCATGAACAGAAAGATCTTCGTCTCTTCCTTATTGCTGCCGATGATCACCGGCACCTTGTTAGGGTATTCGCCGTTCTCCAGAGAATCGAAGCCGCCCTCAGGTATGACCGTGCCGTCCTCGAAGATGAAAGGGAAAGAGATCATGCCGAAGACTGTTCCCTCATAGGCGCTCAGTAGTTGAGTAGCCGTCTTGGACCGCAGATACGCATTGATCTCTGAGTCGGACATTTGGTCCAGATATGCCTCTGCAGCACTCTTGTCAGCAGCCCTACCATCTGTCACCAGCATCTTCAGTATGATCCCCCTGGCGCTCTGCTCACCCGTCTCGACCGGAAGGGCAACCGGCATGCCGCTCTGGGCAATGGCCCCGTGGAACAAACCTGAAGCCAGAGGGGATATGAGCAGGGAGAGGATGTTGATGGCACCCGCTGACTCTCCGGCCACTGTTACCCTGTCGGGGTCGCCGCCGAAAGCCGCGATGTTGTCCTTGACCCACTCCAGAGCCTTGATCAGGTCCAGGGTACCGTAGTTGCCCGAGTTGTCCAGCTCTGCACCAGGCTCGCTGCTCCTCAACGCCGGATACGTGAACCAGCCCAGGGGACCCAGCCGGTAATTGACGGAGACCACTATCATGTTGCAGTCGATGGCGAGGTCCGCACCGTCGTACCCCTGATCCGAAGCCGACCCCATGCTGTTACCCCCGCCGTGAATCCAGAAGTACACCGGCAGCCCATCCTCTTCCGACTCGGGACGCCAGATATTCAGGTACAGACAATCCTCGCTGCCTTTCATCCCGCCGAGGTAGTCACACTGGGTGCATTCCGAGCCGAAGCCGTAGGCCTTCAACGTTTCCTTCCAGGGGTCAGGATCGCGCGGCGCCTTCCAGCGCAGCTCTCCCACAGGAGCCTTGGCGTAGGGGATTCCCTTCCAGAACACAGAACCGTCGCCCGACTTCTTGCCCTCGATCTTGCCATACAGAGTCTGCACCCTTACGCCGCCTTTCCAGGCGGAAAGGGCTTCCTCTGTACTCTGGCGACAGCCCCCGACCGTGCTAAGCAGCAGGGCAACGAGCAGCAGCGGTACCAGAAGGATCGATGCTTTCTTGAGAGCCATGGCCACACCTCCCCCGTAGGCCCCATTCTACTGCCGTGCCTTGGGGGGGACAAGCCATTCGCTGCACGAAAGCCATGGCGCAAGAAGAGAACGGGGGTGCTGGCTGCCGCAATGCCGTTGCACCAGGCATACGTGAGCCGCGCATCCGTGTAATGGCAAAGCCTGCAGCGAGGAAGGCGCCGGATGTCTTAGCCGTCGCCTGAACTACGCGGTCTCCAGGGCAAGCACGTAGCTCTTGATCTCCTCTACATAGAGATCCAGGAACCTGCGTGCCGTCTCGTCCGAGAAGCGGGCAGGCCGATAGGTGAGTCCCAGGTGCAGTTTGCCGTTGAAGACAGCGGTCACGATGCTCATGCCCCACGGGGTGACTACCGGCGTGACGCCGAAGATATCGGTGATCCGGGCATCACCCAGCCGCGGCTCCCTGCCATCGCCCAGGCGGATCCGACCCACATTTGTGAGCAGCGTCGTATCGATGTAGACCCGCGTGGCGATGAATAGAATCCCGACTATCCTCATGATGGCAAACGAAAGGCGGCTGAGGAAATAGGTGAAGTAGATCATAGAGAAGGCATTGCCGTTCCTGATGACGCAGCCTGTACGCTGACTCACCCGCTTCAGCAAGCCAATGTGGTCGGTCCTTTCCTCAGGCATCGTGAACGGAGAAACATAAGAAATCTGGTTGGAGACGACATGCTGTGACATCTTGCGGCCGACGTCAACCGGCACCATGATGCTGATCTTGCCGCTTGGCTTCCCGTGCATCTTGTTCCATTTCTCTATGGTCTTGAAGCAGGCTGCCAGCAGCACGTCGTTGACCGTGGCTCCCAGCACCCTGGACTTGGCATCTATCTCGCTGAGTTCGATGGATTCCAGCCAAGTGCGGACGAATGAGACCTCGCCCGAGTTTCCCGGCTTATCGTGAAAGATCCTGGAAGGAGGAGTAAAGGCAGAAACAACAAACCGGTGGAACAGACTCGAAGCAATTTTGGGGTAGTACCATCTCACCTTCGACTTGGGCCGCTGTATCAACGGCAGCAGTTCATCCGTGCGGTGCGCTTCGATGGTATCCTCCATCCCAGCACCATCGGCCGCGACAACCGGCACTTCGCCCCTGTTGTAGACCGCCATTATTTCGTTGACGAATCGGAGTGCCCGGAGAGCATCAGTGGCATAGTGATGGAAGGTGAACGCCAGCCAGTACCGTGCCGGTCCTCTCTTCAGAAGAAGCACCCTGAACGGCAATTCCTTCTTGGGATCCAGCGGGCGGTTCACCCAGTCGGTGACATAGCGCTTGTGCTCAGACTCGCCAAGACCTGTCATGTCATGCGTCTCGAGAATCTGCGAGCCGATGTCATCCCGGTACTCGCGGTAGTGCCTGAGGAACTTCCGTCGCAAGACCGTCCTCAAAGCGGGGTGCCGCCGGACGGTGGTCACGATTGCGTCGTTCAGCCTGAGGGGATCAACCTCGCCTTCGACCACCAAAATGGCATGAAAGATAATGCGTTCATTGATACTGTCGAGAGCTAGCCATGTCATGTCAATGCAGTTCATGGATACGGTTTGTCGCTGTTTAGACATTACGGACCCCTCTGTGAAGAACAGTGAGCATACTACTATTGAATAACCTGACTGTCAAGTGATTCTCGGAGAACCCTGTGAGGGGAGGCAGCGTCACAGGTCACGGGAATCCGGGACCGGGCCAGCGCTGCCACCATTCTGGCGGCAGGGCACCGACTCAAACTGGAACTTGTTATCCGAAAACAGCTTGAGGCAGACATCAGCCACGTCAGGATCGTAAAGCTTGCCCTTGTTGTCGGCAATCTCCTTCAGGGCAGCCTCAAGGCCGGGTGCCACCCGGTACGGCCTCTCGAAGACCATCCCCTCGATCACATCCGCCACCGCGATTATCCGCGCCTCGATCAGAATGTCGTCACCTTTGAGACCCTGGGGATAGCCGGAGCCATCCATCCTCTCGTGGTGCTGGCGCACAACGTCGGCTATCGAGATAGGGAAGTTGATCCGCTTCAGAATCTGGTAGTCGGTGTCCGGATGAGTTCTCACCACGGACATCTCGGCCTCGGTCAACTTGCCCGGCTTGCGCAGTATCTCGGCGGGGACGAATATCAGGCCCAGGTCATGAAGCTGTGCGGCGATGCGTACGGCACGCATGCGGTCGCTTCTGGAGCGCATTTCCTGAGCTATGGCACAAGCAAGCTGACACACACGACGCTGGTGATCCGCTATGTGAGGATCCCGCTGCTCGACAATGAGGGTTATGGCACCAATGGTGTCATCCAGGAGAGCTTCGAGCTTGCGGAAGTTCTTCTTCAGCACCTCTTCCTGTTCCTCACGGAGTTCCACCTCAGTCTTCAGCATCTTGTTCACGCGGATGAGCTCGGCGTTTCTTTCCTTTAGATGGTTCTCCATCTCATTCTTGGATTCGATCAGGGCGTCATGCGTCTTCTTCTGCTCAGTGATGTCGCGGACTACCGCCATCACTTCACCCTCGCGCAACGGCGTGAGGCGAGCCTCAAGGTGGCGGGCCTGTTTGTCATCGCCAATCTGAAACTCGAACCTCTGTAGTTGCTTCGTGTCAAGAACCTTCTTGGTGTGTGGTTCGCTTTGACGCCTCAACTCCTCCAGAATGACCGTTTCTAGGGGCCTCGGCTTGTCCTCTTCGTGAGTCACACTTCTGCCATCAGGAGGCTCGTCACCCCCTGTTGCGGTCGAAACCGTATCAGCGATGGCGTGACTGCCATCCCGGGGCACTGGACGGATGCCATCTCGTCCGATGCAGAATATGAAGTCAGGCATAGCCTGAAGCATGACCAGGGCATCCTTCGCTTCCAAGACAGTGTTCTTCTCCGCGCTCTCGCGTTGGTCGTGACCGGCCAACGACGCAGGCAAAGCGGTTCCACTGGGTGTGGCAGCGGCCTCTGCCGGCGGCGCTGCGTCATGCACCTCCGCAGGCGATTCTGGGATTGAGGACTTGTCGGCAGCAGCCGCACTCGCCTCGGCCGCCACTTCAGCGGGGGCCATCGGCACCGGGGCCGCCTCACCAGCTGTCTTCTTGGACTCCCGTGCTGCTTCCGGCGCCTCGGCCGGCAACTCGGGCAAAAGGACCTTGGCTACAAATGCAGTTTCCGCAGGTGGTGTCTCAGGGCGGGTTTCCGGGAGCGTCAGAGTGACCGCCTTCGCTTCAGGTGCCGCCGGGCTGGACCATGCCATTCCTTCCTTCTTGGGCGTCTTTCCAGGCAAAGGTATCTTCTTGTCCGTTCCCAGGACGTACATGGAGCCGTCGTCGTCCTTGCCAGACGCCTGCAGTCCCCTGTAGTGCACCTCACCGGATGCAGTGGAGGTCCCCTTGCCGTCCTTGAGACCGGCGGAATGGCTCGACTTGTCTTTGCCAAAGCGCGACGTGTCCTTGGACTTGCTGTCCTTGCTCTTTCCGCTGCCCTCTTCGGCTTGGAGGGAATCAGACTTTGGCTGACGTTTTATGAGCGGTATTCGTACCATCGGATCAAGGCCTCTCCGCACGATTGCAGTTGGACTCAGTATCCCACATGAAATTCACAGCAAACAAGGCACAAAGGTATACACAAACTGAGCCTTGAGGCTCACCCCCCTTGCACGCCGTCTTTGGTTCGCCACGGAATCGCCTGCTCACGCGTGTCCCTCCCCCTGCATTCGGCACCAGGTGCGGCTGCAGACGACCCGTTCTTCAGGATGCTGATGAAGCCCCCTTTCCTCTACTCCCTCTCGTCCTGGCAACGAGGAAACCAACCCCCACCCCCACCACCGCCAGCCCACCCAACAAGGGGAAAATCCACCACAGATTTGCCGACCCGGGCGGCCTGTACTCTGAAGGCGAGATCTTTCCAGGCGCAGAATCCGCAACTTTCAAGTCGAACCCTTTAGGGAACTCGACGGAGCCCGTGGCAGTGGTGATCCGGACGTCGTGCAAACACTGTTCCGCGTCTTCAAGAATAGTGATGTTGACCGTGATCTGCGTGTCGCTATCGACAGTGAAGCTGTTGACCCTGATTCCAGGGCCAAAGTCAACGCCGGTAGTTCCGAAGAAGTTCACGCCACTAATGATGACATCCAGGGTCTCGCCTATGTTGCCACTGGCCGGGTTGATGCCGACTATGCCCGGTGGCAGGCGGTACACGATGAAACCGCCCGAAAGCGTCGCCGTCCCGCCAGCGGTGACAACAGAAACATCTCTTGCCCCCAAAGAGGCATCGGCACTGATTACGATGTTGACCTCTATCTGGTCCGGAGCCGCAGTGAATGACTCGACAATTATTCCCGGCCCAAGACTGACACTGCTCGTACTGCCCAGATGAGCGCCTGTGATCGACAGGCTGAGAGCCTGTCCAATCTTGCCCGAGCGTGGACTTATGTCAGTAATGACGGGTGCTTCGGCGGTCACCTCGAAGGCATCCGGCAGCACGGCCACGCCATCAGGAGTGCTCACCGAAACGTCCCTGAACCCAGGCGGAGCAGTGACACTGATGGTTATGCTGGCGACTACCTTTGCTGCGGTCTCACTGTTGAAGTTGTTGACGCTTACGCCGTCACCAAGACTGATGCCGGTTGCTCCGTCGAGATTGACGCCTTCGATGGCAATATTCAGTACTTCTCCCTGTTTGCCTGAAGATGGGCTTACGCTGGCAATCGCGGGGTCGCGTTCTACGACCGAGAAGCCTCCGACCAGGGTGGCGCTGCCCTCGTCCGTACTCACCGAGACATCCCGAGGCCCGAGCGAAGCAGACGCGCTGATACTGAGGTTGACCGATAATCTGTCAGGGCTGACCACACTGAAACCAGTGGCAGCTATGCCTTCGCCAAACGCCGCGGTCGATGCCCTGCCCAAATTCGTCCCGAGTATAGAGACATTGAGCGTCTGCCCTTGTTTGGCCATGGAGGGGCTTACGCTGGAAATCGAGGCGGACGGCACCGTGAAGGCACCCGGGAGTGTATCAGTCCCGTAGGGGTTGGAGACCGATACATCCCTCGGTCCTGCAGAGGCTGTCGCGGCAACAGTGATGTTGGCCGTGATCTGGCTCGAGCCATCGGCATGATAATTGTTTACAGTCACGCCCGGGCCGAAACTCACCGAAATAGCCGTGTTGAGATTGTTTCCAGTAATTGTCGCGTCAAGGGTCTGCCCCTGATTACCCTGAGTTGGCGCCACGGCGGTCAACTTGGGAGGCAGTTCCCTGTAGTGAAGGATGGTGCCACCATATCCGGCAGCGAACGCATCGAGCGGCGAGAACCCATATATCGATCGAAGGCTGCCTGCAACGCCGCTGTCCATTTCATTCCACGCGCTGCCGTCATAATGCAGGATCGTGCCATCCAGCCCGACAGCGAACACATCCGTGGAAGAAGCACCCCAGATGCCATACAGATCGCTAGTCACTCCGGTATCCATCTCGCTCCAGGATATGCCGTCGTAGTGCAGGATCATACCCCCAACACCACCGGCGAAGGCGTCGTTGGAAGCCACGCCCCAGATGCTCAGGAAATTTGGATGCGAGTTCTGCAGCAGCACCGACCAACTGATCCCGTCGTAGTGCAATACCAGTCCATTGTTGCCAGCAGCGAACACGTCAGCAGGCGAGGTGCCCCACACACATGTGAGGTGGCTCGAGGTGGCGTTGTCCATCTGGCTCCACGATGTGCCATCGTAGTGCAGTATGGCGCCACTGTAGCCAACCGCGAAGACGCTCTCGTTGTCTGTACCCCACACGCCCCGGAGATGCTTGCTAGTGCCGCTGGGGATGCTGTTCCAGGAATTGCCGTCAAAGTGACATATAGTGCCGGTCTCTCCCACCGCGAAGACATCCGTGCTGCTGGAGCCCCACACGCCGAAGAGGGCTGCGGACACGCCACTGCTCATGGAACTCCAAGACGTGCCATCATAGTGGAGTATGGTCCCGCCCTCACCCACGGCGAAGACGTCGGCAGGGCTCGTACCCCATATCCCGTAGAGAGTCAATTCAATGCCGCTGGTCTGAGTAGCCCATCCGTCAGAACTCGTGGCTGCAGCCACAGTCGCGGAGGGCACCGACACTAGGAACAGGATGACGCAGGCGGCGAGCACCAGCCTTCTTATCAAGCCGTCCGCTCCTGCCCGGACCGGGAGACGTTTCACGTGCCATCCTCCCTTCACGCAACGACCCGCGTCAGGTCACGAACCGGCGCCCCCACAATCCGCCGGGGCTCCGCCCGGGTGCAGGCCTATCGTCGCATCGATCCGAAAGACTGTCGGCACCATCCGCAGCGAGTTCCCCCGGACAGTGCCCGTGCCCAGCAAATACTCTGATTGGGGGCACCTGCAGCGGCCATTCTACAATCGCCGCCTCGCCCCTCGGTCTCACAGGCAATGCGCCACATCACAAATTCGTCTCATCAGCGGCCCTCTCTGGTGTCGGGGCTTCGATCGGCAGGCAGATGGGCGGCACGCAATGAAGATGTTCGTGTGCTATGCTGAGTCGGGCGTCAATGATGTCAGAACCGCCCTAGAGAGGAGCCACAGATGCGAGTCTATCTTTCCGGACCCGATGTATTCTTCCCTAACGCCATCGAGATCGGGCGGGCCAAGAAGGAGATCTGCGCCCACTTTGGCCTCGAAGGAGTCTACCCGCTGGATGCCGACTTTTCCGGACTTCTGCAGTTGAAGAGCATGCCTGAGATGGGCTACGCGAGTTTCCGTCTCATGGTGAAACTCATGGATAGCTGCGATATCATCGTCGCCAACATGACACCCTTCCGCGGGCCAAGCATGGACGTGGGGACGGCAGTGGAAATCGGGTACATGTACGGCCGTGGCAAGCCCGTTTTCGGCTACACGAATGTGGTGGAAGACTACGCCCGGCGCGTGGTCCCCGACGGATTCACCGTCGAGCCGTTCGGCCTGATCGACAACTGCATGGTGGAGGGACCTGTTCACGAGACAGGCGCTATAGTCATCCGCTATCCGGCACCCGAAGGTGCGATCTACACGTGTCTCGACGGTTTCACCGAATGCGTCCGGCAAGCCTGCAAATTGATGTCGGCGGGACCCGGTTAGATCGTGGCCGCCAGCCTGGCCGCCTGGTAAGACACGTCAGACGCATCCCGTGGCCTCACGCAGTCGCCCACCATATGGACCTCGATGCCCAGGCCCTCCAGCTCTTTGGCCAGCCGGTTCTCCGGACGCATGCCCACCGAGAGGATCACTGTATCAGCCGGTATGCGGAAGAGGCGTCCTTTCATGGGGATGACTACGGCCTTCTCCGTGATCTCCAAGACGGTGGAGTTGAGAAACATGGGAATGTTGAGTTCCACAATGCGGTCCGCCAGGGTCTTGAAGGTGAACTCCTCCAGCCTGATGCCGTCTTCGCCCAGGCCGGCGCGGGTAACGATGGTCACATCCTTGCCCTGCTCCTTCAACCAGATGGCCACCTCCATGCCGATGAAGCGCCCGCCCACGACTACGATCCTCCCTCTGGCCGGCGCCCGGCCGGCGATGAAGTCGTGTCCCTGAATAACGTGCGGCAGATCCGCACCGGGGACGTTCAGCCTCAGCGGAACGGCGCCCGTGGCCACCACGACGGCGTCCGGTTTCTTCTGCAACACGAGTTCCCTGGTCACCGCCGTCCCCAGGTTGATCTCCACCCCGTTCTTCTTTAGCCAGCGCTTCAGGTATTCCGTGAGGGCGGCATACCCCTGCTTCCCGGGCAGCGCGCAGGCAATATTCCATTGCCCGCCCAGTTCGTTGTCCTTCTCATACAACGCCACCTTGTGGCCCCGCTCCGTGAGATACATCGCCATCTCCATACCCGCCAGGCCGCCGCCGGCGACCATAACCTCCTTGGGCTTGGCCACTGGCTTGAAGGGATACTTGGCCTCCCGGGCGACAAACGGATTCACCGTGCAGGACATGGGCCCAGCGCTGGGATCCGTAGCGGACTTCAGGCAGTTATTGCAGTAGATGCAGCGCCGCAGGTCGTCGATTCTGCCCTGGCGGATCTTGTTGGGCAGTTCCGGATCAGCCAGCAGCGGCCGCCCCATGGCCACGAAATCCGCTTTGCCCCCAGAGATCACCTTCTCCGCCAGCTCGGCATTGACCTTGCCGGCCACGATCACTGGCACGTTCACCGCCTTCTTGATCTTCTCCGCCATCCCCACCATCGGCCCGTCCGGGTAGGGATAGCTCGGAACGCTCAAAGTGGACCAGAATTCCAGCCCGCCAGAGACGCTGATGGCATCGGCGCCGGCGCCTTCAAGTATCCGAGCCTGCTGCGCCGCTTCTTCAACGGTCAGGCCTCCCTCAATGCCATCGCTGCAGTTGATCCTCACCGAGAGCGGGAATCCTTTGCCAACCGCCCGCCTGATGGCCTCCACGATAAGACAGGCAAATCTCGTTCTGTTCTCGACGTTCCCTCCAAACCTGTCCTGGCGACGGTTAGTGAGAGGCGAGAGGAAGGAACTCACGAGGCAGCCATGGCAGGCATGCAGCTCGACCAGATCCGCACCTGCTATCTTCGCACGGGCGGCAGCAGCGGCGAAGTCCTCTACACAGCCCAAGATGTCCTGCTCCGTAAGTTCATGGTACGGCTTGTCCGGCGCCATCCACGGAGCCATCGAAGGCACCAGTATTGACGCCCCTTCAGGAACAACGCCCGAGTAAAGGAGGATCAGCCCCACGTGCATCAACTGGATGGAGAACCTGGCCCCGGCTTCGTGGACAGCATCGGCCAGTGTCCGCCAATCGGCAATGTAGGAATCGTCATGGAGGGGGAGGGTGTAGGCAAAGGCGGAATCACGGCTGACCGCGGCGAACTGTGGTGTGATGAGCCCTGCGCCACCTCTGGCCCGTGCCGCATAGTAAGCCACCATCCGATCAGTCACCTTGCCCTTCTCGTCGGCCAGCGCCGTGCCCATGGCCGGCATGATGATGCGGTTCTTGAGTTGCAGGGTTCCTATCTTGCCTGGCTGAAACAGAGCCGAGAATTGCGTCATAACGTATCCTCCAAGCATTCCGCCGCTATCAAGTCGGGCTTGTCAGTCTATTGCTGCGCACGAGAAAGACGTGCAGCCCGTGCGAGGCAAACCGTGGGGACTTTGCGGTCTCCCGCAATCGCTCCTGTTCTTAGTCGTCAAGACTGGAAGACGGGGGTTGAAAGGAACGTTTGTGACAGGCCTCATCGGTGTGCCACCAGTGTCTGAAGGAAGAACATCTACTTTACGATCTTGCTGATTTCTTTGAACTGCGGGCCTTCGGCCACCTTCATCAGTTCGAACAGGGCCATCTCGACACTCGTGATCGCCGCTCCTTCATCCCGCATGCGCTGCAACGCTATCTCCCGGTTCTCGGCGGTCCTGGAAGACACGGCATCGGCCACCACCTGAACCTCGTAGCCGGCTGCCAGTAGCTCGAGCGTGGTCTGATACACGCACACGTGCGCCTCGATCCCGCACACCAGGATCTGCCGCCGGTCCAAAGCCAGAAGCTCCCGCTGAAAACCTTCGTCGCCACAGCAACTGAAGGCCACCTTGGCCAGCGGCCTGAAACCGGGGAAAAGGGCAGCGATCTCTGGAACCGTGGGCCCTAACCCTTTGGGGTACTGCTCGGTGACTATGATCGGAATGTTCAGGACTTGAATCCCCTTGATCAGCTTCTGCGCGTTATCAAAGAGCGCTTCCTTCTGATACATGAGCTGGGCCAGCTTGCCCTGGATATCGATGACAACTAGAGCACACTTGTCCGCTTCCAGCATGAACTGCCTGCTCCTCTCTCTCGGCTGACGTCGCCGCCAATGCCCGAACTCGCGCTGCCGTGCCTATCTTCCCCGCGTGCGGCTGCGCCCAATGCAATCTGTCCCATCTTAGGTGCCCGCTTGGCCAAACGTCAAGGCGCCGACGGAGGCCGGAGGATTGGCTCCGAACCGTGCCTGCAGCGTTCCCGGCTACTTACGGGATCAGCGTGTCCCAGTGGTTGAACCCCTTGGAGTAGTCGAGATAGTTGATGCTCTTTGGCGTTATGCGGAGGAAAGGGATTATGTCAATCGTCACGCCGTAGCCCGTCAAGTACTTGTGCACTTGGGGAAACTTCTGGGCGAACATCTGCTGCACCTGCTTGAGCTCAGCCTGGTCCGTAATCCATTCGACGCTCCCGGTCAACTGGACCCCCTGTATCTTGTCCCAGTCCAGGTAGTCCTCGCTGATGGCTACGCCGACCTTCGGACAGAACGCGATGTTCTTGCCCTTCTGGCTGCTGGGGTCGGTCATGAAAAAAATGGTGAGACCCTTGTTGACATAGGAAACAATGCTGGCATACGGGCTTCCATCGTCCTTGACCGTGGCCAGAGCCATGTGTCTGTGGGCGTCCAGATAGCTGACGATAGCTCTCTCCAAATCCTGTTTCATAGCGTCCCTCCCACTTTTGATACTACAGGCAGCTGTCAATCCGCCGTCCGCGTGCAGGAATCGTCCCAGTCATGATCAGGCCTTCTTTGATCCTGACGTCCGTGACTGGTAGAATTCCATCAATGTCCGCCATTGACAGTGAGAGAACCGTACCATCTCCCCGCGAGACATCCACGTCCACCGCTGCGCCGCGGACGAGCCGTGCGCCAGACCAGACCACCTTCAACCGGATCATGAGAGCACTGCTGATCGTCAGCGGCACTGCTTCCCTGGCCGCGGGGATTATGGGTGTCTTCGTGCCGATCCTGCCCACCACTCCCTTCCTGCTGCTTTCTGCCGCCTGCTACATGCGCAGTTCCAGGAGGTTCTACATCTGGCTGATAGGCAACAGGTTCTTCGGAGAATACGTCAGGAATTACATTGAAAGGAGAGGCATCCCGCTCAGGGTCAAGGCATATTCACTTGCACTCCTGTGGGTCACCATAGGTTGCTCGGCCGCCTTCGCCACAGACACCCTCTGGGTCAGGATCGTCCTGATCGTCATCGCCCTCGGCGTGACCATCCATGTCCTCTCTTTGCAGACCCTGAGACGATAGCACCGCGCCGGGAAGCCCGGCCGCGACACTTCCGACGGGCCTCACTCTCGGCCGCTCGAGTGGCGCGAATGCAAGCCTACCCTCTCCCTCCTTCGCCGACCGCTGCTGCCTGCGCACCCCCAGTTGTTACATTTTGGCGGCATTCTGAGACATGCCTGTGAGGTTGTTAGTCTAGAATGGTCGCCACGTGGAGCTTCCACTGGCCTGCCAGGGCCAAGTCGGATCGAGGTTTAGGGACAGGGATGCAGTAGGGGGTACCGACAATGATGTACGTGAAGTGCGATTCGTGTGATGGGAAAGGATATCTGGGAGGCAAGACCTGCCCGAAATGCCAGGGTCTCGGGAAAGTCAGCGCGATACCCAGGCCCATCACGGTCAAGTCCAAGAAGGGGAAGCGCAAGTAGCGACAATTTCCGCCTCAGCCCGAGCGAAAGGCAATGGAGGTGTGACATGAACTTCAACTTCAGTGTCAGGAACGCTGCGTATATCAGACAGGGTCACCGCTGCGCCAAATGCGGAAAGCAATTGGATTGGACCGCTGAGGATGATCCCCAAAAAGAAGGCGCCTGGACGGCACACGCCCTGGACGAGGGCGGCGCCAACAGGGCCTTCAACTGCGTGCTTCTTTGCATCACTGAGCCTAACTGCCACCTGAACTACGCCCACGGGGGGACTCCTGACGGACTGGTGGTGCTCACTCAGTTTAATTTCCCCTACTGGGTGAACAAGGGCGGAAAGAAGCAAGCCTGGTACGAGATCGAGCTTCCGGTCGGACAGGCTTAGGCCACTCCTAACACCAGACGCGACACTAGGCGGTGACCTGTCAGTTCCTTAGGGCGACTGGATCGTCACTCTGGTCATCACTACGTCCTGCGTTGGTTTGTTGGAGCCATCCACAGGAACGGCAGCGATGGCCCTAACGACGTCCGTACCTTCTACCACTTGGCCAAAGACAGCGTACTTTCCATCAAGATGGTGCTGTGGCCCATCGCAGATATAGAACTGGGAAGACGCACTATTGGGGTCGGAGCTTCTGGCCATTCCAACGGCCCCGTCCACATGACCCAAGCTCCTGTGGGTCTCCAGCCTGATGGTCTCACCTGACCCGCCTGTGCCATCTCCCAGAGGATCACCCGTCTGGATGACGAAGTCGTCAATCACCCTGTGGAATATCAGCCCGTCATGGAAGCCGCTTTCGGCGAGCTTGATGAAGTTCGCCGTGGTGATGGGCACCTTGTCCTCATAGAGCTCAATTCTGATGGTTCCCATGCTGGTCTGTAAGACAGCGATACGGTTGGAGGCCTTACTATAACCGCATCCCATAGCTAGTAGCGATGCTGCAAGCAGAGTCCCCAACACTGTAGGCACCCGCAACCTTCTCTTCGCCATTGGCCGTAACGAATCATAGTCTGGTACGCTGCAGCCGGTCAAACCCTAGTCGTGGTTAGTGTCAGAAAGCGCGCCGTGATATAATACTTGCGTTCTGGCGATTGTTCCGAGCAGGCCCCCCAAGGGGCTGACATCAGCACGAGAAAGGGAAACCGCGAAGTGTCAAGCATAACTCAACTGAAGGGCGTCAAGAGAACCCGCGGCAAGCACAACAAGAAGGGCAGAAGGGGAGGCTCCCGCCCTCAGCTCCACCCTGATCCGCCGTTCATCAAGCCACTGGCGAAACGCGCCGAAAAACCCAAGACCGAAGAGAAGTCTCAGTAGGCTACTGTTTGCGGCACACCAGGTGACTGTCCCAACAGTGCCCATCAGCCTTCCCCCTGAGAAGAGGCCTCCACCCATCAGATCAGTCCCTCCAGCGTCGGCTTGAAATGCACTCCCGCCAGGTCTGCCTCGGGCACCAGGTCCTGGGTCCAGCCCTCAAGATCAAGCTCGTCCAGGAAATCCATCACGCGTTCGTACTCATCTTCGTTGACCCTGCGGTTTATCTCCGGGTATTGGCCCGCCTCGAAGTACGGCTGGTACTGGAACATGAGGCTGACCAGCGCCTGAGGCGTGTTCTCGCTCATCCACGCGAGCGCCTTAATGGTCTCCTCGGCGTAACCCGGCAGGACCAGGTGCCGCACGACCAATCCCTCTTTGAGAAGGCGCCCTTGCCAGACAACACTCTTCTGCTCGTACATCTTGCGGAGAGCAAGCTTGTTGACCGCGGGGTAGTCCGGCGCTTTGGAGTACCGCTCCGCCAGAGACGGGGTAACGTACCGCATGTCCGCCAGGTAGATGTCCACCACATCACCCAGCACCTTCACGGTCTCCACGGTCTCATAGCCTGAGGTGTTATACACGATGGGAAGAGCGAGGCCATTGCGAAAGGCTCTGGCCAATCCATCCAGCACCCAGGGAAGGAAATGGGTGGCGGTGACCAGATTGATGTTCTCGGCACCCCTTTCCTGCAGTCTCACCATGATGCGCGCCAGATCATCGGGGCTCACCTTGGTCCCCTCGAGAGTATGAGAGAAACGATGGTTCTGGCAATAGACGCACCTGAGATTGCAGCCCGAGAAGAAGATGGTGCCGCTGCCCTGCTTGCCGCTGATTCCCGGTTCCTCTCCCTGGTGCAGAAAGGCGGTGTACACCACTGCCTCGAGGCCACCCCCGCAGTATCCGGTCTCCCCCGCCGTCCGATTGACCTCGCACCTCCGCGGGCACAGGTGGCAGATCTGGAGCTGCCGGTAGAGCAGCGCCAGTCTCTCTTCAATCAGAGCGGCCTTATCAATTGGGTCCATGCTTCCTCTTCAACTCGCATCAGGCCGCGGGCGGAGCAAGGGATCTGGTGAGACTTAAGCCCTCATAGTGTGCGGATTCCATCATTCTTGCGCACCAAAGAGGCAACGACCGTCCCCGAAAGCACCTCAACACCCCGCGGCACCTACTTTCACTACTCAGACCGTGGTTTGACCACTCCTAGCCTCTCAACCGGCACCCGACTCCCTCTATCCGCAGGTGGCGGCCGTCAATGGTGGTTCTGGCTCTCAGTACCTTCTCCACCAGCCAGAGATTGGTTT
The DNA here is from genome assembly GCA_030372995.1 of Dehalococcoidia bacterium. Lineage (GTDB taxonomy): Bacteria > Chloroflexota > Dehalococcoidia > UBA2247 > RBG-13-53-26 > JAFGCL01. The sequence goes on from JAUCPZ010000169.1 coordinate 21,654, forward strand.
CAACATGCTCGTTCACGGAGGGTATGACATACTCGCTCACGCCGTCGGCAATGGCGCAGAACGGGATCAACTGATCCGCCAGATGCCGATCAACAGTTGCCCCCGTCTCCAGGTCTTCGAGTATGCTCTCGGCCACATACCGGCCGATCTCCTCTGATCTTCTGCCCAGCTTCCCGGCCCTGTCGGCCCCGAAGACCGCCCCACTGGTAGTCTGCGCCCAGACCGTCAAGTCCGCTCCCTTCTGGCCAGCCGCACTCTCGTAGACGGCGTCTATTTCGGCTTCGTACCCAGCTTCCTCCAGTCTCGCCGCGCACTCATCTGCCATCCGATCGCTCACTTCCTGCTCAGCCAGGTGCGACGATAGAGCGACGCCTCTGATACTGACTACCCTCCCTTGCTCGGTCAGGACCAGGGACTTCAGCCCGGATCTCGCGGGCCCCACGCTGAGCTCGAGGACACCCTGCCCTTCAGGCACATAGCCCGGCCGCCTGACCACGACTTCCGCGTCTAAGCCCATGCGCCTGAGCAGCGGCACAAGTACATTCTGCAGATAATGGGCCGACGGTGCAAAATCCTGAAAGAGACCTCCCCTGAGAGTGAAGGCCGACGGCCGGTCCGCAAAGGACCCGACCAGCAGCAGGCTCATGGCCAGCATGGTCGTGGATCCCGCGGTGCCGATGTCCCATTCGTAAGCACCACCCTTTATGCGCCGGCCAGGCCTGTACACTATCTCGCTCGACCCCACCTCCGCCCCTTCCACCTCCCCACCGCACAGCTCGGCACACGCCGCCACCACCTGCTGATGCTGCGGCCGCAAACCTCGCCTGTCCCTCTTCGCTCTGATGTTGGTCAGCCGCACCTCCTGGCCCAGGATGGTGCACAGCGACACCGCCACGCGCACAATGGTGCCGGAGCCTGACTTCGCTCCGCCGTCTATTTCGATCATGCTATTGCCAACCAGCCAAGCGCTAATGAATAATAGCAGAACCATGGAGAACGAGGTTAAGCCGCCTGAGCATACCATCACCTTCCTCGGCACGGCCGGCGCGCGGGTCATGGTGGCCAGCCAGATACTGGCTTCTGGAGGAATATGGTTCAACCTCGGGGGCACCGAGATATTGCTCGATCCCGCTCCGGGCACCCTCGTCAGGGCGTGCAAGTGCAGACTCCAGGCCGCCAGGCTAAAGGCCATCATGCTTTCACACAAGCACCTCGATCACTCCTCCGATGTCAATGTGATGATTGAGGCTATGGCCGGCGGCGGCTTTCGCCGCCGCGGAGTGCTTCTCGCGCCCAGCGACGCCTTGAACGACGACCCCGTCGTATTGCACTACGTCCGCCCCTTCCTGGAGCGCATCGAGGTGCTGAAGGAGGGCGGCGAATACCAGATTGACAACGTCTCCATCCGGACTCCCGTAAGGCACGTTCACCCGGTGGAGACATACGGCATGATCCTGCGAACCGACCAATACTCCATTTCGTGCATCGTGGATACACGCTACTTCGACGACCTGTGCCGGCATTACCAGGCCGACCTCCTGATCATCAACGTCATGCGCTTGGAGCCGACCGCGCCGTTGGACCATCTCTCCGTGCCGGACGCCGCCCGGATCATCAAGAGCCTGAAACCCAAAGCGGTGCTGCTCAACCACTTCGGCATGAGCATGTGGCGGGCGAAGCCCTGGACAGTAGCCCAGCGTCTGGCAGAAGAAACCGGAGTCAGTGTGACCGCCGCGAGCGACGGGCTGAGGTTCGACCTGACGAGTCTCGGAAGAGGGCAGTAGTCTTGGACTTCGACCCGGAAGTCGCTCAGATAGTGGAGGAAATCCGCCAGGACAGGGACCATAGCGCGAGTTGGTTGTCGCTCCGCGCCATCGGCGCATTGAGGCTGGCCGCCGGCAAGAGCAGCGCCCGCACAACTGCGGACTTCCTGAAGGAGATGAGAGAGGTGGCGAAGGAGCTGGCAGATGCCAGGCCACCCATGGCGCCCATAGGTAATGTGGTCGCCCAGTGGTTCTATGAGGTTTCTCAGACTCCTGAGGTCGAGAAGGAGCTGGATTCTCTGCGCGCCTTCGCCATCCTGAGAGGAGAACAGATCATCAAGGCCCGCAGGGGTGCCCTCAACAGGGTCGCCGAGCACGGATCACAACTGGTTGAAGATGACGATATCCTGATCAGTTGCAGTGACAGCGCCACGGTGGTCCAGAGTCTCACGATAGCCAGATTGGCCGGCAGGCAATTCGGCGTATATGTGGCAGAATCCCGGACTGCCGACGGCAAAGCCTACGGGGAGGCCATGGCGGAGAAGATGAAGGCCCAGGGTATTGCGGCGAAGGTCATCCCTGACAGCCTCCAGTCGATAGCCGAACACGCGGCAAGGTCAAACAAGGCGCTGGTCGGCGCGGACAGCATCCTGGACAATGGTTCCCTCATCAACGGAAGCCCGACTCTGACCTTGGCGCAAGCTGCGAACAAGGAGAAGATACCGTTCTACGTCGTGTGCGAGACCACCAAGTTCAGCGCCCTGCGGCTCGTGGGACGACACCTCTGGCTCGAAGAGGGTTTTGAGGTGATACCGCCGGAACTCATTACCCGCATCGTCACTGAAGAAGGCATCATCAAGGTCGATCAGGCCATAGCCAGGGCAAAACACATGGCCCGGTACCTCCAGGCGCTTTGGGAGTAACCCCCATCCGCAAAGGGCATCCCCCCAGCCTGCCCCTGCCGGCGGAGCATCCCGCCTCTAGGTCACGACCTGCAGGACTCTTTCGATACCGGCAAAGTCTCTGAGCAGATCGATCTTCCCTTGGCGGAAATGCTTCCTTGCCAGAGACGTTGCTTCGTCCGCCTGACCGAGCCCGATCTCCAGCATTACAGCGCCATGCGGCAAGAGGCGGCTGGGTGCATCGGCCAGCAGTCGTCTCACCTTGTCCAGGCCGTCGGCGCCGCCAGACAGCGCCGCAACCGGCTCGAAATCCCTTATCTCCGGCATCAGTTGTGGAATATCGGCGTCCTTCACGTACGGGAGATTGGCCACGATCAGGTCCACGGGGCATGGGAGCGGGCCCAGCAGGTCACCGACCAGCAGCTCCACCCTGTGCCCGACCCCGTGTCGGTCGCAGTTGAGGCGGGCAACATCGATGGCTTCAGGCGAAGCGTCAATAGCATAAATGTGCGCCCCCGGTAGATGAAGAGCCAGGGCAATGGCGACGGCACCGCTCCCCGTCCCCACATCCCCCACCAGGCGAGGCGGCTCCTGCGGGAGCCGCCTCAAGAAATCCAGAGCGGTCTCCACCAGCAGTTCGGTCTCCGGCCTGGGGATGAGCACCCGGGGATCAACGTGAAGTTCTATCCCGTAGAACTCGTGCCGGCCCAGAATATAGGCCGCAGGCTCGCGCCTGACTCGCCGCTCGATAAGAGCGCGGAAGTGGTTCTCGGCACCGGAAGGGAGAGACTCGCCCAGTCTGGCGTACAGCTCTGCCCTGTGAATGCCCAGCGCGTGCATCAGCAGGAGTTCGGCTTCTATGCGGGCATCGGGGATGTTGTGGGCGGATATCCGGGCTTCAGCCTGGCGCAGCGCTTCTCTCAGGATCACGCAATGGCTTCCTCTAGTTGCCGGGCCCTCTCGTCGGCTGCCACGGCATCGATGAGTTCGTCGAGGTCACCCTCAAGCACCAGACCCAGCTTGTGCAAGGTCAATCCCACGCGGTGGTCGGTGACACGGTTCTGGGGGAAATTGTAGGTGCGGATCTTCTCCGCCCTCTCGGCAGAGCCGACCTGGGAGCGCCGCTCCTTGGTGAGTTCCTCCTGCTTCTTGCGCTCTTCATGGTCCCTGACGCGGGCGCGCAGCACCGCCATGGCCTTCTGGCGATTGCGCATCTGGAACCTCTCATCCTGGCAACTGGCCACGATTCCGGTTGGGATGTGCACGATGCGCACTGCCGTGGCCACCTTATTCACGTTCTGGCCGCCGGCGCTGCTGGCGTGATAGAACTCAACCTTGAGATCCTCGGGCTTCAGGTCGAAGTCCACTTCCTCCACTTCGGGCAGAACGATCACCGTAGCTGTAGAGGTATGAATGCGGCCGCTCGCCTCGGTCACCGGCACCCGCTGCACCCGGTGTACCCCGCGCTCGTGCTTCAAACGGCCATAGGCGTTCTTGCCCTTGACTTCAAAGATGATTTCCTTAAACCCGCCCCGCTCGCTCTGGCTGCTGTCGACAACTTCCGTCTTCCAGCCTTTGTTCTGGGCATAACGCTGGTACATCCGGAAGAGGTCACCGGCAAAGAGTGCCGCCTCTTCTCCACCGGTACCGGCGCGTATCTCCACGATGGCGTCCTTCTCGGCGGTGGGATCCTTGGGCAACAGGGAGAGCCTCAGCTCCTCCACCAACTGATCCCGGCGCTTTCTCAAGGACTCCGCTTCCTGCTCGGCCAGATCCTTCAGATCCGGCTCCACATTATCCTCAAGAAGCTGCTCCGCGTCGGCCAGTTGCTTCACGACGGCCTTGTACTGGCGGTATTTCTCGACCACCGGCGCGATGCCAGCCTGCTCCTTTGAAAGAGTCTGCCACTGCCCTGTCCCGGAAGCCATGAGCTCGTTCAGCTCTTCGTAGCGCCGGTCAACTGCTTCAAGCTTTTCGAGAAAGTTGTCCATGGCGTGTACCTAGATTATAGCAAGTCGGCATTATGTCACCCAAGATGACGCCCCCCTACAGCGCCGCGCCGATAAGCTCGGAGATGTCCTCAACCCTCTCGCGCCGCATGAAGTCCTCGATTCCTTCCAGGACATCCAACAGGGCGCGGGGGTTGGCGAACTGGGCAGTACCCACTTCCACGGCGGTGGCTCCGGCCATGATGAATTCAAGGGCGTCCTGGGCCGACATGATGCCGCCGCAGCCCACTATGGGGAGCTTCAGCCGCCCCGCCACCTGATAGACCATGTGCAGGGCCACCGGCTTGATGGCAGGGCCTGACAATCCACCGCAGACGTTACCCAGAAACGGCCTGCGTTTCGACGTGTCGATGGCCATTCCACGCACAGTGTTGATCAGACAGAGGGCATCGGCACCGGCGTCCGCCACTGCCACAGCGATACTCACTATGTCGGTGACGTTCGGCGTGAGTTTCACGACGACCGGCAGCGAAGTGGCTTTCCTCACCGCGCCCGTGACCGAGGCGGCCATCCTGGGATCCGTGCCGAACTCCATCCCTCCCGACTTCACGTTGGGGCAGCCGATATTCACTTCAAGCCCGCTGATTCCAGCAACTCCATCCAGCCTCTCCGCCAGCCGGGCATACTCGTCAATGCTCTCCCCGGCAATGTTCACAATGACCGGGACCTCCCAAGAGGCCCAGAGAGCAGCCTTCTCTTTGATCAGAGCCTCCACCCCGATGTTCTGGAGGCCCACGGAGTTGAGAAGCCCGGAGGGAGTCTCGGCCACCCTAGGCTGAGGATTACCCTCGCGAGGCTGTAGCGTAGTGCCCTTGCAGACGATGGCCCCCAGTCTCTGAACGTCCACGAAGTCAGCGTACTCAACCCCATAGCCGAAGGTGCCGGAAGCGGTCATCACCGGGTTCTTCAACAACAGCCCGCGCTGGTTCTGGGGAGCCAGTTGCACTGACAGTTTCACTTCTGCGCCTTCTCGGTCATTCGCTTGTCGACCGTATTGTAGGCGCAGTATGCCATGAGCCGCAAGTACAGGTCATGGCACCCTCAGCAGCGTCGCAAACTCTCCTTTGCGGGCTTTCATGTGCAGCTGGTTCCTTATCCAAATATCCAGATAGACTACCCAATAGGTTCATTGACAATAAGAAAGCATCGTGCTAGCATCCTTCACGATCGGCACATGGCGCAGCGTGTGACGACTCTTGATTGTGCAGACGGGGGCGAGATCCGATCGCCGGGGAACCACGATCGAGAAGGAATGCTGCGCTTTTGCGTGTTTGCAGCACGACTATCCTCCACCATCCCCTAACTGCGGCCAACGGCTGCTGTCGTGGAACTGCGGCACAACATGACGAGTCATCGGGCACTTCCGAGGTCCGCGCACTCTGTGTTGTAAGGCCGGAGGCGACGGAAGTACCCGAAAAGGGAGGGGGACTCAGATGCAGGCAAAGAACAGCAGCTTCTTCGAGAAGCTGGCACGCAGTTGTGCCCGGCGCCCGTGGTTGACAGTCATCACCTGGGTCGTGCTCCTCGCCATTGGGGCAGCACTGTTCGCCACCGTGTTCACCAAGAACATGACCACGGTCACCGAATTCACTACAGACACCGACTCCAAGAAGGCAGACGATCTCTTCAAGGCGCGTTTTCCTCAAGCGGCCTACAAGGTGGAGAACGCCGTCATCACCTCGAACGCCTACACCGCCGACGACCGCGAGTTCTGGGCATATGTGGATGACCTGTACGCCAGACTGCAGCCTCTGCGGGATTCAGGCGTAGTCAAGGACGTGCAGTACTACGATCAGGCGCTCCGCGAAGGGCTGCCGCTCATGCCAGGCCTCCTTCAGGAGATGGTGAACGCCATGGAGCTGGCGCTCGACGAGGAATCAACGACTGCAGAACTGGCCCAAGCCGCGGCGGACTTGCAGGCTTCAGCCGCGCACGTCCGGGAAGTAGCCAACAGGCTGACGAATGATCTCACGGCCTCCGGTGCCGAGGCCCGGGATGGCATGCTGGAGGCCGCAGACGGGGCGGAAGAACTCGCTGGCAGCCTTCTGCTGGGCGACGCCCTGGAGAAGCTTCATGATGCTCTATCACCGATCGTGGCCGAGGAGACCATCACCGAACCCGTCCTTCGCGCCACAGCTGCCGGCCTCCGAGAGACGGCACCTGCCCTGCGCAGCATGGCCGACCAACTGGAGACCACTGGGCCGGGTACACCAGCCAGGCCGATATTGATCTCCGGCCTACGGGATACAGCCAACGGCCTGGAGGAGGTCGCCGGCCTGTACTGGCTGAGGGATGGCATCATCAAGACGAACGACGCCCTGCGGCCGATAGCCGATGGGCAGGCTGTCACCACCGAGACCTGCCGGGCTACGGCGCAGATGCTCCTCGCCACCGCCCCGGAGCTGCGGGCCGCCGCTGCCGCCCTGGAAGCCACCGGGCCGGGCACGGTTGACCAGAGGCCGGTGCTCATCGCCGGCCTGCGCGACACCGCCAACGGCCTGGAAGAAGTCGCCGGTCTCTACTGGCTGAGGGATGGCATCACCAAGACCTACAATGCGCTCAAGCCCATAGTCTACGGGCAGACCATTACTACTGAGACCTGCCGCACCACGGTCGCTATGCTCAACAGCACCGCGCCGGAGCTCCGCGCCGCCGCCGATCTGCTGGAGGCAACAGGACCCGGTACCCCAGAAGAAAGGCCGACGCTCATCGCCGGCTTGCGCGACACCGCCGACGGCCTCGAGGAAGTCGGCGGCCTTTACTGGCTGCATGACGGCCTCACCAAGTCCTACAATGCCCTGAGGCCGCTAGCCTACGGTCAGTACCTGACGGATCAAGATCGTGACGCTACCACAACCGCGCTGTGGAACACCGCACCGGAGATGCGGGCTGAGGCCAATTTCCTCACCGCGCGAACCGGCACTTCTGCCAGGGCTGACCTCATCTCCGGACTCCGCCAGAGCGCCGACGGCCTGGAGGAACTGGCCGGTCTCTACGAACTCAAGAACTGCGCTCAGAAGGGCCTAGAATTTGCCCTCATGATGACGCCAGATCCTCTGCCGACCGCAGAGCAGGTGGACCCCGCCGTCGACGAGATGCCCATCACTGTCACCAGACTCCGCGACGCAGTGGCCAGACTGGAGGCAACCGCGCCCGGAACTTCTGCCCGGCCGGAACTCATCGACGGTCTTGACCAGGCAGCCGACGAACTGGAGGCCAACCTGTCCAACGCCGAAATGCTCCGCGGCCTGGTCGACGGACGGCCCTGGACAGACCTGATCCTGTATCTCGCGCTGCTCATCGCACAGCCCACCATCGAGGAGCAGGCAGCAACAGCCCAGGACGGTCTGGCCCAGATCCAAAGCCAGTCCGCTGCAAACATCGGCCAAGTCGAGGATGGCCTAGCCGAGATTCGGACGCAGTGCGCCGACAACTTCGGCACGGTCGAGGCCGGCCTGGATGAACTCGAGCGACAGTGCAGGGAGAATCTTGCCGTTGCGGCCGACGGCTTGACGCAGCTCAAGGTGCAGTGCTCCGACCAGATCAGCAGCGTCTCCGCAGGCATTACTCAGATGCGAACCCAATTCACCGACCAACTGCCTACGGCCAGGGCCGGCGTGGAACAGGCTAGGTCCGGCGCGGAGCAGGCCGCCGGCCTCGTTTCACCGGACCGGCGCACCGCCCTGTTCGCCATCAGCATGTCCGAGGACGCCGATGAGGCAGCCTCGCACATCACGGAACTCCGCAAGGCGGTGCTGACCGGCAATGGCATCGGTTTGGGCGAAGATTCCTTTGTGGACGGCTTCAGGGTGCGCATGGTCGGAAGTTCTAACGTGAGCCGCGACATGCAGGACGTGGCGATGAGCGACCTCATGAAATCGCTCTCAGTAGCGATACCTATCGCCCTCGTCATTCTGATCCTGGTCTTCGGCACGCTGGCGGCAGCCATGCTGCCCCTGGTGCTGAGCATCGTCTCCATCATCGTAGCCCTGGGCATCGCGGCAGCGGTAGGCATCTGGATGCCACTGACCTTCGCCATCGAGAACATAGTCTTCATGCTGGGCCTGGCACTGGGTATCGACCACTCCCTCTTCCTGGCTTACCGCTACAGAGAGGAACGCCGCAAGGGCCTCGGCAAGATCGATGCCATAGCCAAATCAGGCGCCACCGCCGGGCATGCCATGTTCTATGCCGGATTCATAGTGGTCATCGCCCTGTTCGGCATCTTCATGATCCCGTGCAACATGCACAAGAGCCTGGCCCTCGGCGCCATCATCGTGGTCGGCGTCATCGCCGCGGCCTCAATCACTCTGCTTCCCGCAGTCCTCAGCTTGATAGGAAACCGTTTTGACTTCGGCCGCCTGCCCTGGCAGAAACGTATCACTGACATGGAACAACCCGGAGAGACCAGGGGCGGTGGCTTCTGGCACTGGGTGACACGGCCCGCCATGAAGTTCACCATTGTCAGCTTTGTGCTCTGCGCCGCAATAATTGTCGTGTGCCTCACCCCCATGTTTCACATGAGGCTGGGGTATTCCTATGTGGACACGCTGCCGCCGACCTGCATCTCCCGCAGCGGCTACAATGCCATGATAGAAGCCGGCTACCCTCCTTTCCTAGTCGCTCCGCTGGAGATCGCCATCGATGGCTACGATAAGCCAGAAGTGAAAGCCGAAACCGAAGCCCTGGTTCAGAGGCTCGAAGCAGACGGCGGCTTCGTCACCGCCGTGCCCCTCGAGGTCAACGAAGCAGGAGATGTGGCCTGGAAGAGGGTTTTCCTCAACATGGATCCCTTCACGGCAGAAGCTTCGAACAAGGTCAAGCAACTGCGGAATGACCTCATCGGTGACAGCTTCACCGAAGCCGGCGGGCGGGCCCTGGTCACCGGATACGGCGCTTTCAACAATGACTTTGTCGCCGTGACGGAGAACTACACGACACCGGTGCTCATATTCGTGCTGGGCCTGAGTCTACTGCTCTTGATGGTAGCCTTCCGCTCCATTCTGTTCGCGATCGTCTGCACTGCGTTCAACCTCCTTTCTGTGTATGCCGCCTACGGGTTGGTGGTATTTGTCTTCCAGGACGGGCACGGCCTCGGGCTGTACAAGCAAATACAGGGCATTGATGCCTACGTGCCCATCTTCCTCCTTTGCGGCCTGTTCGGGATATCAATGGACTACTTCGTCTTCGTAATGAGCCGCAACCGTGAGCGCTATGACGAGACAGGAGATATGTCTGAGGCTATCATGTACTCCTTCCGCCGCACGGGACTGGTCGTCCTCGGAGCTGCCGGAGTCATGCTCGTGGTCTTCTTCGCATTCTCTATCTCCCAGATCGTCATCGTCGCCGAGCTGGGATTTGGCCTGGTAGTGGCAGTCCTAATAGACGCCACTTTGATCACGCTGGTCATGTCCCCGGCGTCAATGAAGCTGCTGGGCAAATGGTTCTGGTGGTGGCCAGCTTGCCTCAGTTGGGTTCCCGACCTGCGGGCCAGGTTCGCGCACGACCGCACTGGGCCGGGCGGCTACCCTGAGACAGGAGCGGCGACGGCGGACGGAAAACACTTGGGGTACGCCACGGGCGAGTCTGGGGGGTCATCACCACCGCGCTGGCCATCGAATTGAAGCGTCCTAGCCAGCCACACGCAAGACGCGGGCCGGGGGACATGGTTCTCCCGGCCCGCGTCGGTCAGCCGCGCCCTGGTTCCTCCACATGCTTGCAGCGCGCTGCGATCGACACTATACTCTTCAGCCATGAGTGAAGCCTTCGAGGTCGTGGTCGTAGGCGCCGGCCCGGCCGGCTGTGCCGCGGCCTACACTTTGGCCAAAGCTGGTATTGAGGTGCTTCTGATAGAGCGCAGCAAGTTCGCTGGAGGCAAGAATGTCACCGGCGGCGTGCTTTACGGCTCCGTCCTCAACGTGCTGATCCCTGAATTCTGGAAAGAGGCCCCGGTCGAGCGGCGGGTGCAGCGCCATGTCATATCCATGCTTTCGGAGAAATCCTCTGTCTCTATCGACTTCAACACGGACAACTCCGCCCACCCCGAGACGGCCGGCTACACCATCCTCCGGGCAAAGTTCGATCGGTGGTTCGCCCAGAAGGTCGAGGAAGCAGGCGGCATGGTCATTACCGGCAGCCGGGCTGATGACCTGATACTGGAGGACGACCGGGTAGCTGGCATCGTGGCAGGAGGCGACAAGATCGCAGCGAAGGTGGTCATCGCCGCCGATGGCGTCAATTCACTGCTGGCGGACAAGGCCGGCCTTGGCGTCAGCCTGGAACCCGGCAACGTCAATCAGGGAGTGAAGGAAGTCATCAAGTTGCCACGGGAGACCATCGAGGAGCGGTTCAATGTGACTTCAGAGGGCGGCGCCGCCATGCACTTCCTTGGCTTCTGCACGCGCGGCGTGCACGGCGGCGGCTTCCTGTACACCAACCAGGACAGCCTCTCGGTGGGCGTCGTGGTGCAGTTGAAGGCACTGGTTAACAGCAAGCTGAAGGCCGTGGAACTTCTGGACAGCTTCAAGCAGCATCCCGCCGTGCGCGAACTAGTGAAGGGCGGGACTCCGGTCGAGTACTCAGCTCACCTGGTCCCCGCCGGAGGGCTCCGGATGCTGCCGCAGCTATACACGGACGGCATGCTTGTCACCGGCGATGCTGCCGCCCTGGTGCTGGCCACCGGCCGAGCGCTGGAGGGGCTCAACTTCGCGCTAGCCTCTGGAGTAGCGGCCGCGGAGACGGTCAAGATGGCCAAGGAGAAGGGCGACTACAGCCAGCAGACTCTGTCGCACTATGTCAAGCTGCTGTCGGAGAGCTTCGTGCTCCAGGACCTGGTGCGTTTCTACGGCGCACCGCAGTTCTTGGAGAATCCCCGGCTCTATGGCATCTACCCTGAGTTGGCCTGCGCGCTGGCCGAAAAGGTGTTCGAGGTGGACGGTAATCCCAAGAGAACCGTGTGGCAACTGGCCCGGGACGAGATGAGGGGCAAAGTGTCCTTTTGGCAGCTCATCAGGGATGCCATGGCCGCGAGGAGAACGCTATGAGCGGCATGACTATGGAGCAGAGGCTGGCGCTGAACCACTACGATGTGGACACCGAGCCGCATATCAAGCTCAAGCCTGATGCCTGTCAGGAGTGCGATCTGCAGGTCTGCCTGTACGTCTGCCCCGCGGAGTGCTTCAAGCTCAAGGAAGGAAAGATAACCTTCAGCTACGAGGGCTGCCTCGAGTGCGGCAGTTGCCGCATTTGCTGCGATCGCGAAGCCATTGAGTGGGCTTACCCCAGAGCCGGCTTCGGCGTCTCCTACGAGTACGGATGAGACGAGCGGCTAGCCACTGGCCGATGCCGGAGCCTTGTGCCTTTCCAGATACTTCGCTTCCAGATCACGCAGGGCCGCCTGATACGCTGGGGAGGTCAGCTTGTCAGTGGTCATGATGACTGCATCTTCACCATTGTCGGTGTAGTACCGGCGCCGGATCCCCACGTTCTTGAACCCGTACTTGACATAGAGGGCTTGCGCAGAGTGGTTGGACGCCCGCACTTCGAGTGTCAGGACCCTCGCCTTCAACTGAAGAGACAGCTTGATGACAGCCAAGAGGAGCATTTCGCCGATGCCCTGATGCCGATGGCTCTGGCGGACTGCTATCGAGGTCAAATGGGATTCGTCCGTCATCATCCATATGGAGGCGTATCCGACGATGAAATCAGTCTCCTTTCCAGCCACGCTGTCATCTTGAGCATTGTCTCTGCCCATGATGTGCCTCACCCGCGCCAGCAGCGATTCCCACGCACCCCGCCTGGGCTTTGCCGGCTTCCCAGTTAGGCGACGAGAATCATCGACAGCCACCAGGTAGCGCACCATGCTGGAACTGAGTTCCCTCTTGAAAGACGGAGGAGGCCATTCGGTGGGAAAGGCTTCCCGGTCAATCTCGCTGACCTGAGGAATATCGTCAGCAGTCATCGGGCGAACGGAATAACCCATGTCATCCTTGCACGCTTGCGGATTCTAATTCTATCACAGCAGGAATAATTGCAGAACGGATGGCAAGCGCGTCTGCCGGTACACGCGCCAAGCGAAGGAAGGGAGCGGACAGGGCCTCGAGACACACCATTGGAGAGGACGCCGCCCGTGCCAGCGGAGCCGGCGCAGCAGGCGCGTTGCGGCTATCGATTGACCTGGGGCATGAGCAGGCCGTCGAGCCATCTGGTCACGATGTCATCGGCCTTGACCGGCGGTTCGTTGCCCGTTTCAGCCAGGTGTGCATTGATCCCTTCGGTGACAGAGAGGGATGCGGCGGCGGCCACTGCCCCAAGCAGGACGAGGATAGCCAGAGGATCAGCCATGGCCAGGCTGTCCTGCAAATTTGGCCCGGTGAAGATGGGATCCATGTGGTATGCCTATCCTCCCAAATACTCTCCTGGTTCCAGACTCTATCACCGCAAGGTCACAACTATGACTCGATCGGTCAGTTCAGACTCACAAATCGGTCACAAGATTCACCGCCCGTCGCCTGAAACGCTCCAGCGCGTGCCGCGATTGACGGGTATTCGCGCCCCCCGTTCAGCGAACGATCGCAATACGGAATCTAACGTGGGTACCGTGGTCAAGCGTTGCTTGTGACATAGTACTTGCATGTCTGTCTTCTTTCCTGTATAGTACGCGTGGTGGTTACAGTACAGGTTTTGCCAATCCTCTGGACAATCATCCATTCGGATGCTCACAGGCTTTGGATGACCGGACTTTAGCCAACTAGTCTTGAAGAAAGGAGGTCATCCAATGAGCCCTGCAGACAAGACTCTCCAATGCTCAGATTGCGGCACCAGCTTCACGTTCAGCGCCGAGGAGCAGGACTTCTTCGCGACCAAGGGTTACACGAATGAGCCCAAGCGCTGCCCGGCGTGCCGCCAGGCGAAGAGAGCACAGCGGAACGGTTCTGGCGGTGGTTTCGGCGGTTCGAGATCCAGTCGCCAGATGCATTCGGCAGTGTGCGCCGAATGTGGCGCCGAGACCCAGGTGCCGTTCGAGCCCCGCGAGGGCAGACCGGTATATTGCAGCCGCTGCTATGACAAGGTGAAGCCGAGCAATCGGCGATAGCCTGAAACGCCGACCACATTACCAGAGGCTGGGAGCTCCCAGCCTCTGGCCTTCCCATGGTTGTCCTCTGAGGCCGTGTCAGAACACGGCCCATCTGGAATCGAAAGGAGAGCATCGATGAAAATCTACGTTGGCAATCTACCCCGTGAGTTGAGCGAGGACGACTTGCGTCGTGAATTCGAGGCTTTTGGCAAGGTTGAGTCCGTAGCCATCGTGAAGGACCGGTACGGCGGCCAGTCCAGAGGCTTCGGATTCGTGGAAATGCCGACCAAGTCGGAAGCCACGGCTGCGATCACCGGTCTCAAAGGGAAAGTGCTCCAAGAGCGTACCCTGGACGTCAGCGAAGCCCGGCCGCGGCCGGCGGGCGGCCGGAGCGGGCCTCAGTTCCGCGGAGGCAAGGGAGGCGGCCGCGGGGGTTTCGGCGGAGGGAAGGGCCGCCGCTACTAACCCTGCGCTGCATCCTGTAAAATGAATTGAGGCTGGCTGACAGCACTCCGCTCCGGACATGGAAGAGAGACCACACAAAGTGGCGCCGGGGACCTATCTCATAGAGGTTCCCTTCATACTCGGCCTGAGGTCAAAGAGCAAGGAATCGGTAACCCTCTGCTACCTGATAGAAGAAGAAGCCGGCTGGCTCATGATAGACAGCGGCTACAATGACGGCGCCTCGTTCAACCACCTTTGCCACCAGCTGGACCTGCTGAACACCTCGCTGCAGCAGATAAGGTGGCTGCTGCTGACCCACTATCATCCGGACCACAGCGGCCTCGCCAACCGCATCAAGGCGGCCTCGGGGGCACAGGTCATCATGCACCGGCAAGACTGGACGATTCTGCAGGCCACGGTCAGCTCATCAGAGGTCTGGAACATCCACGGTATGATACCCTGGGCGCGCTCCCTGGGCGTTCCGGAGCCCGAGCTGGAAGGCTTCTACCACATTGCATCTCTGGGCAGGGAGTTCTTCCCAAGAGGACTCGAGCCGGACATCATACTGGAAGGCGAGACAAATCCGGTCGGCGACAGCGGGCGGCTCCACGCCATACTGACGCCGGGGCACACCCCGGGGCACATCTGTGTCTACGACCGCCGCGACAGCCTGCTATTCTCTGGAGACCATGTTCTGGTTGAGATCACTCCCCATATTTCCCCCAGCCACCTCACCAGCCAGGACCAGCTCGAACAGTACCTGGAGTCCCTGCGAAAGGTGCGTTCCCTGGACGTCAAGCTAGTACTGCCCGCGCACGAACGGCCCTTCACTCACTTCAGCAAGCGGGTCGATGAGATCCTGGCCCACCACGATCACCGCCTGGCGGAAGTGGTCGCCGCCATATCCGACCGCGTCGCGACTCCGTGGGAGATCGCTCAGCAGGTCAAATGGGACGTCGGCTGTTGGGCTGAGATGGATCACACCAACCGCGTCTTGGCCGTGCGGGAGACTCTGGCACACCTCCAGCTCCTGGAGCACCGCGGCACCGTTATGCAGGTGGAACGGAATGGGGTCACGACCTACAGGCTGGTCAACTCCAATTCGTAGGCCGACGCGTCGTGCCGTGAGCAGCATTAAGCCGCAGACAGGATCCGCCAGTTACACTGTATCCGCCACGCCCGCATCCTGTCATCCGGAGCGCACGGCCGTCTGAGACGCGCTGCCCATCCTAGGGCGCCGGACTCTGCGGGTCGTTCTGCACCGCCCTCTGGTGGCGCCTCCGGTCGACAATCATCCAGGCTACGACTCCGGCAATCGCCAGTCCCGAGAATACGGCAAACAGGATGAGCTTGAGTTCCAGGCCCCAGATCAGCGCGTTCACAGCGTTGTGGGCGATTTCGTCGGCCTTGTCCGAGAGCAGGATCGCAGCCTGAGTAGCATCTTCACCATCCGGACGTTCCACCATTCTCTCTTCGAGAGGCGCCACGGCCCGCGCCACCCCAACCAGGATGACGAATACCAATGATGTGACGAAAAGGACGCATAGAGGCCACAGCAACCGGCTCTTCCAGTTCCGGCCGCAGAGGAAGCCGATGGCCACCAGCAGCAGAATCGACACCAGCCAGAACACCCAGATGAACATCTTCACCGTGTGTATAGCGCTGCGCACGTTGTCGAAATCCTCTTCTTCCGCATCATTCGCCCCATCATCGGACTTCCGAAGGTCCTCCTCTGTTATCTGACCGTTGTCCACCACAATGAATTCCCGGGCGCTGGTCAAGGTGTCAACCATATCCTCCCCCAGCATCTCCCTCAGTTGGGACTCGTCGAACACATATGAGTTGGGTACGAGATCGATGACATCCTGCTTCACCCGCTGCTCAAAGGTCATGCCCATCTGCATCTCAAGAGCCTGTTTGAACTGGGAGTAGGTATAGCCGGCAGGCTTGCAGCTTGGCAGCGTATCTGGATTCAGCGTGGCCAGGAAATCAGCCTCACTGGCACACGTCGCTTCAATGCTTTCGAAGACAGCAGTCAGCTTCTCATCCGTCAGATCGTTCAGGTAGGTAGTCGCTCCCGCCTTCACATCCGTCAGGCTGACACTCAGGTTCAGACTGTTGATCTCTCCCTTCAGATACCCTGCCAGCGTATCGACAATGCTCTTGAACTGAGCGATAGCCCAGTCCTCCGGCATGGCACTGGCCACCAGACCCCTGATTTCCTCATCGGTGAATGCAATGTCATAAGGCAGTTCAGCCCCGAGAGCCAACTGCTCCGTGGCGTATGGGACAAAGAGGTCTTCGGTCACCCAGTCATATATCTCCGTGGCGTGGCTGTCCACCACATCCTTGATGCCCTCAGCCATGGGATCGATCCTGCTTCGAACATCGATGGTAATGACAAAGCTGTTCTTGTCACCAACAATGTAGGGGACCATCTGCTTGGTCGCCCCTTTGAAGGTTTGTTCCAGCCATTCCGGCGGGAAAGCGGCCCTGGCCACAACAAGGATGTCCTGCTTCAGTTCGGGAGTGTCGACAGGGAAGTCCGAGGGGCTTTCCACCCCGGCCTCGTCCAGAACAGCAGGCAGTAGACTCTCATGGACCCAAACGTAGACGTGTGCCTTGCGCATCTGCCCGTTGTAGAACCCGGCGCTGCCGACTGTGCCACTCAGATGACAGAGCACCAGCCCGAGAACGAAGGTGATGACGAACAGGATGATTAGCGGAATAGCCAGGATCCTTCTCAGCCAGATCATGAAGCCACCTCCACCTGTCTTTCGTACTCAGTCAATGCATCCAGAATATAGGTGCGATCTTGCTTCCGCATCTCAAGGGTTACGCTGCTTGTCACAAACTCCTCAGCGAATAGACCGATCAGATGGGAGGCCGTCCTGGAACCAACGTTCTGGCAGGCTCCGTGTAGTGACGGGCCTATGCCTGTCTCACCACGACGCCCATGGCGCCCGGGCCAGCGTGTGCGCCCAGGGCCGGGCCAACCCTCGCAACGTAGACAGGAGTCCCAGGGAACGCAGACTTCAGGCGGCTGGCCAGCGACTCCGCTTCCGCGCGCTCCGTGGTATAAGGAACCGCCAGCTCTTTGACGCGTGGGAACAGCCGGGCGAAGTCGTAGAGGCGCTCAATGGCTCTGTTCCTCGTGCGGGCCACCGTGGAGAGCGTCAGATGGCCATCCTTCAGAGTCAGCAGCGGCTTCACGCCCAGCACCGAACCCAGCGCCCCTGTGGTCCGGCTGACGCGGCCACCCCTTACCACGTATTTGAGAGTGTCCACCATGAACAGAAGATGAACCCGCGGCACAGCGCTCCGCACCATCTCAGCCACCTGATCCAGGCCAGCGCCGGCCCTGGCCTCACGCGCGGCAGCCATCGCCAGCAGCCCGTAGCTCATGGATATGGTCCGGGAATCAATCACCTCGATGCGGCACTTCTTCTGCACCATGTCCTTGGCCAGCACGGCAGAGTTGTAGATGCCGCTTTCCTTGGAGGTCAGGTGAATCGAGATGATTTCGTCAGTCTCCGCAGCCAGCCTGTCATAGACAGCGGCGAAGTCCCTGGGCGAAGGCACCGCGGTAGTGGGGAAGACCCCGTTGAGGCTGAGCCTGTGATAGAATTCGTCCTCGCCGATGTCCAAACGGTCACGGTAGCTCTTGTCGCCGAACACCACATATATCGGCACCACCGAGATATCCAGCTCCCTCAGGATATCAGGAGGGATATCGGCCGTGCTGTCAGTGACCACTTTTACGGACATTTGCCTCCTCCCGAGCCGCAGGAGCAACCCCCTGTGGCTCGCTTCCCATAGGCATGCGCTGGTTGTATGTTATCATCTAACCGCACAGTGCGTCACGTCTACTTCCGGATGACAGGGGCAGGCCACCGCAATGGTTGCAGCGGCAATGGCACTGACAAGACTCGGTTTGACAGCCGCGCACCCAGAAGCTAGTATATGCTTACCAGTAGTAACCACTTAACACTAGTCCCGGTCCGATAGGGGCATGTTGCGGCCATTTGACCACAAGCGCAGTCAATCGCAAGACAGAACTGCACAAAGGAGAGGCAAGGCAATTGAGTAGACTAGGATCGCTGATGAAGCTTGCGCTGGCATTCTCCGCCGCGCTGCTGGCAATGACTTCGTGCTTGCTTTCCGGATGCGGACCGAAGAAAGAAGACTCGAACAACCCACCGTCTGTGATCGAGCCGCTGGATTCGCCTGCGACGCCGGCAAGAGGCTACTTCAAGGGATCCCTGCCTAACGCCCCCTCGGGAATGGACCTGGGAGAAGCTTATGCCAATGCGGCGCAGTACATGGAGTTCGTTCCTGTGTGGGGCAGGCCCACACCCTTCTACGATCTGGGGAAAGACCTGGCCGGAGGCTATGGCGCCCTGTGGGTTCAGCAGTTGGTGCGGGAAAACGGCATGTTTCCGCTGATTCACATGTCCTTCATGGAGACAGGAGTCACCCTCAAGGCACCTCCCGGCATGGCCGGAGCCACACTCGCTTCCACCGAATGGCGCGAGGCCTATAAGGAGGCCGCCCTGGATGTAGTACGCGCAAGCAGGCCCAAATACCTATCCCTGGGAAACGAGGTCAACCGGTGGTACGAGGAGTACGGGGCCGAAACAGGAGATGACAATGGATTCCAGAACTGGGTCAGCCTGTACAACGAGGTCTATGATGCCGTCAAGGAGCTTTCACCCCAGACCAAAGTGTTCTGCACCTTTGCCAGGGAAATGGTCGATGAGCTTCGTGAGGCTGATCTCAAGGTGCTCACGATGTTTGACCCATCGAAACTGGACTTGCTCGTTTTCACCAGCTACCCGTACAGCGTGAGGAAAGACCGCACTGGAGCCCTGTTGGCTGCGCCTTTCAACAGGCCCGCCGACATCCCCGATGATTACTACTCGAGGGCTCTGACCTACATGCCCGGAAAGCCCCTTGGATTCAGTGAGATAGCCTGGACATCGGCCGCCTTCTACGGCGGCGAACTGTCCCAGGCCGATTTCCTGACCCACTTGGTGGGGCGCCTGACCGCAGACCAGGGGATCGATCTTGAGCTCATGGGGTGGTGCTGGCTTTACGACCTGAGCCCTGATCAGCCCATCGGCCTGATCACCTCCGATGGGACCGAGAAGGCAGCCTATGCCGTATGGAAAGGCCTTTGAGTTCGAGACAATGCGCGAATGAAGGAGCTAGACCAACATCCCACAAACGATGCCGCCACCTTGCGCTTCAGGGGCATTAGCAGGTTAGCTCTCACGTTGTCGGCCGTCGTCGTCATTCTCGGCGGTTTGTCATTCGCGTGCCGGGAGAAACCAGGGGAAGACGAGACAAGTCAGAGAATACGGCCTCTGCCCGAAACAGCGGAGATACTCTTCGTCTCCAACCGGGATACCCACAGCAGCCGCAGGGAGATCTACGCCATGGACGCACGGGGAAACAACATCACCCGGATAACCTTCACTAACGAGAATCATTTTGTGGTGGGCGTCGATGCCTCCAGACGGTATGTGGCGGCCACCCGGGGGACAGATAACAAGAAGCGCTTGTGGCTGCTGGACCTCCAGACCGGTGAGGAGACGCCGCTCACCGATGCAGCAAACCACGCCGAAGGACGCAGCTTTTCTCCTGACGGGGAATGGATCGTCTTCTGGATGATCCTCTCCGGCGAAAGTCAGGCTGACATCTACAAGATCAGGAGAGACGGGTCGGAACTGACAAACCTCACGCAGTCCCCGGCAGCCATTGATTTTGACCCATCATTCTCAAGGGATGGCAGCCGTATTGCCTTCATATCCAACACGGGATACCCCAACCGCTTCGTCCTGAAAACCATGAGCGCCGAAGGCGGAGATGTAAAGACCGTGTGCGATCCTCAGGACGCCATTGCCACGGAGCGCTTCCCGGCTGGTGTCTACGATCCATCCTGGAGCCCGTCGGGTGATGCCCTCGTGTTTACCCAGCCCATCAGGTTCACGGGAGAAGGCGAGAACGGCACCGCCGGCGTTTGGCACACTTTCAAGGCCAGGGCAGACGGCAGCGAGGTCGTCGACCTGAGCGAGGCCGGGGGACATGCGGACGGCGCCGAGTATCTGCCATCCTTCTCGACAGACGGCCAATCCATCGTGCTCACCATCAGATACGGGCCGGAGGACCCCAGCCAGGTATCGCTGGCCATCTTCATCATGAACAGCGACGGTGGCGAACTGGAGCGGCTCACCACAGCCTCAGCCTGGGATGAGTTCGCGGTGTGGATCAGGTAGAATAGCCGCGTCTGGGCGTGAGATACAGAGAGGAGCAGAGATGTCCGTTCTGAGAAGCATGGTCCGCATGGCACTCTCTCTGGCAGGGATAGCGGTCGTGCTGTCCTCCGTGGCCAGGTGTGGAAACGAAGACGCCGGGCCGAAGGTATCGTGGAGCAGCCCCGCCGATGGGGCCGAAGTCTTCGGGATAGCCCGGCTCAAGGTCAAGGCGAGCTCCAGCGAAGGCGTCTCCGAGGTCAAGTTCTATTGTGATTCGGTTAGCAGCGCTCACTTGATCGGTACCATAACCAGCCCTGTGGATTCCCTGTACACCCAGGCTTGGTACACGACAACCGTACAGAACGGCGAGCACACGCTTCATGCCGTGGCCGTGGATGCGAAGGGCAAGTCCGCCCAAGCGTCGAGGACGTTGACCGTGGGGAATGTGACACGGGCCATGGCCATAGCTGATAAGGTTACCTGGACCAAGTGGACGCCACAGTCGGATGCCCACCCTCCGGTCCTGGACGCTGATTTTTCGCAGTACTTCTACGCGCCGGAACAGCTAGGTGGACCCATAAACACCCCCGGCGCAGAGGATTCCCCATTCATCACGCCCGACGGAAACAACCTGTACTTCTTCTTCACACCGGACATGAACATTGACGCTACGAAACAGCTACTGGACCGCGTCACCGGCATCTACTGGTCCCAGAAAACTGGCAGCACCTGGAGCGAACCGCAGCGGGTCTGGTTGAACTACTACGACGACCCTGCGCTGGACGGGGCACAAACGATCCTGGGCAATACGATGTGGTTCGCCTCGGTGCGGGCCGGCGTCAAGCGCGAGATTGACCTTTACTCGGCGGAGCTGGTCGACGGACGATGGAGCAACTGGACCAACCTCGGCGAGCCTCTGAACGTCGAGTACCAGGTCGGCGAGTTGCATATCAGCGCGGACGGCAACCACGTGTACTTCCACTCCAGGCGACCCGGGGGGAAGGGCGGAATGGATATCTGGGTCACCAGCAAGGTCGACGGCCAGTGGCAGACGCCGCAAAACGTGGCGGCGGTCAACACCGAATACGATGACGGGTACCCCTACCTGAGTGAGGACGGCAACGAGCTGTGGTTCAATAGGAATTACGCCATATACAGGTCAGTCAGGAGCAACGGTGAGTGGCAAGCGCCGGAGATGGTAGTATCACCCCTTGCCGGGGAGCCGACACTGGACAGACAAGGGAATCTCTATTTTGTGCACCACTTCTACGATGACTCCGCCAACAAGATTTGGGAGGCTGACATCTACGTTTGCCGCCGCAAGTAGAAGCGCCGCCACCCCGTGATGGCCTCGATCATTTGCCGGACCGTGCCCGGGACCAGTGCGGGAGTCCCTCCCTATCCTCTTGGCCCCTAGACTATAATCGACTCAGCCCCACAGTTCTCAGGGAGCCAAGGACAGCGAAGAGAGGCCCCCAGAGAAGCGGCCAAGTGATGAAGCGATTCGACATCTTGGAGCATACCGCCGACACTGGCATAATCGCCTACGGCCGCGACCTGCCGGAGGCCTTTGCCAACGCTGCCTACGGTATGTTCTCCCTCATGGCTGACCTGAGGCAGGTCCGAGAAGAGACGAGCCGGTACGTGGAAGCCGAGGCGGGGGATACGGAGGGCCTCGTGGTATCATGGCTCAATGAGCTTCTCTACATCTTCGATGTGGAGAGGATTATCTTCAAAAGGTTCGATATTCTGGAATTCACGGGCACCAGGCTGAGAGCTGATGCGTACGGCGAGAAGGCCGATCCGTCACGGCACAGACTGAAGGGTGGGGTTAAGGCAGCCACCTATCACATGCTGAAGGTGATGGAGCGGAGAGATGGCTGCAGCATACAGGTGATCTTCGACGTCTAGAGGGGTGGGAGTATGGCACGCTGGGAAGGGCCACTGAGGAAGATCGACGACTACCGCTGGGAAATCCCGAAGGAATACAAGCCGGGCATGAGAGTCCCGGGGCTTATCTACGCCGCGGAGGACATGCTCGAGAGCATACGCGAGGAGCAGGCGGCGGAGCAGGTGGTCAACGTCGCCTTCCTGCCAGGGATCGTGGGCCGTTCTCTGGCCATGCCGGACATCCACTGGGGTTACGGCTTTCCTATCGGCGGGGTGGCAGCCACCCGCGTGGAAGATGGCGTTATCTCGCCGGGCGGGGTGGGCTACGACATCAACTGCGGGGTGAGGCTCCTCCGCACGAATCTGCGCGAAGATGAGGTCAGGCCCAAGATAGAAGAACTGCTCTCGGCCCTGTTCAACAACGTCCCCTCCGGACTTGGATCGACCGGCAAGATCAAGGTGGGCAAGAAGGAGATGGATGACATCCTGACGGATGGGGCCCGTTGGGCAGTCAAACGCGGGTTCGGCAGCGAGGCCGATCTGGAGGTCACAGAGGAGCGCGGTTGTCTCGAGGGAGCTGACCCGGACGAAGTCAGCGCCAAAGCGAAAGAGCGGGGTTTGCCGCAATCAGGCACGCTGGGTTCGGGCAACCACTTCCTGGAGGTGGAGGTGGTGGGGGAGATCTACGAGCCGGAGGCAGCACGGGCCATGGGCATCCAGGAGGTGGGGCAGGTGCTCCTCCTCATCCATACGGGGAGCCGGGGCCTTGGCCATCAAGTCTGCGATGACTACATCAGGACGCTGCGTGAAGCGATGCAGCGTTACGGTATCGAAGTACCCGACCGCGAGCTGGCCTGCGCTCCAGTGAAGTCAAGCGAGGGCCGGAGTTACCTGGCCGCGATGGCGTGCGCTGCCAACTACGCCTGGGCCAACAGACAGTGCATCACTCACTGGTCCCGGGAGTGTTTCGTGCAGGTCTTTGGGCGTAGCCTCCGGGACATCGGCTTGGAGATGGTCTACGACGTCGCCCACAACATCGCTAAGATCGAGAGCTACGAGGTCAATGGCAAGAGGCTCAGCCTCTGCGTCCACCGGAAGGGAGCGACCCGGGCCTTCCCGGCCGGGCACCCGAGCCTTCCCGCTCGTTACAGACAGGTGGGCCAGCCGGTGCTGATCCCCGGCGATATGGGACGCTACTCGTTCGTCGCCGTGGGCACTGAACGGGCCCTAAAGGAGTCTTTCGGCTCCGTCTGCCACGGGGCGGGCAGGAAGATGAGCCGCCACGCCGCGAAGCGCGGCGTTAGGGACGCAGACGTCGCCAGAGAGCTGGCAGCCAGGGGAATAGTCGCCAGGGCCGCCAGCCGGGGAGGCTTGGCGGAGGAAGCCTCCGAAGCGTACAAGGATGTAGCCGAGGTTGTAGAAGTCTGCCACCGGGCAGGGCTCTGCAGGAAGGTGATCAAGGCGTACCCTGTGGGAGTGGTCAAGGGATAAGCGCACTGGGCGGGCCAGAAGAACAGCTACTGCGCAATGGGAGAGATCGGACGGTCCGCAGGCACGTGAGCGGCGAGGGCGGCTACATGGCCGGACGCAATGCCTATGCGGGAACGGCCTTAAGTCCTACAGCCATGTCTGGACTGGCCTTCGGATTCCCCCCAAGAGGTCTACTGGTCTGATGCTGCTGGCTTATCCGGGTTGCCTGGCTGCTCCGATCAGGACGGCTGGAACAACGCAGAGGCCACGGGTTTACAGCTAGGCAGACGCCGGTCGATTGGCCGGGCGGATCTTGTTATAGCACTCGCTGCAGTACACAGGCCTATCTGATCTGGGCTCGAAGGGCACCTGGGCTTCTTTGCCGCACTGGGCGCATACGGCAGAGAACATCTGCCGCTTCGGCCTGTTCGGATCAGATCCATAGCGCTCTGCCTTCCTGCTCTGACGACAGGAGGGGCAGCGCTTCGGGTCATTGGTGTACCCCTTGGACGCGTAGAACTCCTGCTCGGAAGCAGTGAAGGCGAAGGTAGTCCCGCAATCCGCGCATTGAATCTGCTTGTCTACGTAGGCCATCTAGCTAGTCTCCTCTCCTCTGACTGGTTCGCTCGTGTCTGGCTGGAATCGGTCACCCAGGCCTCCTATACCAGCCTAAGATCACCATACGATTTCGGCCATATCGACACTTGTATTTCGGCAGGCAATATACCGCAAAAAGGAGACGTTTGCAAGTGGTGGTTCGTGCTCAGCAATGATGATCGGCGCTACAGGGGCCAAGAAGGAAATGCTCCATAGAGTTATTCGCCTCAACAGTGTCAGGCGGATATCCAGTGCACAGTTCGGTTGGGCGCACTCTGGCAGCAGGCCGGGGGAGCCGGTTGCCTGTTAGCATTCGGAACGTTCATAATGAGTCAGGGCACTGCAGATGGCGTAAAAGGGACCATTCCCGCTATCAGTAGCATCCTGAGACGGTGGATGGAATGAGGAAGATCGGGGTAGTTCTGCTGTCCGGCGGCCTGGACTCTACTACCGTGGCTGCCTTTGCTAAGGCTGCCGGCTATGAACTGGTGGCTCTGACTTTCGACTACGGGCAGAGGCACCGCGCGGAGCTGAAGGCTGCCAGGAAGGTTGCCCGCATAATGGGAGTGCGGCACGAGGTCGTCGACCTGCCTGCCATGAAGAAGCTGTGCTCGTACTCGGCGCTTACGTCCGGCCATCTCCAGGTTCCCAGAGGCAGGAGATTGGCAGGCCCGATACGGGACATTCCGCCGACATACGTACCTCTGCGGAACACGGTGTTCCTTACACTCGGAGCCGCCCTTCTTGAGAGCACGATACTGAGCCTCATCGATCACAGGGAGGTGGAACCGAAGGGTGTCTCAGCTTCCCTCTTCATCGCCGCGAACGCCGTCGACTACAGCGGCTACCCGGACTGCCGCCCGGAGTACTTCCAGGCAATGCAGCGGGCGCTCACCCAAGGCACCAAGCTGGGGTGTCAGTATGGCATCACCATAAGCGTTGAGACGCCGGTCCTCCACATGAGCAAAGCCGATATAGTCAGGCTCGGCATCAAACTTGGCGCTCCCTTCGAGCATACGTGGAGCTGCTACGAAGGGGGTGACATACCCTGCGGCTCCTGCGATAGCTGCCTCCTGCGGGCCAGGGGATTCGCTGGGGCGGGCATCAGGGACCCGTTGCTGGAACGCCTCCAGCGGGAGGGAAAGATTGCTGAAGGTCAGTAGGCTGCCGGACGGACAGCCGGAGATCTTCCACTCGGTCCAGGGTGAGGGAGTGAATGCCGGAAGGCCTGCGGTCTTCCTCAGACTCGCCCTCTGCAATCTGTCCTGTCTCTGGTGCGACACCCGCTACACGTGGGACTGGAAACGCTTCGATCAAGCGAGCCAAGTGGTGACGATGTCCGTGGAGGAAGCGGAGAAGAGCATCAAGCGATACCCTGGCCACAGCGTGGTCGTGACCGGTGGAGAGCCTCTGATTCAGCAGAAAGCAGCAACCCCTCTGCTGGAGCGTCTGAAGAATGGCGGCTATTGGATCGAGATGGAGACCAACGGGACGATTGTGCCAAGCCGGAACTGGATCAGATTGGTCGACCACTGGAGCGTGTCACCCAAGTTGGAGAACTCGGGTAATCCCTTGTCCGCCAGGGAGAACCCCAGGGCCTACCGACTCTTCCGCAGCCTGCCCTCGGCCCACTTTAAGTACGTTCTGCAAGAGCCGGACGACGTGAAAGAGATTAAGGCCTTGTCGCGGAAGTATGCACTCGATCCGTTGAAGATCGTCCTGATGCCTCAGGCCCGCGACAGGAAGACGCTCCTTGAGAGAAGCAGGTGGCTGGTGGACATTTGCAGGAGCGAAGGCTATCTCTTCTCGACCAGGCTCCAGATACTGCTCTGGGGCAATCGGCGCGGAGTGTAGCGAGCACTTCGCGAGATGCGGCGGTGAGTCCCACAGCACGAACAGCGGTGACCCCGATGCTGACGGAAGCGGCCGACGAGCGGCCCGACCGTTCGTCGGAACATTGAAAGCGCTGTCTTGCCCCAATTTGACGCCGTGTGCTGGCTGCCAGTATCCTTTCTTTGACTTTCAACCGTGCGCGCTCACAACGCGGCAATCAAGGAGGCATGCGTCGTGGAATACAAGAACATCATCCTGGAGAAGCAGAACCACGTTGTCACCCTGACGTTCAACCGTCCTGACAAGATGAACACCATTTCCATGGATATGCGGGAGGAGATCGTCACTGCCCTGAACGAGATCGGCGAGGACGATGACGCCCGGGTGATGATCCTGACGGGTGCGGGTGACCGCGCGTTCTGCGCCGGTGTGGACGTCGGCGTCATGTCAGCGCGCATCGCCGGCCAGGTGGAGGAGACCAACCGGAAGAAGATCACGCAGCGCGCCGGCTGGCACATACCGCGGATCAGGGAGCTGAGAGTCCCTACGATCGCTGCCATCAACGGCGTGGCGGCCGGAATGGGAGTCTCATTCATTGCGGCGTGCGACATCAGAATCGGCTCCGACAAGTCCCGCTATTCCTGCGCCTGGATCAACCGCGGGCTGGTGCCTGACGGCGGGGCCACCCACCTTCTGCCCCAGATTGTTGGGATAGAGAAGGCCCTGGAACTCTTCTACACCGGCGAAGTGATCGATGCCGCCGAGGCACTCCGGATCGGCTTGGTCAGCCGGATCGTGCCGCAGGCCGAGCTGATGAAGGTGGCTCGGGAACTGGCGGAGCGCATCGCCGCCGGCCCGCCCATCGCCCAGGAGATGGCCAAGTACGGAGTGTACAAGGGCCTTCTCTGGGACTTCCGCACGGCGCTGGACTTCGAGAACTACGCCATCAAGGTATGCACCGGCACCGAGGATTTCAAAGAGGGCGTCAAGGCCTTCGTCGAGAAGCGCAAACCAGAATTCAAGGGACGATAGTCAGCTCCAACCCCGCTGTCTCTTATACACATCTGACGCTGCCGACGAGTTC
>JAUCPZ010000170.1 GCA_030372995.1 Dehalococcoidia bacterium
GTCTTTCACACTCAGCGGAATAATTCAGGGCACGGAACGGCGTTCGGGAGTTTCAATCCCCTTCCGAGGATTCCGGTCTTTCACACCTGCTAGGGCGTGTGCAGTCATCGGACTTGGTTGACCCCACGTTTCAATCCCCTTCCGAGGATTCCGGTCTTTCACACCGCTGCGCTGGGCTCCGAGAACGGTTCCCGAGCACCCCGGTTCGGCCATGCCCCCAGTCGGCCATGTTACCCTCATTGACCGTCCGGCCGCGCTCCGAGCACCCCGTGATGAGCCAAGGCGACAGGATAGTTATACCACATAATACAGCCTGTTGCGCTGTACGGCGCCCAACCCGGCGATTTCCACGGCGGACAGGCAGTTCTGGCATAGCACATAGTACCGGATACTGTCTTGGGAAGGCTCGATGGCGTTCTGCAACCGCTTCTGCATCTCCTGTCTCTGCTGCGGCGTGATTTCGCACTCGAATACGCTCTTCTGCACCCGGTAGCCAAAGGCCTCCAGCGTCTCTCCGACCTTCGCCCTCCTCCTGTCGTCCGGGATGTCATAACAGACTAGGACAAACATGATCTACTTCACTAAGAAGGGACGATAAGCCGGGTCCTTTCCCGTGATGACGCGCGCCAGCTGTCTGGCCTGCAGCTCGAAGCAACGCCGGTACGTGGCCCGTGTGTCCGTATCCGGATGTACGACTTCGGTTTGGACTCTCTCCTCATAGTAACGCAGGAATGCCTTGATTGCCTCCTGCTTCAGGCGTATCATCCCTTGGCGTTCCGTCGACGGCTCGAAGTCCTCTGCTGTGAGGATGTTGTTGTTGATCATCCTCAGGACAACTGAGTCAACGATTATGGGCCGAAACTCCTCCATCAGGTCGAGGGCCAGGCTGGGCTTGGAGTATTCGGTGGCATGCAGGAACCCCAGGAAGGGATCGAGCCCCACCGTCCGTATGGCCGCCTGGATTCCATACACGAGCAGGGTATAGCCAAAACTGAGCAGCGAATTCACGGGATCGCGCGGAGGCCGGCGCACCCTGCCCCGAAAGCCCAGGTCCTGTTTCAACACAGTCCGGAACGCACCGTAGTAGAGCGTGCTGGCATATCCTTCGATCCCCTGGACACTGGGCACGTCGCTTGCCTTTTCGAGTCTCTCAATACTGCTTTGCAGGCCAGCAATGGCAGACTCAAGGCTGGCATCCGAGCGCTCCCGCGCGTACCGCATGAGCATGGTGCGCTGGTTGGAGAGCTTCGCCCGCACCATCTGTATCGCAATGGAGCGCTTCGCCGCCTCGTTTGAGACAGCCTGAAACTGGGCCTGCCGCAGAAGGCCAAACTTGGACTCGGTTGAAAAGAGGCGCCCGTGGTACCTCCCTGTCGTCGAGCAAAAGACGCAGTCGATTCCGTGATCCAGCAGGTAGGTGATGACGGGCGTGGTAAGGTTTACGTTGCCGAAGACGACAACCTGGTTGACCTTCAAGGCAGGGATCTTCTGCAGTATCTGACTCTCCTTGCTCACTACGAGAGTCCCGCTATCCTTGCGGAGCGTTGCCCCTTGCTCCACCAGATAGAGAACCGCCACTGTTCAGCCTCCTGGTTTGGCCCATGCCCATGGCCGTCTTGGCGCCTGTGCCGCAGTAGAAGGCGAAGTCCGCTAGGGCATTGAGGAACCTGACCGCATCCTCTGGCGTTTCTCCTGCTATCTCAATAGTGCACTTGCCCTCAAACCCGATCTCCTGGTATGAGCCGAAGTGCAGTATTCTCGTTTCCAGTTGGTACTGTGATACGCGGGCGGCCTCTTGAACCAGCTCCAGTACGCCATTACTGGGCAGTGGCCGCAAGAGGTTCTGCCATCTCACCAGATAACTGTTGAACACCAGTCTAGGTTCAGGAAAGATGACATTTCTCTTGCCTCCGGAGCGGAATGCCGTGGGGGAAAGGAACTCGAGACGAACCTGATGCTCGGCGCGAGCGTTGGAAAAGATCTCGTCCAGAGCTTGGCATCGGCACATCGGAGAGCGGTCTGGAGTCGTCAATATCTCGTCGATGCTAATGGGAGCATCGGCCAGCCGATGAGTCCTCCCGGTGCCCTTCATGGACGCATCCAGGAAGTGTGCAAACACCTCTTCGTGCAGAAATGTGAGGCGAATCCAGTAGATATCATTCGCTGTCAACTTCAAGCCCCCTTCGTGCCGCCGAAACTTGCCCTGCAAAGGGGACAAGGTGAAGGGTTTCGCGCCCTCCGTGTTATGGAGCTTCTCAGCCAGATCGGGATTAGCTGCCCGCAGCAAGTTGAGGAACAGTGCATAGGCATGGTAACCCCGCGTTGGGGGAATCACAGCGTCAGCCTCTGCCTTGAAGTTCACAACGATGGAATAGAGCATCTCTACTCGATAGCGCGTGAGAGGGTGGGAAACTCCGGAAGATCGTCCTCCGATATTCCGGTCAGATCTATGGTCTTATGATACAACTCGTCGAATACCTGCTTCTTGACCGGCTCGAAGCCATGGGCAAGGATGGACATATTGCGTCTTCCCAGGGGGCTCTCCTTTCCTGACAGGGACAGCCGATGGAAACGCTCAGACAGTTCATCTCCGAACGACTCAAGAAGCTGATAGTCATCTTGTAGGCTCAGTAGGAGCAGTCCATCCCTGGCACGGCTCGCCCACTTGGAGCGCAGCGGTTCAGGAACCCTTGCGATAGGTACCTTGCCTGTGTCAGCGAGGTCATAATGGTCCCGCAGTCGAAGCTGAGCGGTGGCCTCTATCGCCCGGTACAGCCGGGCCACGCCATCATCGTACCTCCCGCGCTGGGCACAGCGCCGGGCGTTGGCGCAAAGGTCAACAACGGTGTGGTGGCCCCACTGGCCGCTGAATTGCGCCAGGAAACCGAGGTGCTTCACGATTGTCACCTTCAGATCCTGATGTCTGTCACCCGTGAGTCGACACAGGTTGTTTATATTCCTCTCAACGTCCTTGAGTTTCTGCTTGGCGTCTCCGTGATTGAACAGATCCCACAGCAAATATCCTTCGGCCAGCATCTTTAGTGAGTTCAGTTCCGTCTTCACTTTGGCGCTCTTCACTCGGGAGAAATCTCGTTCCACAACATCAATGGTAGCCCTGTAGTCCCTTTTGTTGAAAAGGGCAATGCCCTCCTCCGCCGTCTGGTAGCCGAGCGCGTCCCACGGGTTCTCGGTGTGGTACGTCTTCTCTTTGCCGTCGATCACTACCCCAACCCCAGCTTTGCTGCGCTCTGTGCCGCCAACGTAGGAATAGGTGCATGCCCAGGGACGGGCCACCAGCGCCAGCGCGGCTGACATGCACTTGGTGCCTCCTGTGAAGTCTACAACGACACGGTAATCTGGCCCGCGTGAGGACCATTTCACAACGTCGGCCTCAATCCCACGTATTCTCTCGACGCAGCCAGCGAAATCCTGAGCATCCGGAACGGTTATCATTTCGTACTGGCCCGGCGAGAATCGCACACCCTCTTTCGCGAGTAGAGGTAGGATTTCATCCTGCACCTTCCGTTCAGTCTGCGGGGAGAGCAAGAAGAGGATGCGAGCAGGACTGCATCCCTTTATCGCCGCTGCAACTGGTGCAGCTTCTCCGCCCACAGTGCATACCAGAAGTGTGTTGATCATTGTCCACCGCTACTGAGGCAGTCTCATCGGCACCGGAAAAGCGAAGGCGTACTGGCCGACACCCGGCTTCGCACAGATATCCTTCACCCACCTCCCATAGTACTCTCTCGGACTTCCCTCACAGCGAAAGACGGATCCAGGGGTCAGCATGACTAGAGGCCGCTTGAATGGATTGTTTCCAACCGCGAACTCCTCCCCCAGCTTGCCGTACTTCACAAGTACCCTCCAGTAGCCGTCGTGCGGATCACCGTGCGCCGGGACGAAATGGGAAAGGGTGACGAAACCATTGGGATTACCCGGGGGCTCGAAACCGCGGAATTCCCCGAACTCCATCGAGGCTATCTCCCCGTATCCAACGGACTTGCGCTTGCCGTATCCCTGCGCGGCCAGGAATCCAAACAGCTGCTCGGCCCGTGTCTCAAAACCATCTTTGACCTTGAGATAGATGGAAACCGGTATCTCACGCGCCAAGTCTGCCTTGCCATCCCGCCAGTAGGTCTCCTCGAACTCGAAGAGGTAGCCCCCTCCTCCCGTCGTTCCCGTGAGCCGGCTGATCTGGTTCTTGAGCGTTACCCTTGTTCGTGGCGTTGGCTGTCTACCTGCTATCGGCATCTCCCCCCTGATGACGGCGTTGAAGCCATCCAGCGAAAGCCACTGTGCCTTTCGAGATTCCCTTGCGATCTCGAAGTTCCTCATCTGCTCGTTGACACTTTTGCCTGCCACATCCGTAGAGGGGGGCAAAATGGGGTTAGGGAGCAGGTCTCCGGGGAACCCATCGGAGACTATAAGCGGCGGCGTGCCATTCCGGTAGGCGTCAAGTAACCCATTCAGGGCGTCTTCCCCCTCAAGATAGCGCAAAGCCCAGCACAGGTGTCCGAAGATGGTGTCGGACTGCCATGCCGAGGCCACGGCAGACTTGAGATGGTAGATCACCCGGAAGATTCTCATGCCTTCTCCCCGTCGATAGTGAGGTTCTCAACGGCGACCCAGCCATACCCCCTTGTCCCGGACCCGCCAAGATAGTCCTGTTCCAGCATGGTCACCGCCTCCTTGATGTAAGCCTTTATCTTGGCCTCGTCATCCCCCTTGAATATCCTCACCGAGATATTCAGAATGAACTTCGTCCCCTTTGGGACTCTTTCCACCGCCCTCGGGTTCTCGGCAACGCCGGTCTTGCGGTTGATCATGTTTTCAGTCTTCACCTCAGAGTACTGCAACCCTTCCTCCAACAGCTTCGCAAGGTCAGCCCTGGACTCGTCGGAGAGCACAGCATCCCTGACAATGATCCTCGACGGACCCAGATCATGCTTGCTCACCTTGTGGGGACCAAATATGGTGCAGACAGGGCATACACTGAGTTCCTGAGCGCAGCCGCAAGGCTCCCCACTAGCTCTGTTCTGCACCACACGGCCCTGCTTACTGGTCCAGCCCACCCGGTCGTACTTGTATTCGAGTAGGGATCTCAGCTTCCCCTTGAGCGATGAACCCGGTATGTAGGGCATCTTGTCCACCGGATCTCTGATGATTGGGTTGTCAAGACCGCCGATTTCCAGATCTTCCTTCGAGCCTCCGATCCGAGTACCCGTCCTGCATCGAAGGACGCCGCTGATGGCAATGTACTTGTTGAGTTTCAGGTCGGTCGCCATTATCCACCTCCTTCGGGGTTGTAGAACTTGGCGTAGGCAACTACGCTTTGGAAATGAACCAGGAAGCCGCGCCGGAAGTGTTCCTCTGAGCGAACAGCATGGGGTATGTTCATATCAATGAAATCCTTAAAGATCTGCGGGGCCGTCTTCCTCCCAACGGCGGCGGCAACAAGTGGTCCCAGGCTGTATATTTGCTCCTTCAGTACGTCAAACGGCTGGTTCCCGTCCAGTCGCTGCCTGATGTTGCAGACTTTGTTGTAGAAGCGGCGCAGTTGCGCCGTATTCAGCTTTGGGTACGCCTCCTTAGTAAAGGTGCGGGCAAGGGCTGGGGGCCATACCTGGATCACCTCCGGTCTGACGTTTCCCTTTTCGTCGAAATAGCCGTTAGCCAGATATCCATCCGGCAACTTTGGTAGCGGCGGGGAGAAGCGTCCAGCGGGTGGTCCGCTCCTGGGTAGCTGGGTCATCCCTTTCCTCCTCTCCTGCTGAAGATGGCCAGTGTGGTGCTCAATTTGAGGT
>JAUCPZ010000171.1 GCA_030372995.1 Dehalococcoidia bacterium
CCCCCCCCCCCCCCCCCCCCCCCCCCCCCCCCCCCCCCCCCCCCCCCCCCCCCCCCCCCCCCCCCCCCCCCCCCCCCCCCCCCCCCCCCCCCCCCCCCCCCCCCCCCCCCCCCCCCCCCCCCCCACCTGGCAATTCACAGACTGTCTCTGGTCTCTTTGCTTTACTCCAGTTCAATGTACCAAGCCCTGTTGGTCTCGGTGCGGTACAGGACATGGCCCACAACGTCACCCGCCTTCAATCCTCTGAACGCGTAGAGATTGCCGTTCTTGGTTATCGTGGCGCCCGCTGCTACCTCCAGGGTGAGAGGGCCGCTTTCGGTGTTCAGGGTCATCGTCCTGGTCTGGGTATTGATGCTGGCTATGGTGCCGCTGGCCTGGCCCCACTGTGCCCGGAACTGCTCCCATCCGCCGGCATCCTGAACCTGCTGCTGGATACGCTCCCTGAGCTGAACAGCCTCAGCGTACCGTGCCTCGGCGTACTCCATGGCCTTGCCTACCATCTCCGCTGCACGCACGCGATTGCGCTCCTGCAGGCGGTTCTGCAGCGCCTCGAGATTATCCATGTGCCTCTCGTGCGCCTGCTCCATCACCCGGGTCGCCTTTTCGAAGTCATCCTGATCAAGTGCCCCATTGAGGTAACCCTCGAACCGCTGCACCATGTGCTCCCACCTGTACGCATGCACCGCACGGAACTGCACCTCGCCAGTGCCCTTCTCAGTGATCAGGATCACCACCTGCCCGGCCTCCAACTGCACTCCTTCGCCCAGTGTCACCGTGACCTGCTCGCCGTTCCTCTTCGTAATCGTGGCTGTGTCACCTTCCACACTCGACACCACGCCCAACTGATGGCGGTACCGGTAGAGCCCCTTAGCCGGCACAATCATGACCTTTTGGGCTATCCGGTCGCTGGCAGGGGCGGTGAGCAGTATCGCAACCCTGTTCGCTTTCTCCACCAAACCCCGGCTCTCAGCCGTAAGCTGCTCCCAGGTCTGCCACTTCGGCACGATCGTGACGGTAGGAATGTGGTACAGCGTAGCTCCAGTCACCGCTATCTCCACCGTCGTGGCGTTTTCGGTCGAGCTGAGCGGCTTCACATTGCTCAGAGTGATGACGCCTGTACCATTGTCGCTGATGTTGACGCCCTCCACGGTCCCGAAAAGCCCCCGGCCTTCACCGGCCTGGGGTGTGCTGGCCATGGCCATGCCCATCGTTCCCAACATGAGGCCGCAGGCCAATACCAGCGTAGCGATTGCGATTATGGTCTTTTTCATTTTCCTCCTCCGTTTGCATACTGGCTGTTTCTTGATTGAGTTCTATGGCTTATCGTAAATGACCGTCAGAACCACGCTTCCCTCATCCCCCTCGAAATTGCTGGCCTGCACTTCAATCAGGTTCGGGCCCTCCTCAAGAGTCACCACAGTGCTGAACTTGCCGTCCTCATCCACTTCCACGGTGACCCCTTCCACACTGACTACGGCATCAGGCTCTGTCTGGCCCTTCACCAACAGGTCAGCCGTGTAGACGGTTGTCTCGTTTAGCGGTTCGGTGACCGTCAGAGGTATGGCAGAGACCTCGGACTCGTCGCCAGCCTTCTCTTTGCTGCAGCCGACCGCCAGACCCGCCCCGAGGAGAATGATGAACACCCCCAGGATCATCATCCATTTCTTCAAGTTGATCACCTCCTCTCTCCCGAATGCCTTCTAACCCGTATAACGGGCAGGTCCTCCAAAGGTTAGCGAGGTGGCACATCACAAATCGATCACTGCGAGAGAAGAGGTCTTGAGGTTGACACCCATCGTCGTCAACATATGGGGGCTGGTTCGCCATGGGGAAGAAATATCTGCCGTGGCGGCGTTTGTGAGCGGCTCGGGGAGGTTTGCATGAGCCCGTCGCGCCCGGGCTGGACCCGCTTGGCACGGGGATAGCTGGCACAGCCGGGGCACTTATGGCTTTAGGAGATGCCAACGCTCCAGTCGTCGACTATCTCTCCGTCCATCCACAGCTCCACGAAGAGGGTGCCGCCTCCGGAGGGGACAGTGATGCCCCTTGTGCTCACCCCTGAGATCTGGTAGCCGTACGCCAGATTGTAGTCAGCGCTGATCTTGGCATCGCTCTCGTATCCGTCGAAGAATGCCCGGACGTGGAAGCCGTTGGCATTGGCCGTCCCCCAGTTGGTCACAGTGACCTCAAGGTAGGCGGTGTCGCTGCCAAACAGCCTCTTGCTCAAGCCCCACGTGAAATCGGTGAACCGCAGGGCCGGCACGGGCTTCAAGGCATAGATGGCATCGGCCGTCTTGTACTTCGGATCCGGCAGCTCGCCCAGTTTCCAGGGTGTCGAGGTGGTTTCCAAATAGTAGTATGCCTTGCCGTCGTAGGTATAGCTGTACCCATCCGAGATTCCCGACAATGCGACCCCCACCGCCATGTGCCCTGCGTCATCTTCTCCCTTCGGATCGAACCTGATCAGTACCACATCATAGGCCATGGCCTGCAACAGGGATGCCACCAGTATGGCTGCGTCCTCGCAGTCGCCTCCCTTATCAACAAGCGTTTCCACTGGATAGTTGGGGTACTCCTTATCCTCCCAGCGATACTCAAGGTTCTGAACGAAGCTGGCCACGAAGTTCACTGTCTCCTCCGAGTCGTAGGCTTTCTGAACCGCGAGTCTCTTCAACTCGGAGGCAAGCGGGGACACCAGTCTCGCGTCGTCCCCCGGATGAGACACGTATATGGAATAGTCTTCTATCGGTGCCCTCTTCATGCTAGTGTAGTACCCGTAGATGTCCTTTGGAATCTGCAGTGTGAGGCGGAAAGAATCCCCGGCAAACTCCCACTGGTACTGTCTGCTCACCGTCTCATTTGAACTCACCGCCGGGTTCAACTCTGTCACTTCAGGTGTCGGCGGGTTCGAGGACAGGCCTAGCCCGGAGAGCCAGCCAGCCTGCCAGGCAATCAGCCCCAAAGCAGCCAGCAGCACAACGACCACCGCCATGCCACCCAGAATCACCGGCCACCTTGACCTCGGCTGGACTTGCTGCCCTTCCAGCCAATCGCCTCCGGAGTTGTCCATCATCTCGAACCTCGCCATCCGGCTCTCAGCGCGCTCTGGCATCTCTCCCGATACCTTTCCAGCACAGCGCTGAGAATGCCGGGGTCATCCGTGTTGTTGGTGGCCCCCTCTATCGCTAACTCGTTCTCCGCGGCCCTCTCCTCTATCAATTCCTTCAGAGCTGTGAGCGCCGCCTGGACCGCGGGACGGTCGGCGTTGGCCTCTATTACCCGCTCTATCGATTCCATGTGAGCCTCGAGGCGCTCCACCGTGTCCGTGAGCCGCCGACTGTCGCCCTTTTCCGCCAGGTAGACGATTTCCTTGACCCTTCTATCGGCCAGGCGCATGTTGACCCTGGCCTTGCTGATGTCTCCCCGCGCCAAACTCACTCTCACGTGCTCAGTGGCCAGCTTCACCGGGTACAAAGTGTCGTCCGGCATGCTCCCGGTAGAAGCCGCGACCGTTCCGGTTCCAGCGATCAGGAAGACCAGGATCACCGATGCCATGGCTACTGCCCACCGCGGCATCCAGCCGGCGAACCCACCCCTTCTTGCCTCTGGCTTCCGCTCCTGCCCTTGAAGTCCCGTCATCGCCTGGTATCTGGCCTGCGCCTTGAAGTCCGGCCTTGGCTCCACCGCCACAGCAGCCTTCTGGAGAGCCGTCGCCACCCTTAGGAGAGGCTCAAGCTCCCCTGCATAATCGGGATAGAGCGCCAGGCATTGCTCCACGCTTTCCCCCTGCCGGATTTTCTCCAGGCACTCGTTTAGCATGTCCTCAAACCGCTCAGACATCAGCCCCCTCACCTGCGGGACAGAGGATCCGCCGCAGCTTCGCCAAGGCCGCATGTTGCAACACCTTGACCGCCCCTTCGCTTCTTCCCATTACTTTCGCCGATTCCTTCACAGAGAGCCCGCCGGCAAAGCGCAGCGAGATGATCTCCCGCTGTGCTTCCGTGAGCTGCTCGCACGCGGCCATCAACTGGTTGACATCGAATTGCAGTTCGGCCTCCGCCACCGGGTCGCTCGCCGACACTGCTATGTCGTCAATCTCCTCGGGAGCGAGTGCTCTCACCGTCTCTCGCCCCTTCTTCTTCCAGTAGTCGACCACCAAATTGTGCGCTATCCGGAACAGCCAGGACGAGAAAGGCATCCCTCTCCAGCGATAGGAGCCTATCTTCTCCAAGGCCTTGAGGAACACCTGCTGCGTAATGTCCTCGGCGTCGGCCTGGTTTCTAACCCGAAGCATGACATACCGGTAGATCCGGTCGAAATGCGCCTCGTAGAGCTGGCCAAACGCCTCGGGCTCGCGCCTTTGGGCGCGGCGCACCAGTTCTTCTTCCCTATGCACTTCCAGTCCTGCAATCAAGCTTGACCAGGGGAGAACCCTCCTGCTGCTACCTAATATAACACCAGATAGG
>JAUCPZ010000172.1 GCA_030372995.1 Dehalococcoidia bacterium
GTGCAGTGACGATTCCCCGATTATCATTGACAAAGGCTCCCTGGAAACGCAGTATTACGCTGTACACCTCTATAGAGTCAACCGGGACGTCCTGAAGAAGGCTCGATTCTGCGCGCTCGACAGTTCGTTGTTCCTCTTGGGCGCATCTGACAGCAACGGTGACGCCTCTCAGTCACTGTTGAGTCTGTACGAGCTGTACAGATCCATGAGCAGCGCTGGCATTGACATTTCTCCGCGAGACTTCTTGACCAACGTAGCCACTATCTCAGGAGACGCCAATCTACCGCAGATGATGGCAGGCGAACTGCCTTCGGTAGCTGGCACACTCAAGCATATCGATGAGATTCTGCTGCTACCGAATGACCCTGCTGCCGCACAGCTTCTGGAAGCCGAGGAGTTCGAGACCAAGGGTTGGACGGTCATTGACAGGGAAGGTTGCTCCGGAATTGCCACTTCAGGTTTCGACATGGTCACTCATTCAGAGCACAACTACCTCCGCAAGGAATTCCACATTGCGGACGCAGGCGACTGGCTGCTGGATATCTGCTACTTCGCCCACCTGGACACCGGCCTGATGGAGGTGTACGTAGATGGCACGCTCATCGCCACTGTTGACACGTACTATCCGTCGCTGGCCAAGAAAGACTATTCGGCTACCCTCTCGCTCACAGAAGGATGGCACGAGATCAGCCTAGTTGGCAGGCAGAGTGAACGCGAGGCGCCAGAGGGTGGCAGGTGCAATTGGGTGGAGGTCGACAGGATCGCATTGCTGAATCAGGGCGCATTACCCCGGCTAATTTCAGAATCAAGAGAGCTTTGGGTCAGAATCTCCCAAGCCTGCGCTGTTCAGCAGCTCACAATCGAGGCCGAAGACTGTGACTCCGAAGGATGGGTGCTTATTGACAGGGAGGGATGTGGGGTTCCTACCTCGGGGTATGACATGGCAGTACCGGATGTCACTCAGGCGGAAGACAATTTCCTCAGAAAGAGCTTCCTGATCGGCAGAGCAGGCAATTGGACGCTGGATGTCTCCTACTTCGCCCATATCGACACCGGCAATATTGACATCTATGTTGATGATACACTCGTCGGCAGCGTTGACACGTTTTGCTCATGGATGCCCAAGAGAACCGACTCTTTCGACCTGCACCTCGACGTGGGACTGCACCAGCTAAGGGTAGTCGGCAGGCGCAGCGACCGCAGCATAACCGTAGGTTCACTGGGGAATTGGGTTGAGATCGACAGAATGGTGTTGTCGTATCAAGATGAAGTGCCCCCAGAGCCACCGGCCCAAGATGCCGCACGCATTTCAGATCTCAGGCTCTCCCCAAGAGGGCTTTCTCTCGACGTCGAAGCCGCGGAAGACGGAATCCTGTCAATCGCCTACTATGCCAACCCTTGGTGGAGGATCTACGTCGACGGCAAGAAGACAGAGGTAATAGCTGTGAACGGCCTGTTCCCCGGGTGCTTCGTCGAAGGTGGGCAGCATCACGTGGAGTTCATCTTCAACTACCCCGCTCTGGCAAACCTGTTCGGGCTGCTGCGGTGATGACTCGGGTTCTCGGGGCGCGGCAAGGTCGGCACAGCCTGTTCGCTGAAGGGAGTCGTTTGATCCGCATCTTGAAGAGACTGAGTCAATGGCGGTATTCCGCCGATGCGGCGCTCGTGCTGATTCTGGTGGGATTCTCGCTGTACCTGATGCGCTTCCTGTTCGACTGGAACGAGCAGGTATTGGCCAGCGACCTGTCCGGCGCGTGGGGATGGTTCTACTGGCTCAAGGAGTCTCTGTTCACCTTCCATCAGCTTCCGACCTGGAGCCCCCTCTGGCTTGGAGGCATGCCGTTCTTTGGCATCGTTCCACCGATGGGTTTCGCTCTGGTGCTTCCGCTGTACTTGATAGCCGGCGACATCCCCGCCGCCTACAATCTCGGCATGATCATCGCGTTCTCGCTCGCCGGCGCATCGATGTACGCCTATCTGAAGCATTTGTCCGGCGGTCGCTTGGGGTCGTTCCTCGGTGCGACCATATACGTTGCGCTACCTGTCCACGCCTGCTCTATGGTGTTCTGGGGACACTTCGAGATCGTCTGCGCCTACGCTGCGGTGCCCCTCGTGCTCCTCCTTACCGATCGCTTCCTGGATGGGGGCCGGCAGATAGGACTGGTCCTGCTGGGTTTGCTGATGGGCTTCGTGCTGCTGCTTCAGATAGAGTTTGCCTTCATCTTCCTGCTCTTCTACATTCCCTATCTGGTCTTTAGCCTGGCCATCACGAAGATGGGCTGGCGGTCCATGTGCAGCCTGATCAAGAAGAACAGAGCGGGGGTCATCATTTGCCTGCTTGTGCTGCTGATACCCCTGGTGTTCTATGTCACCGTCCTGTTTCATTACAGCCAGTTCAGCGGCCTTACCAAAGAGCAGATAGAGGGCGGTTTGCCCGTTTACACTTTCAGGCACTTCGGCGACACCTTTCAGGCCAGACTGCCAGCCGGCCTTACGGGCTTCTTCAGCACGCCTCAGATGGAGTGTTACTCGGGAGGCTGCTCATTCTTGATCCTGCTGGCCTCCACGGCTTCCGCGGCCTTGGAGAAAGGCCGTAGACGCGGACAACTGCTGTTCTTTCTCACCGCAGGAGTCGCCTCCCTGCTCCTGTCCATGGGCATATTCGGGCCGCTGTTCCCCGTGCTCAGAGCCATCCTCCCCTTCATGTCCGGGATGCGGGTACCCTTGAGGTTCTACTACATCTTCGCCATTTGCCTCCCCATCATGTTCGTGCTGGCGCTTCGGACTTTCGGTACAGCGCTCGCTGGCATCAGGTCCCTCCCGCCCGTAAGGCGAAGGCTGCTGCTGACTGGGGCCCCGCTGATCGTGCTCGCCATTCTCATCGCAGACCTGGGCCCCAGTCTCGATTTCTATCGCTACCGCGTGCTGGACCGGGACCAGTACAACATGCTCTGCAGCTTCCTCGAGGAGCGCATAAGGGAAGACAACCCCACTGCCGACGACCCCGTCCGCGTCCTCATCGTACCCGATGGCGTAGAGCCCGACCGCATTGCCCGCCTTGAGACCACCGACAGCGGCCAGTTCACCATCGAAGTCTCCCAGTCATGGCTGGGATGGAATCAGTACAAAGGTGCGTTCAACTACGATTCCGCCGTCTATAGCCGCATTCTCCGCAGCAGGCAGCACCTGGCATTCTACTCAGACCTCCTTTCATACGACTACGCCATGAGATACGAGCACAAGCTCCCGCCAGCGGGGATGGACTCCACCTACCTCCACCTCATGGATCAACTGGTGAACACCCTCAACGCTTTCTGCGAAGACGAGGCGCCGATCCTGATGGAAAGGGGTTTCCTGGAGACCGACTACTACAAGGCACAGCTTTACCGGATCAACAGGGATGCGACCGCAACAGCCAGGTTCCACCCCTCGGACCACTCCGTGTTCATATACAACGGCGACCTTTATGCCACGATGATGCTCTTTGATGTGCATAGAGCGCTCGGCGATGAGGTGAGTTCGAGTGCCTTTCTGCGCAACGTTGTCGCTATCGCAGGACAAAAGGGACTGCCCGAAACCATGCTCTCAGGTATGGCGAGCTTATACGGCATCTGCACCTGCAGCGGGGAGACCCTCCTGCTACCGAATGACCCCACCGCCGCCCTTCTGCCGAAGGCCCACGACTGCGATGTTGAGGGCTGGACGCAGGTCGAGAGGGAAGAGAGCCCGGGGTTCCCTGACTCGGGGCTCAACATGGCTGTCACCGACATGGCCGCAGTCGAGGACAACTACCTCGACGTGCCCTTCATCATTGAGAGGGAAGGCATATGGGCCGTGAACGTAGCCTATTTCTCCGATAATGACACAGGGACACTGCATATCAGTGTTGACGGAGGTCTGATCACGACCATCGAGACCAAATCCATAGAGCCGTCCATGAGGGATGCCTCCTTTGAGCTGTCTCTGGACAGAGGGCCACACGTGTTGAGGCTGGTGGGCAGGGAGAGCCAGCACTTGAACGGAACCAGAGAACGAGTCGAGGTAGGAAGGGTTTCCTTGCTGAATCTGGAACAGTTGCCCCGGCTCCTTTCTCAATCGGAAGCCCTTTGGGGCAGGATAGGCGGCGTTCTAGAAGACGACCATGTATCGGGCCAGGTGACGGGTTTCAGGCTGTCGCCGACGGGCGTCTCCCTGGACATCGATGCAGCCGATTCCGGGATCATCTCAATTGCCTACTACTACAACCCCTGGTGGAAGGCCTACGTCGACGGTCGGGAGGTCCCACTGCTCAAGGTCAACGGGGCGTTCCCGGGGTGCTACGTCGGGAGCGGGCAGCATCACGTAGCGTTTGTCTGCAAGTATCCTTCGCTCGCCAGCATCTTCTCTCCGAGGAGGTAGCCCGTACTATGGATTTAGCTTTAGATATCACGCCTCCCGCGCTCATACTCATCTACACGTTGCTGAGCGTCGTTTTCCGCTGGAGTCCCCAGATTCCGCTTGTCGGAGCATTCGTGCTCCTGGTTATCACTGGCCTGACCTTCATGTTCGGGGCCGACGGAGTCGCTGATCACTTCGCCTTCTCGGTCTTCTACCTCCTTGTCTCCGGGGCGATCCTTCTAATCGTCAGCCATATCAGGGAGAACACCCGGAAAGAGTAAGCCATGCTTCGCAGAGCGGGGGACTACCTGGCAACTCACCGTACAGGCGACCTCGCCCTTCTGGTGATCATCACGCTGGTGGCTACCA
>JAUCPZ010000173.1 GCA_030372995.1 Dehalococcoidia bacterium
CGCTGACTCGTGGGCTCGGAGATGTGTATAAGAGACAGGATACGGACAACCATGAGGCTTCTGCCTGACGCTGATACGCGTCAGACGGTATTCGCGGTGATCCTCCGCGAAAGCCACATCATAGAAGTGTGAAAGGACAGAGCAATGTCACTTGGACTCATAACGCGAAGCGGCCGGGTCCTTACCGCCCGGCTATTGAAAGGCGATTCCATCGAAGGGATAACTCACTGCGCCATAGGTGACGGCGACGAGACGTTCACCGATCCACTGAATCCGCCGGACGTGAGCGTGGATCAGACCGCGCTCAAACACGAGCGTGCAAGGAAGCGATACTACAAGATCACCTTTCTCCGAGAAGACCCCGAGGGCGTTCTGGAAGTGAACGGAGTCCGCTATTCCGAGACCGGATTGGAAAGCCAGATCATTGGTGTCTTCTTCCGGTTCGACGAGGCCGAGGCCAACGGCGTCACGATCCGCGAATACGGCTTCTTCGGGGGCAATGTCGAGTACATCAACGGCCACCAGTCCGACTACGCCGAAGGCAGCGTGCATGATCCGGTGACAAACCCGTCAGGCCAGGTGAAAAGACCAGGCTACCTCTACGAGGTGAAGAACATTCCCGACTTCAACAAGACATCCGACACCCGGGTGGAGCTGGTCGGGATTATCAAGATCTAGGAGGGCAGGAAGTTGAGCATATCCAGAGACACATTCGATCCGGCCAAGAACTATAAGCGGGTCCGCTATCACCAGGACCGCGACTTGCTCGATTCAGAACTGAACGAGCAGCAGGATATAGCGATCCATGAGCGCAGGAAGCTGGCCGATCTACTATTCAAGGAAGGCGCAATCATAGGCGGTCTTGTGCCGCAGGTGGCGGGAAACGTTGTCACTCTGTCGGTCGGCGTCGTCTACATCGACGGCCATATCGAGCAGGTTCCAGGCGCGACCCTCACCTACGATCCCGCCAAAACGAGCGGTGTTGACTACGTCTACGTCGAGCTTCTGAAGTATAACTACACCCAAAACCAGGACTCCGAGCTTGTCAATCCTGCGACAGGAGAGCCGACCGCCGAGCGGGAGAAGTGGGTCTTGGCGCTCCGAGAACGCGATACATCGGCCGACAGCCTCCCGAATAACGTCACTGAGCGCAGGGTCTGTCTCTTATACACATCTCCGAGCCCACGAGACAGCG
>JAUCPZ010000174.1 GCA_030372995.1 Dehalococcoidia bacterium
GCAATCCGGCGGGAATCTGGGAGGACCATCTTCCAAGGCTAAGTACTCCTGATCGACCGATAGTGAACTAGTACCGCGAGGGAAAGGTGAAAAGAACCCCGGTTAGGGGAGTGAAATAGTACCTGAAACCGTGTGCCTACAAGCAGTGGGAGCACTATGGCCGCAAGGCAATGTGTGACCACGTACCTTTTGCATAATGGGCCTGCGAGTTACGCTACGTGGCGAGGTTAAGCCGATAGGTGTAGCCGAAGCGAAAGCGAGTCCTAACAGGGCGAGGAGTCGCGTGGCGTAGACCCGAAACCTTAGCGATCTATCCATGTCCAGGTTGAAGGGCGGGTAACACCGCCTGGAGGACCGAACTCACCGCAGTTGAAAATGCGGGGGATGAGGTGTGGATAGGAGTGAAAGGCTAATCAAGCTGGGATATAGCTGGTTCTCCCCGAAATATATTGAGGTATAGCCTCGGACGAATTGCGACGGAGGTAGAGCACTGGATGGGCTAGGGGTCCTACCAGATTACCAAACCCAATCAAACTCCGAATGCCGGTGACAAGTATCCGGGAGTCAGGCTGCGGGAGATAAGTTCCGTAGCCGAGAGGGAAAGAGCCCAGATCGACAGCTAAGGTCCCCAAGTCCGAGCTAAGTGTCAAAGGATGTGGGAGCGCACAGACAACCAGGAGGTTGGCTTAGAAGCAGCCATCCTTTAAAGAAAGCGTAATAGCTCACTGGTCAAGCGAACCTGCGCCGAAAATATAACGGGGCTAAGCTCGGCACCGAAGCTACGGGTTCTCGAAAGAGAGCGGTAGGGGAGTATTCTCAGGTAGATACACGCCGGACGGTGACGACCGGTAACGGACCTGAGAAGAGCTTATGCAGGCATGAGTAGCGATAAACCGAG
Organism: Dehalococcoidia bacterium; assembly: GCA_030372995.1. Classification (GTDB taxonomy): domain Bacteria; phylum Chloroflexota; class Dehalococcoidia; order UBA2247; family RBG-13-53-26; genus JAFGCL01. The sequence continues at coordinate 899 of JAUCPZ010000174.1, forward strand.
TGAGAAACTCGGTCGCCGTAAGCCCAAGGTTTCCTGGGGAAGGATAATCCTCCCATGGGTTAGTCGGATCCTAAGCCGAGGCCGAGAGGCGTAGGTGATGGGAAGCAGGTTAATATTCCTGCACCACCAAGGATGGCGTTGAAGTAAGCGGGGACGGAGTAGGGTAGGCCGGGCACGGCGGATGGTTTGCCGTGTTCAAGCCCGTAGGATGAGTTGCCAGGACCCGGTAGGGACAAACGGCAGCTCGTGTATCCGAGAGGTGATGAGGTTCGGACTTGTTCCGAGACACTCGGTGATCCCAGACTTCCAAGAAAAGCCGCGTACAGAGCCCCTTTGGTGTCCGTACCGCAAACCGACTCAGGTGGGCGGGGTGAGTATCCCAAGGCGCGTGAGAGAACCCTGGTTAAGGAACTCGGCAAAATGACACCGTAACTTCGGGAGAAGGTGTGCCGGTCTGCGTGAAGGAGCTTGCCTCCAGAGCGTGGGCTGGTTGCAGAGAAACGGGGGTTGTGACTGTTTACTAAAAACACAGGACTCTGCGAAGTCGTAAGACGACGTATAGGGTCTGATGCCTGCCCGGTGCTGGAAGGTTAAGGGGACGAGTCAGCGCAAGCGAAGCTCCGAACCGAAGCCCCAGTAAACGGCGGCCGTAACTATAACGGTCCTAAGGTAGCG
>JAUCPZ010000175.1 GCA_030372995.1 Dehalococcoidia bacterium
TCAATCCGAGCTGGAGTGAGAGCAACTTCTACCTTGACGATGATGACACGCCTTACGACAGCGGCTGGCTGGTTCCCGGCACCTACTCGGTTGACGAACTGGGAGTGACGGGCTGGGATCTGACCAGCGTGACGAAGAACGGCAGTGCGTTCACCGATGCCACGAACTTCACCCTGGGTGCGGGCGAGACCATCACTCTGGTCTACACCAACACTCAGAGGGGCAAGATCATTGTCGAGAAGCAGACCGACCCGGATGGAGTAGCGGATTCCTTCGAGTTTGACCCCAGCTGGAGTGGCAGCAACTTCTTCCTGACGGACGGTCAGCAGAACGACAGCGGCTGGCTGGTTCCCGGTACCTACACGGTATCGGAGCTAGTGCCCACCGGCTGGAACCTGTCCAGCATCACCGGCGCTGACTCGACCAGTGACAGCACTGCAACGGTGATCCTATCTCCCGGTGAGACGGTCACCGTAGTGTTCAACAACCAGATTGGCTACTTGGCCTACACCCCGGGATTCTGGAAGAACCACGCCACAGGTAAGCATAATGCCTGGCAGTATACCGCCTTTGACAAAGACACTGACCTGTCCGATGTGTTCACTATCCCCGCAGCATACAAGATCAAGAACAAATGGCTCGGGGACTATACACTATTGGGTGCGCTGAGTTTCCAAGGCGGAGGGGATCTGTCAGGCGCGGCGCAAATACTGCTCCGTGCAGGAGTAGCGGCGCTACTGAATGCCTCCTTCCACGAGCTGAACCCAGGTCTGCCGTATCTTGGCGATCTGGCCGACGACTATGACACACCTGAAGAGGTTATAGCTCTGGTGAATGCAGCTCTGGCCAGTGAAGACAGGGGAACGATGCTTACTCTGGCGGACACGCTGGATGACCTCAACAACGCTACCGATTACTTCGACTGGAGATGGCCATTGCCATAGAGGGAGACCGCTTTACCAGAAGTCCCAGTGTTCGCTAGACCGCAGGGGTGGGCAGAGATGCCCACCCCTGCTCGTTACTGATTGTGCGGCTGGCTTCGAGGCGTCTAGGCGAAGAGAACGCGTTTGGCCCTCGTGACTGTCCTCCGGAATTGCAGACGTGAGCCGACAACCGATATCATTCTTGTTGGCCACAGACGCTGAGCGAGACAAGAACAAGCCGGAAGAAGCTCAAAGGAGAAAACCAAGTGAGCGAGCGGAAACTCCATAAGCTCTTCACCCCCATCAAGATCGGCAAGCTGGAGCTGAAGAACCGCATCTTCATGCCGCCCATGATAGTGAGGCTGGCGACGTACGGCACTCCCAACGACGCGGTAAGAGAGTTCTACGCCGCCAGGGCCCGGGGTGGCCTGGCGCTCATTGTCCTGACGCCGGGCATAGTTGACATAAGCATGGCTTCTCCGATTCAACTTGGCAT
>JAUCPZ010000176.1 GCA_030372995.1 Dehalococcoidia bacterium
GTCAGATGTGTATAAGAGACAGCTCATTGACTCCTTACCTTCCGGGCACAGGCACTGAATACGACCGTGCCCTCTCCCAGAATATGGCCGGACGACGAGGGATGTCAAGCCGATTTGCCGAGTGGCGTACGCTTTGAGTGTGTAGATTTGCGAAGATGCTCCTCGTTTCGTAGACTTGGTTTGGTTAGAAGTCAAGCAAGCGAAACGGAGGAGCATCATTGAGAAGTATAACCCTAAGTGAAGTACTCAGGCAAACGCGAGAACTCGTGAGCGATCCGGAAGACCGGCTGTACGGTGACCTGGACTCTGCGATGGCCGATGCGATCAAGTGCCTTCTTGAGAGGATCGCAGTCTCGGAGGTAGAGAAGCGCGCAGGAGCACGTCTGTACGAACGAGGAGACTCACGGACCGACTACCGGAACGGATACCGCAAGAGAGAGGTCCAGACTGCCTACAAGACGATCACGATCCGTATTCCGAGGCTAAGAGGCCAGGGATATGTGCCCACATATCTTGAGCCGGGCCACCGCGCGATCGCAGAGGTGGAGGACTGGGTAGCAAAGGCGCTGCTCGTGGGCATGCACAGGGCTGACATCATCCGGTTCATGGAAGAGATCACCGGCTGCCGGCCTTCGGACAAGCTGATTGTGCGGGTTCAGGAGGGGCTGGATAAGAGAGCAAAGAAGTGGAAAGAACGCAAGCTCACCGGTAGGTACGAGTACCTGTATCTGGATGCTGCATGGGTAAAGGACATCGTAGGAGTGAGCGCAAGCCGGATATGCATCCTCACGGCGGTCGGGATAACCGAGGACGGCGAGAAGCAGCTTCTCGGGTTTGAGCGGGCGCAGAGGGAGAGCGAATCGAGCTGGCGGGGGTTTCTGTCACGGCTTGTGCAGAGGGGACTCGATCCTCGGCTGCTTCGCCTTGTGATCTCAGACGAACACAGAGGCATCCAGCCTGCGATCTCGGAGGTGCTTGGGGACGTTTGCCATCAGCTCTGCTGGGCACACAGGGTCCGCAACATCCTGAAGGCAGCGGAGAAGAAGGACCGCCATAATCTCGTGGAGGGACTGCGCAGGATCTACAAAGCTGCACACAAGGTCGCAGCTAAGTCCGCATTCAGGCACTTCAAGTCGAGGTGGAGCGAGAAGTACCCGGCACTCGTAGCGAATCTCGAAGAGGACCTGGGGCATCTCCTTGCCCATTACGACTGTCCGGAGTTGCACCGCAAGTACCTTAGGACGACCAATCCGATAGAGCGGGTGTTCCTGGAACTAAGGAGGCGGCGCTTTGGGTGCGGAGCGTTCGCGAACCGTGCGTCATCAGAGAGGATAGTGTTCGGCGTCTACCTCTGGCTGAACAGGCTCTGGAAGGGCAAGAGCATCTGGCAGGAACGCGTGCAGAAGGCAAAGCGTGCTCGGCACAAAGCCCTCGCGGTGCTGGCGGCATAAACATGACTACCGAGCCTGCGAAGCGGGAGCGAAAAACAAATCTACACACTCGAGCAGGGATGACCCTCGCCGAAGCTCATCGTTTGCTACTCCAGTCGTTTTGTGGTACAATACGCCATTATCGGTACAGATCGA
>JAUCPZ010000177.1 GCA_030372995.1 Dehalococcoidia bacterium
ATACACAGCGCTGTCTCGTGGGCTCGGAGATGTGTATAAGAGACAGCATCAACACACTGAGCGCCGGTACACTCAGGGAACAGGAGGAAAGGTATGGCCTGGTCTACTGCTTCTCTGACCCCCGAAACGGACAGCGTCAGGCCATGGAGAAAGCCGCTGAGCTGCTGCGGCGGCCACGTCTCAAGGAGGAATGGAGAGAGAAAAGGGATAGAGCCCTCTCAGAAAAGGTCGACATGACCCGGTTCATGGTTGAATTGGCAGAGAATGCCTTGAGGAAACCCCATGGACGGACACCAGCCTAACGACATCTCCTCGGGTGGAAATGGTGGTCAGGGGCTACCGCCGGATATTCGGGAGTGACAGATGATCTTCGGTGGACGTCGCACCGATCGACTGCCTGATATGCCTCCTGAAACAAAGGACAACGTCCTAAGTGAGATGGGGTAGCCCTTGGTCTCAGACTTGGCGAGATGGCGTGACGCCTCTCATCAGCAAAGACACAGCTGAATTGACGGCCAGATATCTGCCGGAATGCCACCCGCGAGGGCTTGAGCACCGGGGCATCGGGCAGTGCAGTGTAGCACCCATGGAAGTCTTTATTGTCGAGGCCACCGACGCCTATTCCCCTCGAATTGGCGGGGGGGAGACATATTCAGTCAACCTTTTCAAGTACCTCCTTGAGATCGGCGTCCGCACAGTATTCATTGGTGCCTCCTCCTCCGGATCGCGGGTTGATCAAGAGGACCTGTCCTTCATCCCTGTTGCCAGTGGCACGCATTTCAGCAACATCGGTTACACTTTGAGATTGTTGACCAGTCAGTCGTTCAAGAGAGTCCACGCAAGGGCGGTTGTCAATGTCCAACATCCCATGTATGCCCTTCCCTTCGTGATGTTCTGCCCCACAAACCCGATGGTGATTACGCTTCACGGAAGGGTACTGCACGGAGTCAGGCTTAAGCAGCCCCGGATCAAAGCCGTTCTCTACCAGATCATAGAATCGCTTTGCCTAAGAAGATGTGCCGCTGTGATCGCAGTGGATGCAGGAACCAAAGACTTCTACGTCAGACAATACCCGTGGCTTTCGCCAAAGATACGAGTGATCCCCATCGGGATAGACTTGGCCAGATTCAAGACCCTGGACAGACAAGTGGTAAGAGCGAAGTGGGGGTTTGGAGATGACGAGAGGATCGTCATGTTCGCCGGGCGGCTGGAGGTTGAGAAGGACCTTGGCTTCCTAATAGAAAGTTTCCGAGCAGTGCTCACCCAGGTCCCGCAAGCGCGGCTCGTCTTCGTCGGCGATGGAAAGGACCGGAAACAACTCGAGGACATGGCCAAAGACCTGACTCCGAAATCGGTCCTATTCTTGGGAGCCCAGAAACCAGAGTCGATGCCGGAGATCCTGAATTGTGCCGACGTCTTGGCACTATGCTCGCTGTACGAGGGGAGTCCCACAATTGTCAAAGAAGCGTTGGCTTGCGGAGTGCCAGTAGTGAGTACGCTGGTGGGAGATGTGGCCGAAGTAATCAGAAACAGTCTGGTCGGACGGATTGTGCCCAAGGAGACAGGAGAATACTCCCGCGCGATTGTAGAGTTCCTGTCAAAGACAGATCGCGAAGGCACGAGACGCGAGTGCGTCAAGGTAGCCAGCGAATTCGCCTTCGACCTGGCTGGGAAGCGAACCGTGGAGCTCTACGAAGAGCTGCTTCATGGTATGAGAGGTACTGGATGCTGAAGCGAAAGACACTGCGCCAATCCATCCAGGATCTGAGGATGGCCGGGAGGCTGGGAATGGTCCTTTTCTCAGACAATCCTTGTGCCGACGCCCGGACATGGGAGGGCGACCCTTCAGCGGTCACCGACATCCTCACCCTCAATGCCATGCCCCTGGCCTATCTCCCGAAACGCGCCGAGCCTGCGCTTCAACCCCTCCTCCAGTCAGCCGACTTCATCGCCGCGCTGGCCAGACACCAGGAGCAGTACGGCAGATGGAAGGAGGCTTTCAAGTCTGTGATGGAGATCCTGCTGACAAACAACATCCCTTACGTGTTCATCAAGAGTCCTTCCTTGCTGCCGTACACGAGTGGCAATCTCGATGTCATGGTCCCGGAGCGAGATTTCGACAAGGCCCATGTTCTGCTCGAACAAATTGGGTTCGTGGAGCTGAAGAACATCAGAGAGCCCCACAAGTATCTCTACAAGCGGTTTGACTCTGGCAAGGAGATCCTGGCCGTTCATCTCCACAGCAGGGTGTACTGGGGTAGTACCTTCATCGATCCCGATTCTGCCTGGTCATCGGTTGATAAGATGCCATTTGATGAGGTTGTCTTTCCGCTTCGCGCCGAGGACTGTCTCCTGACGACATTTGCGCACTCCTTCTATGAGAACTCCGCCATCAGGCTGCTGGATCTCTGCATCGTCAAACATCTAGCAGGAAGCAGGAGACTAGATTGGCAGTATCTGAGGAACACGGCCAAAGCGTACAATTGGGAGGAGGGGTTTCAGCTATCCGTCTTGGCCTACTCACGTATCTGCCAAGAAATCTTCGGCAGTCCCCTGTTCCCGCAGGAGACATTGGACGCCGCTGCACGGTTCACCGGCAGGAGCCTGTTCTTGCGCAAGACCAGAGAACACATCGCCAGTGCATCGCTCTCCCTGCCTTTCTATCTCCCAATCCTCGCCACCAAGCTGATTGCATATAGGAAAGTACTTCGGTCCAGGGAATTCGGTGGAATGGGGGGCCGCATACGCAACCTCGCCAAGACGCTCTTTGAGGTAGCGTTCATCCACATAATGAAGTTCAATCCTCAGAAGGGGATGCTGGTGTCGATCAGTGGCACAGACGGAAGCGGCAAGACGGCGCACGCTCTGGCCCTGGTAGAGGTTCTGCAGCACTGCGGACTGAGCACGCGTTACCTCTGGACACGGGTGGGGTCCCAGACCGGGGTCTGGTGGCTGGTGAGGCGGCTAACCAAGAGGTCACCCACTCATGGCAGAACCGAAAGCTGCCCTCCCAACGAATTGCGTTACGAGACGTACTCCAGATTGCTCAATGCTAGCTGGCGACGCGTCCTCTGGAAGACAATCAACACCCTGGACTTCTGCATTTTCTACAATCTGTCGCTGCGCATGAAGCTCTTGAGGAGGCAGGTCGTGGTCTGCGATCGCTATGTCGCGGATATCTTCGTGGACCTTCATGTACACCATCCCGAGAATCCTCAGGGAATCTGGCTTTCAATTCTCCGTTTCTTTCTGCCTGAGCCAACACTGGGCATTGTGCTGGCAACGCCGGTTGATGTCGCACTGCAGCGCTCCGCCGAGCCAGAACCTGCGGCATATATTCAGAGACAGGTGGAGCTCTTCAGCAGCACGCACCACTTCCTAAGACTAACTGTGATCGACAACGGATATCGTGACTTTCGGGACGTATGCAACACGCTGACCAGCTTGGTGCTGAGGCAGTACTACGGTAACAAATGCGTATGGTTTGGTTGGGAACAAGATAGATGAGGATCTGTATTTACACCAAGAGACTGACTCAGCGCCTTGATGAGGGCATCGCAAGGGTGGCCCACGAGTTGGCAAGTGGGTTGGCCAAGCACCACGAGGTATTGACGCTGTTTTCTCTGGGAGACGTTGTCGAAACGGAGAACCTTGTCAGGATAACCAGCAATCGCATCGGCCTGGACCTAAGGCTGAGAGCCCGCATAAGATCGTTCCGGCCTGACGTCATCCTCTACATCGTTCGGGGCCCGGCCACCCCGGCCGCCCTCCTGTTCGGCAAGATACTCGGGTCCTACTGGCAGGCAGCGGCCGTGGCGATCCTCGCCCCTCAAACGAGAAGCCTCAGGTCTGGGTGGGCCAGGAAATGCGCCGCCTTCCTTAACCCGGGCCTCATTCTGACTACATCGACGACCGACCGGACAGAGTTCTCCAGAGTGGGCTGTCCGGCAGAGTTCGTCCCTCTTGGTGTCAACGTCGACGCGTTCACCCCGGCCACTCAGGATGTGAAGAGAGCACTGAGACACAAGTACGGTCTGCCCGAAGGACAGTTCGTGGTGCTGCATGTCGGTCACATACAGCAGGGCCGGAACATAGGTGCACTTGGGTGCCTACAGAAGTCAGACACTCAAGTACTCGTGGCGGCAAGCACCTTCTCCCAAGCCAATGCCAGTCTCGCCCGTCAATTGCAGGCTCAAGGGGTCAGATTCTTGAACCAGTACTTCGACCGCGTTCAAGAGATGTATCAACTTGCCGATGTGTACGTCTTCCCAACGGTATCTGAGGAAGCCTGCATAGGCCAGCCACTTTCTGTGCTGGAGGCCATGGCCTGCAATCTACCTGTCGTTAGCACCAAGTTTGGAGGCCTTCCTGACCTGTTCCCTGTCGATGGAGATGGGCTGTACTATGCCGACAGCCCATCCGATATAGCAGCGAAGACTGTATACGTTCGCGAACACCTCAGCAGCATACAACCGCGGACTAGGGAGTTAGTGAAGCCGTACTCGTGGGAAAGAACCTGTCGAGAGGTCTCTAGGCTCCTCAGCAATCAGGTTGCCCGACGGACACCCGCCGCCTGAGCAAGGGACACTGTCAACTGCTCTCCCGCCAAATCCGAGGGGAATCAGCAACGCTTCTCTCAACCGAGAGACAGCGCGTGCCACCACCAGATTGCAGTTCCCCGGGGCTGAGCCCATCACGCAATCCTCCAAAAAAACTCGGGGATCGTCCTCTTGATCGGTTGAGAAAGAGGGCAATCCCCAATGTGTGGCCAGGAAAAGGCAGCTTCCTACTCGCGGCGGAACACGCCCGGCAGCAATTGATGAGGCTGAGCGATGGGACCAACGACCTCTGCCGGAGGCACGGGATGTTCGCCTTGCAGCCTCGTGCGCTCCCTGGGGCGCAACCACTTGACCCGCAGTCTCCAGGCAAGAGTCACCAGCAGAAGCCAGCTAACCTTTCGGATGTACGTGCCGTAACGTATCTTGGACTTCTCTCCCCGGTATCTGGCAGGAATGGGCACCTCCAAGACTCGAACTCCGGCTACGTTGAACTTCGCCAGCAGATGATTGCAGTAGCCGTAGTAAGGATAGAGCGTGTCCAGGTCGATCTTTCGCAAAGCTTCGGCAGACGCTGCCGCGTAGCCGTTCTGTGGATCCATGATCCTGTAATTACCTGAGGATACCCTAGTGGCCCACCTGAGGAGCCAATTGCCAAACCGCCTCCACAGAGGCATGCCTCTCATGTGCCGTAGTGACGACATCCGGTTGCCTTTGACGTAATCAGCTTCACCCTTGACAATAGGGAGCAGCAGCTTGGGAAGCTCCGCCGGATCCATTTGATCGTCCCCCGCCATGACAACAGCGATGTCCATGCCATCCTCGAGGCTCTTCTTGTACCCCGTTACAATGGCTGCCCCGACACCCCGGTTCCTGTCGTGGCTCATCACCACCATCTTCGGATTGCCGCGGCACATCTCAGACATGACACGGCAGGTGCCGTCCGTGCTGCAGTCATTCACTAGGTATACCCGGTCAACATAAGAAGGCATGTTGCGGACCACCGACGGGATAAAGGCCTCCTCATTATAGGCCGGCACCGTCACCCCGATTTTCTTACCTTGAAACATGAGTTCCCTCCTGCCACGCGATCGCCTGAGCGATCCCTACGTCGCCCCCTACTGGCGCCTGCAATTTCGGCTGTCTCGCCGCCATCAGACACAATTCCAACACGCGAGCACCCTCGTTCCCATCCACCAACGGCTCCTCACCATTCTCAGCGCACTTCAGGAAATGTTCCAACTCGAGCTTCAGAGGCTCAGCCCTCCTTACAGGAACGTGCCACTCCTTCCCCCAGTGATGAATCGTAAGCCTCTGTTCAATGAAATCCAGATAAGCGATCCCCATACTTCCGGTCGCCACCAGGCTCCTCACCTTGTGAGGAGTGAACCAGTTTACCTCAATCGAAGCCATGCCGGTTCCAAAGTCAAGCATGATTACCGCATAGTCCTCTTGAGTCGGATGCATAAGCCTGCCTGATCTCGCGAAGGTGGTGACCGGTTCTTTCCCCAGAAGGTATCGCGCCACATCTATGTCATGCGACGCAGAGTCCACGATGATGCCGACGTCTCTGATACGGCGGGCAAAAGGCCCCACTCTGCGCGTGGATATTATCATAACTTCTCCCAGGATACCCTCGTCAATGATCTCCTTGAGCCTGGTCACGGCAGGGTTGAACCTCTCAATGTGCCCGATCGCCAGCTTGGCGTTGGTTGACTGGGCCACACGCTTCATCTCCTCGGCATCGGACAGCTTCGACGCTATGGGCTTCTCCACCAGGCAGTGCACACCCTTGCTGAGGAAATCCAGAGCCACCTTGCAGTGCATACTCGTGGGCACCGCTATGCTGACCGCATCAACACGGGACACCAGCTCCCGGTGATCGCTATAGTACGGCACGCCATAGTGCTCACCCACCACCCTGGCCTTCTCGATGTCCACGTCAGCTACCCCGGCAAGTTCGCATTCCAGCTCAGAGTACACTCTTGCATGATGCTGACCCATCACACCCAAGCCAACCACTCCTACCCTGACCATGGCATGACCTCCGACTTCCCGCGCATTCCTGCTTGCGGCGCATCTCCACACTCAGGCACGCGTGCCCCGTGACCGTTCTTGCTCCTACTCCCTAGATTGCCCTTGCCCACTCCCTTGAAGATGAAGCCACAATCCAGGAACCTCTTAGGATTGTACACGTCTCTACCATCAATCACAATCAATGATCTCAATTGGCTCCTTAGCCTCTCCGGGGTGATAGAACGGTATTCCTGGTGTTTCGTCACCAAGACCACCGCGTCACAGCCTTTCAAGGCATCATCCAAATCATGCTCAATCCGGCATGTCTCGTCTCCCCTGACATACGGATCATGGATGACGTACTCAGCGCCCCTCCTTTCCAACTCCTTGATGAGCGGCACCGTTGGCGTATTTCGGGCATCATCCGAGTTCTCCAGAAACGCATACCCCAGTATACAGATTCGCGACCCCTTGATTCTTCTGCCGGCTTCATTTAGCGCCCCTTCCAGCAGGTCCACCATGTGAATAGGCATCCAATCATTCAGATACCTTGCGGTCGTGAGCACAGACGCCGGGTATTCAGGCTTCGACACCGCATATCGGTCGTAGCCATGCACAAGCAGCCACGTATCCTTGGGCAGACAGTGCCCCCCTACACCGGCACCAGGGAAATGCATGTTCCGGACCGGATTCGCGTGTGGCATGGAAGGATCGTTGGGAAGTCCGTTGACGATGTTCCGGACCTCGTACACATCTACGCCAAGCGCTTCACAGAGAAGGGCGACTTCGTTGGCAAATGCGATCTGTACGTCACGGTAGGCATTCTCAGCCGTCTTGGCCACTTCGGCAGTCCTGATGTCGGTGCCGATGACCCCTCCCCTGACAATGGAGCTGTACATCTCCATGGCCATGTTTCTGCTTTCTTCATCCAGCCCACCCACCACCTTCGGGTACTCTCTGATGTTGTGTATCAGTCTGCCAACCATCACTCGCTCATAGGAGAAGCACAGGCCAAAACCTTCCGGCAGACCTGCCCTGAGCCCAGACACCTCCTCCAGGATGGGCTTAACCACGAACTCGGTGGTGCCTGGCGCCACAGTAGACTCGATTATTACCAGACTGCCGGGTCTCAGATACTTGCCGACCTGCCGCGCCGCTTCTCTGAGCGATTCATACTGTGGCACGTGAGCGTCATCCGTGGGCGTCTGCACATCAATCAGGACAATGTCGACGCCCGCAAGCGCTGAGTAATCATCGGTCACAACAAACCGCTGCTCGCGCACCACTGCTTGCAGCATCTCCGGCAGTTCCGGCTCATTGCCGCCTATGGGGCAGCGTCCCTGGTTGAGCCAGTCGATCTTCCACCCGGACCTCTCGGATCTTCTTTGAATACCTACCACGTTGTACCCCGCACTGGCGAGGAGAACGGCGGCTGGAATCCCGACGTATCCCATGCCAACGACGGCAATCCTCTTCTCTTTTGACGCCTCAGTCATGGCCCTCTTCACCGGCTCTTCATCCTGGAGTCGTGAGGGGTACTGCCAGCCACTCTCGATGGCAGCTCTCTGGCGGGATTTCCTGCCACGACCGCCCCATCCGGGACGTCCTTGGTCACGACTGTCCCCGATCCGATCACTGCTCCCTCTCCCACGGTGACACCCGGCAGGATCGTCGAGTTCGCCCCGATCCGGGCTCCTTTCCTTATCGTCGGTCCAACCAGCTTCGCTCCGTATTCCATGTACTTATCATTCGTCGTCACCGAGCATGGTCCAAGAAAGACGCCATCTTCAACTATTGTATGGGCCGTAACGTACACATTCGTCTGCATGACCACCCGGTTGCCTATCCGGCAATGCCCATCGACGACGGTGTTGGTCCCAACTAGAACATCGTCGCCTATCTTCGTGCCCTCGCGAATGAGAACATTGTGACCCGTCTTCAGCCCACTGCCAATCACGACGTCTGAGTATATGACGCTGCCGGACCGAATTCGCGAATTCTCGCCGATGGTAAGCACTCCGTCGTCGCGATGGCCAAGAACGACGTTGTCCTCCACCACGGTTCCCTTGCCGATGTTCACCTTGCCGCGCATCACCACATTTCTTGGAGCTTTGGCCGAGTCCAATGGCAGCCCACACCCGCTGCTCCGTGCAGGCTCAAGAGAACAAGTTCCGGCAGCAGCCGCGGGCCTTGACGCGCTTGCTTTGCGATTGGAGGGAAGCCCACCAACAGCCTCTTTGACGCTGCGCACAATGCGTTTCAGGTCTTGATCATCCAAGCTGGGATGCACCGGCAAATTCAGTACCTCTGCCGCAGCCCGTTCAGAGACGGGAAGATGCGCATCATATCCCATATCGCGGTACAGAGGCTGCTTATGGATAGGCAGCGGGTAGTGAATGCCCGTCATTATCCCATCCTCTCTTAGCCTTGCCGCGAGATCATCTCTCGGCACCCCGAGACTGCTGGAGACTCTCACCGTGAACTGATGGAACACATGCTTCCTGTCAGCCCGAACCACAGGGATGCTAAGACCCGGTATGCCAGCCATCTGCTCACAGAGGTATGCAGCATTCGCAGCCCGCTTCTCGTTGAGTTGATCGAGACGTTGTAGCTGGCGGATGCCAAGCGCCGCGGCAAAATCAGTCATGCGGTAGTTGAATCCCAAGATCTGATGGACATACCTTTCGCTCTGGCCATGGCTCCGGATCATTCGGGCTTTCTGAGCCACCTCGGCGTCGTCAGTGGTGATTATGCCCCCCTCGCCAGTGGTGATGTTCTTTGTGGCATAGAAGGAGAAACAGCCGATCCCGAATGACCCGACTTTCTTTCCCTTGTACTCCGCCCCGTGCGCCTGACAGGCGTCCTCAATCAGAACCAGGTTGTGCTCGCGGCATGTCTCGACGATTTCTTCCATGTCACACGGTTGACCATACAGATGGACGACAATGACCGCCTTGGTCTTCTTCGTCACGGCCCGCCGCAAGAGTGAGGGGTTTATGTTGAAGGTGTCCTCGTCAATGTCCACAAACACAGGCCTCGCTCGGCAGTACAAGATAGCGTTCGCGGTGGCCACGAAGCTGAACGGAGTAGTGAGTACCTCGTCTCCTTCCCGTATCCCTGCTGCCAGCAAGGCGGTGTGCAGAGCCGTTGTCCCGTTGCTCGTGGCAACAGCGTGCTTCACGCCCGTATACGCGGCGAAAGCCTGCTCGAGCTCAGAAACTCTGGGACCCTGGGCCAGAATCCCCGAGCGCAGAGAATCCGCAACCGCCTGAATATCGCGCTCGTCCAATGCTGGACATGCCATCTCGATTATTTGTCCGCTGCTATGCTCCATTGCTCGGCCTTGAAGTGAAGAACCGGGGAAAAAGAGAAACCGACCTTCTGGTGGGCCGGTTTCACTACTTGCTCCCCGCCACCCAAGTGACCAGAATAGGGGTGACGGTTCAACGCTTTCCCAACGCCTGTGTCAAATTCTCTGTCTAACCTATATGGTGGTCATCCTCTCCATTTCAGGTGATGTCGCGAATCCCGCGTTGCTGTCCCGTTCAACACGTTAGTCGCTTTCAGGCCTGGGAATCCCTCGCTCTCTCCAAAAGGAAACCCAGCACCATGACATGCGGCCGAATGACCACAGCAGGCCGAGGCCTTCCCGATGCACAACCACACGATACGAGAACTACAATCCGGTCCATCAGACCTAAGCCCAGTCATTGTTGAGCGCTGCACTGATCTCCTTTCGGCCTCCTTGTTTACCTCTCATCTGTCATAACACTGTCATGCGGTGGTACACAAAACAAGACCCGATCCTACTCAGGACCGGTTCCTTCACCCTCCACCGCACAGCGCGAGAGATTTATGCTCTCGGTGCTCCTCCTCCCAGATACCGCTTTGTCTACAGGCAACAGTCTGCCTCTCCAAGTCCTCCGGATCACTATTATGGCCTGGTATCTAAGAAGATCTAGCTCTTCCTTGCCAAACCCTCCGCCAAGCTTTCACTATTCTAGCACATCGGCACAAGAGTCCGAATCAGGTCATGTCTGGTCCTCTCACCTCCATTGACCGTCTTGCCACATATGCTTCCGGTACCCCCACAGTCGTCGAAGGTCTTTCAGTCTACAAGTCATTGTGCTCAATCCGTTTCCTGACATCGCCTCAAGTGCCGATCGATAGGTGCGAGTTAGCGGCCTTCAATTGTCCACACGTGTGGCCAGACGCATGTCGTGGGAAGTATAATTACCCCCAAATCGCAGCATTGCGGGCTTGATATCGAGCTGCGGCGTGGGAGGACAAAAGGGTCGCCAGCCAGACGATCTTCAGCACACCAGACAACTGTATGCTTACGGAGCGGCTCTGTTTGCGCCTGCTGGCGCGAGATATCAACCGATACGTGGGCGGCGCCCGTGCGGATTGCCCAGTCCTGGCTCGTTCCATGGCTTGGCGACGCAAAGCGCATGAGTTGTCCGACCTTCTCGGTGAATCACAGCCCCGCCTTGGTCTGGAGGATTGCCACCACTCCGTGGTTCTCGTTAACGTTTGAGGAGTTGACTGTCAGATGTTCTCACCGAGCATGACACTCATACACCACTTCTTGGAAGAAAGCGCTAATAAATACCCGGACAAGATCGCGGTCATTCATGAAGAGGCGAGAGTGACCTACGCACAGGTAAATGCGATGGCGAATCGGATTGCCCGCGCACTTGTCCGTTCCGGAATCGGTGCCGACACCCGCGTTGTGGTCATTCTCCACAATTCAGTCGAGTATGTAGCGAGCTACTACGGCGTGCTGAAGACTGGCGCAACCTTCGTGTCCCTCAGCACAGATCTCAGGCCGGATGGACTTGCTGCACTGCTGAAGGACATCGAGCCCATCGCCATCATATCGTCAGTGCGGTTTGAGAACCTCCTCTCGAAGGTGCTGCCCAGTTCATCCGGTGTGAAGACTGTCATTATGTCACAGCCAAGAATGAAGTCGACTGCGACACTGGCGCCAGTACTCAAGTT
This sequence comes from Dehalococcoidia bacterium, assembly GCA_030372995.1. Taxonomy (GTDB): domain Bacteria; phylum Chloroflexota; class Dehalococcoidia; order UBA2247; family RBG-13-53-26; genus JAFGCL01. The sequence continues at coordinate 11,574 of JAUCPZ010000177.1, forward strand.
TGAAGAAATATCCCAGGAAGGCGACACATCCAACCTTGGCTTGCCGATCAGCCCATCAAGCCTTGCGTGCCTCATATACACATCCGGCTCTACCGGGGCGCCGAAGGGAGTGATGTTAAGCCACAGGAACATAGTCCACAACACGGAGTCTATCTGTAGCTACCTTAAGCTAACGTCGGATGACCGTCAGATGGTGGTCCTCCCTTTCTTCTATGTCATGGGAAAGTCCCTGCTGAACACACACTTCGCGGTCGGTGGTTCGATAGTCATCAACAATAGATTCGCCTATACCGGGGACGTCATCAGACAAATCATAGAGGAGCGTGTAACCGGGATGTCCGGGGTGCCTTCCACCTACGCGTATCTGCTGCATCGCTCTCCTCTCGCAGCCAGCAGAGACAAACTGGTGTCGCTGAGGTATTGTACGCAGGCAGGTGGGCATATGTCGCGCCAGATTAAACAGGAGCTTCGAAGAGTCTTGCCAGCACATACCCTTTTGTACATCATGTACGGTGCAACTGAAGCGTCCGCTCGACTCAGCTACCTTGACCCGGCTGACTTTGACCGGAAGATGGATTCGATAGGCAAGCCCATCCCCGGAGTCACGCTACGCGTCTTGGGCGAGGATGGCAGAGAGATGCCGGTTGGCCAGGTAGGGGAACTGACTGCCTCCGGACCCAATATCATGCTGGGGTATTGGAAGAATCCGGAGGCCACCGCCCGCGTACTGGACCACAACGGCTACCACACCGGCGATCTAGCGTATGTCGACGACGAAGGGTTCTTCTTCGTCGTGGGGCGCAAAGACAACCTCTTAAAGGTGAGCGGCCACCGCATCAATCCCCAAGAGATAGAGGACGTTCTAATGGAAAGCGGACTCATCTTGGAGGCGGCCGTTCTGGGAAGGCCAGATCCATTAAAGGGCAATGCTCTCGCGGCGCTTGCCGTGCCTATAAGGGAAGACTGTCGACCGAAGGATGTGCTAGACTATTGTACAGCGAGACTGCCCAAGTACAAGACACCCGAGAGCATCACTCTTGTCCCGGCCCTGCCAAAGATGATGACTGGGAAGGTAGACCTTGCGAAGTGCGCAGAGATAATCGGAGGGTGTAAGGAGTAGCTTGGCCACCTTGGATCACTGCTGCAACTCATGCCGCATTGGGGAGCGATTCTGCATCCCTGCTTCACAGGGCACGACTGATGACCCGGACTTCGGGCACCGAAGGAGAGACCTCATAACTGGATTGCCAAGGGAATGCCATCCTCGAAACCAGGGATCAGGGACGTGAATAGCCAGCCGGTCCAAGGCATTGGCCACCCGTGCGAAAGGCCGCGCCGTGCAACGCTGGTCGGGCAGAATGGATTTGCTGTCACAAGTCGGGAGACCGCAGTCGCCTAGGAGGGATTGACTTGACGGCCGAGCGCAGCGGAACAGGGGATATCAGAAGTCGACTGAGGGGCTTCATAATAGACAACTTCATGTCTGCGGGAACCGAACAAGACCTGAAGGACGATGTGTCTCTGATGGAGGAGGGGATAATGGATTCGACCGGTGTCTTGAACCTGGTCATGTTCATTGAAGAGACTTTTGGAGTCCAGGTGAGAGACGAGGAGCTGGTGCCAGAGAATCTGGATTCGATAGACAGGCTCGTGTCATTTGTGAAGAGAAAGACCGGACGTGCTCACTAGGAACGTTTCTGAAGCACGGGAGGCGCAGTCCCTCCGCGACCAACCTAAGATACGCCAGACGCACGGGCCACGCCAACGCAGCCCCAGAGAGACGATCGTCCGACAGTTCGATAGTCTTGGTGGCCAACGGTCTCCGCGAGGAGTGCCGGAGCGACGTCTGTTCTTGACTTTGCCTGGTTTAGCGGATTCAGACATCCATGTGTAGAGCACCTTGAATCCTGTTGCGCCCCCTGCTTGGGTACGCTGGCATTGTGGAGTTCCTAGTGCACTGCACGCACAAGCTACTTCCGGAGAATCAGCAGGACGAAGGTCACAAAACATGAGTACGCCGAATAACAGGGAGTTCGGCCCAGACATATTGCGAATCGACTGTGAAGCAGAGGTGCGCCGGCTCTCCTCTTTCATTCGGAAGCATGCCACCGAGATGAGGAGGACTGGTGCCGTTATCGGGCTTAGTGGGGGGATCGACTCGGCCTTGAGCGCGGAGCTATGCGTAAGGGCCCTCGGTAAGGACAAGGTGCTGGGAGTGATCCTGCCCGAGAAGGAGTCGAGTCCCGTCAGCGCCGAATATGCGAGTAGTCACGCCCGCAAGATGGGAATTCAGACTCAAATAGCGGACATCACTGGGGTACTTGAAGCCTTCGGAGCATACGAGAGGCGTGACGAGGCCATTAAGGCACTTTTCCCAGACTACAACAGCACGTGGAAATCCAAGATAGTCTTACCCGCCGATCTGCTGGCGAGAGATGCTATCAATTTCTTCACGCTGAAGGTCGAGGACAGTGCAGGAAATGCCTTTTCGGCTAGACTCACGAGCGATAGCCTGCGCAAGATTGTATCTGCTACGAACATGAAACAGAGAACGAGGATGGTCTACCTTTACTTCTTTGCGGAGAGAGAGAACTACCTGGTCTGCGGGACAACCAACAGGAGTGAGGCAATCCAGGGATTCTTCGTGCAATATGGTGACGGCGGTGTGGACATCGAACCCCTCCAGCACCTTTACAAGAGCCAAGTTTACCAAATCGCTGAATACCTCGGAGTAAATAGAGAGATCATCGATAGGGCACCCAGCCCTGACACCTACAGTCTTGGCGTAACCGATCAGGAGTTCTACTTCCGCATGCCATATCAGACGCTGGACCTTCTGCTCTACGCTTGGGAGAACCGCATCCCGGTTGGACAGGTCTGTGCGGTGATGGGCTTGACGGAGGAGCAAGTCAAGAGGGCCTTCAGGGATTTCAAGTCCAAATACAATGCTACAAGGCATTTGCGGAGGCTCCCTCCGACGCTCGAAATGCAAGGCTAAATCTCTTTGAGAGCATAAGGAGTGATGTGGCGACGCCACCAGTAGTGTGTACTAACTGCGTACTGCCGGAGACCTTCCCTAGGATCCGCTTTGACAAAGATGGCGTCTGCAATTACTGCCGCGATTGGCAACGGAAGAGGCATGATGAGAACAGGACCGCGGAATTCAGGAGAAGGTTCGACGCTCTCGTCTCAGAGTACAGGGGTGTGAGCAAGTATGACGCGCTGATGTGCTATAGCGGAGGCAAGGACAGCACCTACACGTTATCTGTCCTCAAAGAGAGATACGGATTGAATGTCCTCGCCCTGACATTTGACAACGGCTTCGTGTCGAATCAGGCGTCGCTGAACATACGCTGTGTGGTGGAGAAGCTGGGAGTAGATCACATCTTCTTCAAACCTAGTTTTCCTGTGTTGGCCAAAATCTTTCGCGTATGTGCTACGACGGACATATTCCCGCCCAAGGCCCTGGAAAGGGCCAGCACTATCTGCACGGCCTGCATGGCCGTGGTGAAATCCAGTGCTCTGCGCTTGGCGCTGGAGAAGGATATACCATTCGTTGCCTTTGGGTGGTCTCCGGGTCAAGCCCCCATCACGTCTTCTATCATGCGCAACAATCCTGAAATGGTGAGAGTGATGCAGAAGGCCCTTTTCGATCCGCTGTACAAGATCGCTGGCGATGATATAAGCCCCTACTTCCTTGAAGAGAAGCACTTCAGCGGCAGTTATCGTTTTCCCTACAATATCCATCCACTGGCTTTTCTAGGCTATAGTGAGAATACTATATGTGAACACATCTCACGGTTCGGGTGGAAGGCACCTGAGGATGTTGACGCCAATTCGACCAATTGCCTTCTCAATTCTTTTGCCAATGTTGTGCACTTCAATCGCTTTGGCTATCACCCCTATGCCTGCGAGCTTGCTAGCTTAGTCAGAGAGGGATATATGGATCGTTCGAGTGCTCTCGACAAGCTCAGGCATATGGAGAATCCGGAATCCACCGCCTTGGCCAAGAGGAGGCTAGGGATTGGGTAGTCATTGCCTTTGTTCAGGGTGGCGATCCTAGACTTGCCTTTCCGCAGCATTCCTGATCAGGCACTGGTTTCGGCGATCAGCAAGGCGAGCTGGAACCTGCTGCGCTGAAGCTGCAGATGGGCGTGACAGTCTTTCACCACTATAGATCACCGCAGAGCTTCATCAGCCCTACCCAACAGAATGCTGGATAGCGGGAACCGTTACCCGAACTCCTTGACAAAACCATCCCTTTATAGTACATTTGTACTACCAGCGATATATTCAGGGGGCAGTATGGCCCGGACATCCCAAAGAAGGCAGCAAATCCTGGGCTTTATCCGCGAGTTCATAGACCGGAAAGGGTATCCCCCGACAATCAGGGATATCCTCCATAGCTGCCATATCAGCTCTCCGGCGGTAGTGCAGCATCACCTCAAGGTGCTGGAGAATCAGGGCCACATAATTCGGGAACCAGGCATTCGCAGAGGCATCACTCTGGCCGACAGGCCTGAACCCGCTATTAGAGTACCCCTGCTGGGTTACATCGCTGCCGGCCAGCCTATCCCGGTGCCCCAGCCTGATGCCTGGCACGAAGAACCTCTGGAGACGCTGGAGATCCCGGCCGACCTAGCTCCCGCCAGGGGCGACATCTACGCCCTGAAGGTCAGGGGGCTATCTATGATTGACGCTCTCATTGATGACGGCGACGTCGTTATCATGCAGGCCATCAACACCGTAACAACGGCGAAACGGCAGCAGTATGGCTGAAATCAGAGCAAGAAGTCACCCTGAAAAAGGTCTACCGGGAGCGCGACCGCATCCGGTTACAGCCAGCCAACAGCCAGATGAAACCCATGTACCACGATCCGAACAACGTAGAGATCCAGGGAAAGGTCATCGGCATCATCCGGAAGCTGACGGGAACAGCTTAATTACCCCCCAACACCAAAGGCCAAGGAACCAAAATGGAAGTCCTGTGTTTCTTCATTCCTCACCTCCCCGTACAGTGGGAGATGTTGTGGAACGCTGCCGCGGGAATCCGCCAGATAGACATAAGAGCACGACCTGTTGGGCCCCTACGAAGAACGAACTGCTGTGCCTGTCTCTTATACACATCTCCGAGCCCACGAGACAGCG
>JAUCPZ010000178.1 GCA_030372995.1 Dehalococcoidia bacterium
GTATCAGGGTTGCCCAGGTCGGCCAGGAACGTGGCTTCTCTGCCGTCCTGCATCCGCAGCACCAGTGGCCCCATGCCCCTGAGTTGCCTCTCTCCTTCCTGAACCAGCACGTGCCCGTCTACCAGCCGGCGGACTTGACACTCTAGAGTGCCCGTGCCGGGCAACTCCTGTCTGGTGCGCACCGTGTATTCCACGGTGGCAATGCGTTCGCCGCGGCTGAACACCTCCCCGATGCCCTCCGTGACCTCAATAGTCTCGTATCTTCGTATAGTCATCTCAGCTCAGCGCTTCAGCATGTCCCATTCTTCCAGCACCGTGACCACTCTGGTGCTCTTCTTCTTCCATCTGCCCTCTTGCTTGACGTATTCGTCTTCGTAGTAGGCGTAGCCGCGCCTCCGAACGTTCGGCTGCATCACTATGTAGTCATTGAGCCACCACATGCCTGTTGCTGTGGATTCGCCAGTCAGCTCGATCTCCGGCCTCTGCCCCACATGCGACGTGATCACCGTATCTGCCCCCAAGCTGCCCTTAAGGAAGTCGATGATGGCCTGCCTGCCCTTGAGCTTGATGTCCGGCCCGTAGTCGGCAGTGGCATCTTCGGTGAAGACGTCTCTCATCTCATCCCAGAGCTTCCGGTCGACGCACCGCCAGTACCTGGCCTTCAGCTTCTTGATGGCCTCGATATCTTCGAGTCTCCTGACCCTGGTCTCGATCTCTCCTGGTGGATTCATCTCTGCCTCCTTGTGCAAGAGAGGCCCGACGGGCTCATCCAAGGATGGAATACCTTGACTGTCATTATACTCTGGTGGCCGTCTTCGCGGCGCTGCTGTGAGAGCAACCCGAACCGTCACTTGAGGTGCATGATTCTCACGGTCAGATAGCTGGCCAGGGTGTAGAGGATGACGCCGATGATGAGCGGTGGCCACAGGCCGAGCCGTGGCGTCAAGTATATGACAGCGGCGATGTATAGCAGCCAGGCCGGCAGCAGGTAGACCAGGCTCTTGGCGTATGACACGGCGCTCTCAGCCCCTCCGCTCCAGTAAATGGTGCACAGAGTGATCACTGTCAAAGCTGGGAAGAACGCGATGAAGGCGGCCAGCGCACCCTTGTTGGCCTGGCTGCCGAAGTAGGTCACCAGAGTCACTATGGCGCCACCTACGAAGAAGTAGAGCGGGACCAGTTTCAGGTCCATGGTGCCTCCTGTCTGTCGCAACAATGGAAAGGTGAAGGACCTCCGACTGCCGCGGGCTTCGGAAGCGAGGGGTGCAGGATGTGCTGTGCTGCCGACCAGAATGTGGTTGTCGGCAAGCGGTCCTCCGTTGCGAAGGACCGCTCCGCGTAGGGCTAGGCTTCTTCCGGATCACCCTCTACCACTTCTCAATGAGAAGGCCTTTGCTGTCTCTCATCTTGCCGGCAACGGCGAATATGAAGTCGACAAGGCTCCAAATGCCGACGATGACGAGAAAAGGAATCCCAACCAGGAACCACACCGTGGCCCACCCTATCAAGGCCAGAATCAACATCACCACCGCGCTTCCAATCTTGCCGATGTAGAAGCGGTGCGCGCCGAATTCACCCAGGAACCACGCCAGCAGCGTTGTTGCCAGCCTGGACTTGGGTGAGATGCCCACTGGTGGTGACTCCGGAGTGGCCGCTTGTTGTGTCAGTGGAGCGCCGCAACTCGCACAGAAGGCCTGGTTGTCTGCTGTTTCCTTGCCGCACTTCGGACAGAACATTGCCTATCCTCCTCCATGCTTTTCCGGCTCTGCCCGCAGGATGCCAGAGACCATAAAGGGCAGTCCCACAGACTGAGACGCGCTTGCGCCATATTCTAGGATCATGCCCGCTATTGTCAACAGTGCCACGCTTGTGGTTGCGCCGGCCGGATCACCCTTCTAGCCCTCCTGATTCGTTTCGCTCGAAGGCCGCGCCTTGAACATCTTGATCCCCATGGCCGTTATCTTACCGGCGACCCAACCCAGCACCATGAGCAGTCCCAGGGCCACCAGGTAGCCGAGAGCCACGACCACGCCTTCCCAGTCTCCTTCCGGCGCCGGAATGAGATCACCAAAACCACCTACACGGTCGGGGTTGATGAACGCCAGGAGAGCGACAATGAATGTGACCAGCAACAAAGCTATACCCACGAAGAATACAGCCAGGCCTGAAATGTTTGCCTTCTTCGCCATGTATCATGACCTCCCTTCCCATTGTCTGGCCGCAGTGCCGGTGCGCGCGGATGAATTGTCGGCAACCCGTGCCGCCATCTTCTACTTGCGCCGCTTCTTCCGCTTGCTGGCCCTAGGCTCGCCTGTTCTTGCCTTGGTCTGCTTCAGTTCGACATTACGTTTGGCGCGGAACCATGACGGGGTTCGGTAGCCTGTCACTTCGTGCTTTGCCTCCGTTGCAGTATTCGCGGCCTGATGCGAGATTATAACATCCTAACCTACTCGGGATCGCGGCTTGGTTTTGCGACTTCCTGGCGACGCATGGCCCGGTGGGCGAACGATTCCTCGGTTGTGGACGGAGCGGAATATTGAGCTACAACGCGTGCTCGGGGCGAATCCGCCGGGCATCCATTCTCTAGGTGAAGTTTCGTGACGACAGGGCCAATTGCACCAGGTGCGTAGCAGACCTGCTGGAGTGCCGGTCTAGTTGAAGCGGGCCGGGAGAATGGCTGACAAGTGCGGCGAGGGCGTCTGTTCCGGTCGAGGCCGGCTTCTACCCCTTCCACATATCCTGGGCCCAGTCCGGCAGCCAGGCGGGCGGCGACATGCGGAAAGCATCTTCTGCGGTGGACTTGTAGAGTCCATCCATCTTCTCGACGAGCCACGCGTGTGGCTGCAGTCTGATGGCGAAGATAGGGTTGGCGATATCGTAGCCGCCGTTGGCGGTCTTCGCGGAGATCGTGAGTTCGAAGTAGTTGGGCCTGTCGCGTACCTGAATGTAGACAGAACTGTCTTCGAACACTTTTACTTTGTCTGCGGGATTCCGGCTGAGTTCGTCCCTCGTTTCCGTCGTGCTCAGAGACATGGCGGCATCGATGATGTTGATGATCTGTTTGTACATCTCGCTGTACATTTTCTTCCTCGCCTCTGCTTTCTGCCTCGGTGCTCGCGCTGCTGTCAAGTACCAGGCATGCCGCCGTGCCAGAAAAACAGAAACCGACCCTCACTGGGTCGGTTTCACTACTGGCTCCCCTCTGCCCAAGTGACCACATACGGGCAGCGGATCACGGCCTCCTCCAGAGTGCGATCGAAGACTGCTTCTGTCCGGCGATCTCTCCTCACCTCGTTAGTCGCTCGAGGGGGCCCGAATCCTGCAGCTCGCTCTTGGGAACCTTCTGACAAGGAAGAAGCCCGCTCAAATACCTCTGGCGGGCTTCGTTAGGTTAGAAAGGGGGGTGACCTATCTAGCCTGTTATGATTATTGCAGAACTTACAGAGTGTGTCAAGCAAAATATTCCATAAAGGCTGAACTAAGGCATAGGGCTCTCTGTTTGATTGCCGAAAACCACGCCGCAAGGTTCACTTTCGGACACCGGGTTACATCGATCCCCGAGGGCTTTCTTCTTGGCGGACTGCAGGTCCGAGGCTCTATCTCTTCCCGGCCAACTGCTGGTAGGCGTGCTTGATTCCCCTCACGTACGCATCCCAATCCTGAAGTCCGTAGACCTCGGTGTCGATGTAGTCGCGCATCGGGGATTCGAGATTCAAGCGCGCAGCTTCCTCCTGGGACTCGACGTCCAGGATGAACATGGTCCGGTTCCATCCGGGCATGACGTACACTTCCTTCATCTTGTGCGCCTTGATGAGCCTATCGACGAAAGCCATCGCGGCGCCCATCAAGACCATGCGTCTTTCATCGGGCAACATGAAGAAGACATCCTTCGTCTTGGTAATAATGAGGTACTTCACGATCCTCCTCCCCTCCGCAACTCCTCCAGGATCTTGCCGGGTGTGGGTTGTGCTGGCTTTACGGTGAGCCTAATCCCTGAGACATCCGGTGTCAATGGGCTGCCGCGCTTTTCCGACTGGCTGGGCTGGCCCGCAGGTCGCGTCCGTTGGGATGGTGCCGGGGCGTTGCTGGCAACCGCAGTCAGGCAGTGGGACGCGGGACACCTGGCGGGATGTGACGCAGGTCACTTGAGTTGGTGCGGTTCTGATCTAGACTGTGACCGGAATGGTGAAGATCATGAGACGTGCGGTGACATGTGCCTACTGCAAGAGGCGGCCGCGTTACAAGGCTGGTTATGTCTATCTGTGCACGTATCATGCAAAGTACAAGCGGCCTTATGGGTTGCTGCCGCAGAAGATAACGTGAAACGTGAGTAGAATCAGACAAGTTGCGTGGCGCAGTGGAGACGCATCACGGGGTTGTTCCGGCCCTTGCTCTTACAGTGAGACCCGGGCGCGATCCAGCAGCAGGTGATGGAGAGCCGGGGCACCCTGAGCATCAGAAGAAGGCACGCCGCTAGTCTCGTTGCATGATGTGGAGGCTGAACGCATGCGGTTCGCTTCAGGTGGACCGTGATTCGCCGCACGTGGGAGAGATATGCCTGGCGTCTTGCACGTTGGGCAAGCGGCCCTTGACAGCAACTGCCCGCCTCGGCCAGAGCACTCGTAGAGCCCCCAGGATGACCAGCCCGCCTACCAGAAGGAGTTTTCTCACAATAGGCATGGGCGGCCAGAATCCCTGCCAGACCGTGCTGGCAAATTCGCTCACGTCGATGCCAGGCAGACGAAGCGATCTCTGTCCGGTCTGCGGATCAATATTGTAGAGCTCTGCCTCCGGGTTCTCCAGTTCATCTTCTGCCTTGCCCTCGTAGTCCACCCAGACATGCATGGGCGATGACTTGATCTGGTATGGGATGCCCTTTGCCTCCAGGATCGAAGCCAGTACTATGGCCCGAGCCTTGCAGTCGCCAGAGCCTCTTTCGAGCACCTCATCGACCGTGGGGTAGTACCAGGGCATGCCGTAGGCTTCCCAGTCATACTGATACGGGATGCTTTTGAGGACCTCTTCCTCAATGACCGCCGGCTCCGAAGGCAGGTTCTCTGCGAGCGTCTCCACTGATCTGGGATCGGCTTTGGGACTGGCGAGTCTCTCCACGCTCACCGCCAGTTTGAGAGGGTTCGGATAGAGGACAAGTAGTATCCAGAGTGCAACAAGCAGGGGGAAACACGTGCAGAAGATGCGGACCGCCGGGGATGCGTTCTTCACCCTGTTCTTACCCGGGCCTCTTTTCTGCGCCATCCCCGATCTCCACCGGTAGTTATCTCCGATGACCATTCTACCACCTACGGATTGGCTAATGCTCCGATGCCCGAATGGTCTCGAGAGGGAGGCATTCTACTGTGCCGAATTGCCGGGAAGTAGCCCGGGCTGGTTGTCAGTGTGGTCGGGCTCATCGGGGGTCTGCGTGTCGCAGTGCGCCCGCCACATCCGATCCAGGCAGATCAACACCAGCAGAAGAAGGGCGCCGAAGATGTAGCCCCCTATCACATCGCTCGGCCAGTGTGCCCCGAGGTACACCCGGGATGACCCAATCAAGAGAATGATGATCCCACACCCCGAAAACGCCAGGACACGCAAAGGCCAGCTTGGCAGCCGCGTCCAAGCGAAATAGGCCAGGAGGCCCCAGAAGGCGATGGCAAAGAAGGCGTGTCCGCTGGGGAAACTGTTCCCTGGCGCGTCTTGGAGGACGCGCACCAGCTCTGGTGTGGGGCGGGGGCGGTTGACCAGCAGTTTGAGCACAGAATGAATCGGTGCACTGAGCCACGTCGTCAGAACCAGCGCCCCTTCGCGCCTGCCGAGACAGCGCCAGACTACGAGACCTCCAGCAGCAGCCAGCAAGATAGCTCTCCAGTCACCGGTCAGAAACGACACCCACTTCATTATGGAGTCCAATGCGGTGCTGTGGGCGGACTGGACCAGGAGGGTCAGACGCAGGTCTCCAGGGAAGCGCGGCTCCCAATGCGCGAAGATGCTGAGCACTGTGGCTATGCTTGCCAGAGCTGCAACGCCCCATGCATGCTTCTGGGTGAAGAGCCTACTCATCGTGTCCTGTTTGCAGCCGGTGTCAATCGGCGCCGAGTGCCGTGGACTCAATATGGTATCTGATTTGTTCCGTCTCCGTCCAACCCCGTCATTCTTCGGCGGGTGGTGGCTAACGGGTGCGTGCGCGACTGAACTACATCAGCCGACCGGGTGGGTGGTTGGGATAGGAAGAGGGTCTCGACTGCGCGGACGGCCGGTCCGCGTATCCTTAGAAGGTGGGCAACGTTCCGCAGACGATGACGATGCTCAACAGTCCTTCAGCCGGGCACACGCGGAGTCCTAGAGTTTCAACCAGACGATGAACGTGGTGCCCTTGCCCGGTTCGCTGGTGACCGTGACCCTGCCGCCGTGCTGCTCGGCGATACCTTTCACGATGGCCAGACCCAGCCCTGTTCCTCCCGCGGCCCGCGAGCGGGCCTTATCCACTCGATAGAAGCGGTCAAAGAGGTGAGGCAAGTGCTCAGGCGCTATCCCGATTCCTGTGTCACTTACTTCCAAACACGCCCAGTCTCCGTCCTGAAACACCGACAGCGTGATTGTTCCTCCGTCAGGCGTGTACTTGATTGCATTGCTGACCAAATTGCTCAACATTTGGTCGAGCCTGTAGGCGTCACCCTTCACCCAGAGGTCATCCACCCGTCCCAGTATGATCCGGCGCTGACCGGCTATCAGGAGCGCCCGGTCCTGAGCGTCCAGAACCAGGTCTTTCAGCGAGACCATCTGCTGCTCGCCGACCTGGCCGGACTCCAACTCGGCCAGGACGAGGAGGTCGTTTATCACCCTGGTCATTCTAGCCGCCTCGGCATCCATCGCCCTTAAGGACTCCTGGCGGTCCTCTTCACTGATATCACGCTTGAGGAGACCCAGATTGCCCTGGATGACAGTCAACGGGCCTCGCAGTTCGTGAGAGGCATCGGCCACGAAACTTCTTTGAGAACGCACAAGGCTGTCTATTCTGTCGATCATCTGGTCGAAGGTGGCGGCCAGTTGCCCTATCTCATCCTTGGGTCCGCGGTAGTTGACCCTGCGGCTGAGGTCGGAGCTGGATGAAATGCTCTGAGCTATGGCCGTGACCTTCTTTACGGGAGATAGAGCACGGCTGACCAGGACCATGGCGGAGATCCCTGCCAGAGTGAGGAAGACCAGCACCACAAGAGCCAATGTCACTCCCATGCGCGACAGAATAGGGTCGACAGCCGAAAGCGACTTTCCCACCTCCATTACATGGATTTGTGCGCCGATAAGGATGGGTACAGCACGAACGCGGATATCGTCGTCACCATCAGAAGAGACTGTTGCGATGCCGCTGAAGCCTTTGAAACCGTTGTCGACAAGGTTGTTGTCCACCGGCAGCACCTGGTCACCGAGGTTTTCGGACTTGAGGACAACATTCCTGTCGCTGTCTACAAGCTGGATCTGCACGGACTTGTCGGGAAACGAGTTCCACACGGAGGCGGTGAGATCGTAGTCGGCGTTCTCAGTGACCAGCGGCACTGCTGCCAGGGTGGCATAGGCCTTCAGATCGCCATCAATCCTCTCAGCGATCACCCAGTTGCGGAAGGCAACGTAGAAGAAGAGGGAGGCGGCCATGGCAGGAATAGCGAGCAACAGGGCGAAGGACAGAGCCAGTCGCCACCTGATTGACAAAGCCCTACTCCTTCAGGACGTAACCCACGCCGCGGACTGTGTGGATCAGCCTGGGCCGGCCGCTGGCCTCCAGTTTCGAGCGAAGGTAGCGCATGTAGACCTCGATGACATTGGATTCGCCACCGAAATCGTATCCCCAAACCTTCTCGTAGATCATGTCTCTCCGGAGCACCTGCCTGGGATGGCGCATGAAAAGCTCCAGGAGATCGAACTCCTGTGCTGTGAGTTGTATGTCCTCGTCGCCGCGTTTGACCTCCCTCGTAGAAGGGTTCAGCGAGAGATCCATGAACCGGAGAACTTCTCCCTCCGCAGGCTGGGCGCGTCTCAGCAGGGCCCGTACCCGCGCCAGCAGTTCGTCAAACGCAAAAGGCTTGACCAGGTAGTCATCCGCACCGCTGTTCAATCCTTTGACCCTGTCTGCAACCGTCCCCTTGGCCGTCAGCATCAGGATCGGCAGATTGCTTGCTTGGCGCAGACGTTTGCTCACCTCCAGACCGTCGATGCCAGGCATCATGACATCCAGTATGACTAGATCGGGCTCTGCATCTCTAGCCTTGGCCAAGGCCTCCGTGCCGTCGCTCGCGGTATCAACGGTGTAACCTTCGTATGTCAGGCCCCGCTTAAGGAAGCTGACAATCTGGGGGTCGTCGTCAACGACTAGAATACGCATCTTCGCGTCCGCACGTAAGGTGCAGGCCTTTGCTGTCTCGCCACTGGCGCAATCATAAGCCACGGTGTTATCCAGGTCAAACGCCTACTTGGTACGGCCGCACGCTACCTCAGCGCACCGACGCGGGCACGAAGGGTATCCGCAAGGGTATCAACGGCACCGGGGACTGCTTGTGGTTTGGCAACACGCCGCTCCACAGGTCGGCACCCCGACTGCCTGTACTGGCCCGTTAGCGGCACGCCCATGCACCCAATCAAGCGGTCGGCCAAATCCTGGCAGTTCTCGATGAATTCGCAGTCACGGCAGTTGCCGTGTTCTCTGCTGCAGGCCAGTGCCCAGCGTTCAATCAGTATGTCGTCGTGTTTCTTGACGTGCCATCTGACCGACCGCCGTGTTGTCTGTGATTTGCCGCCTGTTGTGCGCATGGAAATCTCCTTCTGAGAGTCACGAGTGGAAGTTGTCTCTGCCAAGAACTGAGGGGCAACCCTCTCTGCAATGAAGAATGTTATGCCGGGGAGCTTAGGGCCACATGAAGGAGACCTTAGAAAAGGCTGAGAACCCCGAACAAGAGATGGTGCCGAGGATCAGAGTCGAACTGATGACACGCGGATTTTCAGTCCGCTGCTCTACCACCTGAGCTACCTCGGCAGTCAAAGCGGAGGAAACGAACGAGCGCTCTCAAGCGCTCGTCGAACCCACTGAAAAGTATATTGGCGCGATGGGCAGGTGTCAATTTCAGCAGCCGACTAGTCCAAGCACGAAACGGACCAGCAATGCCAAGGTCAGACACCAGATTGCGATGACCATTGCCGCCGCCAACCACCGTGTCTTCTTGGCACTGCCGGCCTGGATGGCGAGTCGCCCCTTCTCACGGCACTCCGCCATCACTTCCCCGGGTACCATTTTGATTGCGAGTGCTGCGCCAAGTGGAACGACAATGAGGTCATCTAGCAGACCGAACACGGGGACAAAGTCCGGGATCAGGTCAATCGGGCTGGCGGCATAGCCGACAACGCAGGCGACCAGCAACTTTGCATACCATGGCGTCCTGGGATCCTTGCAGGCGAGGTAGAGGGCATAAGTGTCTGCTTCGAAACCCTGAACCCTGGTCTTCCATCGCTGAAGGAAGCTCATCAATGATGTCATGTTAGGTTGACGGGCTGCTGCTGTCAAAGAAGGCGCGGCGTGGCTGGCGATGCACGGCGAGCCTCCGCGTTTACCACCCGCATGGCCTGTGCTAAAATCATTCAACGAGGGCCGACGGTAGAGTGGCGGTTGCGGCGGGCGTGTACTGCCCCAGGCCCGACTACTCTTGCCTGAAGCGAAGAAAGCCTTTCTCTTGGGAGGAGGATGTATGCCCGTATACGAGTATCGTTGCCAGAACGAGAAATGCCGGCGCAAGGTGTCCGTTCTGGTGAGAAGTCTTTCGGAACCCGTTGAAGTAACCTGCAGTCATTGCGGTGGCAAGAACCTGACTCGTCTTTTCTCCACCTTCGCCAGGGTTAGAACTGACCAGGATGTTTACGGTGACATACTGGACGACCCTGTCCTGGTCAACCGCATGATGCACAACGATCCCAAGGCTCTGGTAGAGTGGTCGCGGAGGCTGGGTGGCACTGAGGGAGAGAAGACGCCGGAATACCAGGAGATGATCGAAAGGCTGGAGAGAGGCGAAAGCTATGAGAGCGTGGTGCCGGAGATGCAGAAGAGGATAATGGGTATGGAATCCGAGGGTGGGCCTGCCCCCGACTCCAGCTCCGGAGAAGAGGACTAGACAATTATGCCGGTCTATGAGTATCGCTGCGCTTGCTGTCAGAAGAAGTCCAGCTTCTTTGTGAAGAGCATCAAGGATGAGCTGACGCCGGTCTGTTCCTCGTGCGGCAGCCGCGACATGAATCGGCTCTTCTCGAACTTCGCCTACCACAAGTCGCTGGCCACCATCTATGAGGAGTCGGGTGACCCCGACAAGCCGGGCGAAAAGTACTACAATGACCCGCGCAACATCGGCCGGTGGACCGAGAAGAAATTCCAGGAGCTGGGCATGGAGATGCCTTCACAGATTCAGGACATGATTCAGGCGGCACGCGACGGAGAAATGCCTGAGTCAGTGAAGGACCTTCAGCCGGGCTTGACCGAGGTCTAGTGCTGCGACTATTAGATGCAAACCTGGACCGCCTCGGGGAAGGACTGAGGGTACTCGAAGACATTTCTCGCTTTGTCCTCAATGACGCTGCACTTTCCGTGCGGCTGAAGAAGCTGCGGCACAGCCTCGTCAAGAATCTTGGCCCTCTAGAACGCGAACTTCTCTCGGCCCGTCTCGTGGCTGAAGATGTTGGCGCTCCCACAAGACGGCGTATACCGTCTCGGCACCAAGACCTTCCGGCGCTGGTAGCAGCCAACTCCAGGAGGGTGCAGGAGTCATTGCGCGTGCTGGAGGAGTTCGGACGCCTTTCTGTCGGGCCAGTGACCGGCAAGGCGGGGCTTTTCGAGAAAGCCCGCTTCGAGGTCTATGACCTTGAGCAGCAGGTGGTCGGCCGCCTGCTGAGGCGGGACAAGGCTGCTCGATTGAGGGGGCTGTATCTTGTCTTCGACGCTGCGGCACTGGGAGGCCGGGATGAGGTGTCGGTGGCGGCCGCCGCCGCCCGCGGCGGGGTCAAGACCATCCAGTTGAGGGATAAGCGGCGGAGCAAGGCGGATGTCTTGGCTTCGGCTCGGAGGCTTCGGCCACTGTGTTCTGAGGCAGGCGTCTTGTTCATTGTCAACGATCATGTGGACGTGGCCCTGGCGGTGCGCGCCGATGGGGTCCACTTGGGACAGGATGACTTGCCCCTGGCCGAGGCGCGCAGAATCCTTCCTCTTGACATGCTCATCGGCTGCTCTAGCCACAGCGTGGCCGAGGCAGTCAGGGCTCAGGCCAGCGGTGCCGACTACGTTGCCATGGGGTCGATATTCCCGACAACCTCGAAGGAGAAGTACAAACTCGTGGGGCTGGAGGCTTTGCGGAGGGCCAGGCCGAAGCTTTCCGTTTCTCTGATAGCCATCGGGGGCATCAACCCCAGCAACATCCGGGCAGTGATGAAGACAGGTGTGGATGGCGTGGCCGTGATCAGTGCTATTATGGGCAGTAGTGACGTGGAGAAGGCAGCCAGGAAGCTGGCGGCGAAGATGAAGGGATTCTAATGACGGAGCGTGAGAACATGGGGAGAGCAACCTCTAACCTGGAAGCAACGGCGCAGAGGATCCGGGCGAGCTTTGCCGCGGAGGATGCCGCCCGAGAGAAAGCCTTGCGGATGGGCCGCGAGATCATTCGGCACAGCGCCAACGCCATTCGGGCTATTCACCGCGGCGAATTTGACTCGGCCCGGGAGTCCCTGGCCTTGGCCCGGCAGTTGGTGGAGGAGGCCAAGGCGTCCGTGGCGGATCACCTAGAGATGAAGCATGCGGGCTTCATTCATGACGCACAGAAGGAGTACGCGGAGGGTGCCCTGACTTTGGCCCTGGTGCTGAACCAGACGCTGCCCACGCCGGAGGAATTGGGCGTGGCGTATGCAGCCTACCTGCATGGCCTGGCGGAGGCCGTAGGCGAGATGCGGCGGCACCTTCTGGACATGCTCAGGAAGGATGATACCAACGGCTGCGAGGAACTGCTCTCCTATATGGATGATGTCTACGGCGTTCTGGTAACCATGGATTTCCCGGATGCACTGACGTTTGGCCTGAGGAGGGCGACGGATGTGCTGCGGGGCATTCTGGAGAAGACTAGAGGTGATCTCACCCTCGCCATGAGGCAAAGGGAGCTGGAACAGAAGCTCGACCGCCTCCGAATCTAGAAGGCTGTCTATCACCGAGGGCGCATCCGAGGCTGGCGGCGCCGTCTGGACTTCGAGGCTATAATCTGGGTAGGGCAGCAAGATGAGGAAGCCTGTCGTCGCTGGATCCTTCTATGCCGGCTCGTCGGCCGGACTGCAGCGCCAGATCGAGGACTGCTTCAAGCATCCCCTGGGACCGGGCACGCTTCCGGGGGCAGGCAGATCGACGGAACGCCACACCCTGGGGCTCGTCAGTCCGCATGCTGGCTACATCTACTCCGGGCCCGTGGCAGCCAATGGTTTTCTTCGACTGGCGGCGGAGAGAACACCGAAGACTGTGGTCATCGTCGGCCCGAACCACCGGGGTTTAGGCGCTGCGGTGGCGGTGGGCCGTGAAGGCACCTGGCAGACGCCGCTCGGCACAGTGGAGGTGGATGCCGCGCTGGGAGAGACGATTGTCTCTGGAGGGCACTGGGCTAAGTGGGACGACCTGGCCCACAGCATGGAGCATTCACTTGAGGTACAAGTGCCATTTCTGCAGTATATCTACGGGTCCGAGTTCAAGATACTGCCCATCGCCATGCTGAGGCAGGAACTGGAAATCGCCCAAGACCTGGGCCGGGCCATCGCCGCTGCGCTCAAAGGGAAAGAGGGCGTCATCATTGCCAGTTCCGACTTCAGTCATTATGAGTCCCAGGCATCCGCCAGCAAGAAGGACCGCATGGCGCTGGAGGCCATTCTAGCCCTTGAGCCGGCGCGCCTGGAGGAGACCGTCACCAGCTACAACATCACGATGTGTGGCCCAGGCCCGGTGATGGCCATGATCACTTCCTGCGTCGCGCTGGGCGCCAGGAAGGCCAGCCTGCTGCGCTACGGCACTTCTGGAGACATTACCGGCGACTACTCACAAGTGGTTGGCTACGCCTCGGTGGCGGTCAGCGTTTGATCACCCGTTTGCCCCGGATTGTCAGACAAGGCGCCCTGCTGTATGGGCGGGTCAAGCCCGGGCGTACCTTGGAGCACAGTGGATCGGCATCGCCGGGACCGAACCATCATGATTTGAACCCCACTCTCCCTTCGGCTATCCTATACGTGGCTCTTGAGCAGAAGGAGGCCTGACATAGTAGCGCCGCCGCACGACGAGACTCCTCCGAGACGCGGGTTGATCTTCAACATCCAGCGCTTCAGCATCCATGATGGTCCGGGTATCAGGACCGTGGTCTTTTTCAAAGGATGCGGGCTGCGCTGCCGCTGGTGCTCAAATCCCGAATCATGGAACATGTACCAGGAACTGGCGGTCAACGATCTCCGCTGTACCCGGTGTGGTCGCTGCGAGAAGGTGTGCCCGGTGAATGCCATCACCATTGATCAGTCAGGCCGGAAGCTGGACCGGGGGCTGTGCAACCGGTGTCTCGAGTGCGCAGATGTCTGCCCTACCGGTGCCCTGGCCGTCACAGGACAGTGGATGACCGTTGACGATGTCATGCATGAAGTGGCGGCCGATGCTCTCTTCTACCAGAACTCCGGAGGTGGAGTGACACTCTCGGGCGGTGACCCGCTCCAACAGCCTGAGTTCGCCGTGGACCTTCTCAAGGCCTGCAAGGAGAGAGGCTTTCACACAGCCATCGAGACTTCCGGTTACGCCGAGTGGAGCATTTTGGAAAGCCTGCTGGAGTACACGGACCTGGTTCTGTACGATATCAAGCACATGGATGCGGCGCAGCACCGCGACGGAACGGGAAAGACCAACCAAGTGATACTGGAGAACGCACGCAAGGCGGCGGCCAAGAGAAGACTCTGGGTGAGGCTGCCGTTGATTCCGGGGTACAATGATTCAGAGGAGAACCTGAGGGCGACGGCCATGTTCGCCAAGGAGATTGGTGCTGCCAAGGTATCGATTCTTCCGTATCACACTTGGGGAGTACCGAAGTTCGCGAAGCTGGGCCGGCGGTTTGCCATGGAGGGTGTACCCATCCCCACCAATGAGCATGTTGAAGATTGCCGAAAGGTGGTCGAAGCGGCCGGGCTGGTCACGGGTGTGGGAAGGTAGCGCCGACAGGTCAGCATCATGACATTTGACCGCATGTCTCACAGAGAGCCTTCGGCCCCATCCCTTGACGAGCTCAGGAAGACGTTCTCTGCCAGAGCCATGGGTCATATGCTGAACCCCAAGAACCTGGGCGAGTTTCGAATGGCGGATGGCGTTGGGCAGTCATCGATACCGTGTGGCGACTCGATGCAGATCAGCCTCAGGGTCAGGGACGGTCGGATTCTTGAGGCGAAGTTCACTACCGAAGGCTGCGGCCCGGTGATAGCCTGTGGCAGCGTGGCCACAGAGCTGGTGAAAGGTAAGACAGTCAATGAAGCCATGGCATTGACCGTGGATGACATAACCGCGGGGTTGGACGGATTGCCCGATTCTGAGGCCCATTGCGCCGCGCTGGCAGTGAATGCGCTCAAGCAAGCACTGGTGGACTACCTGGCTCTCCGGCGGGAACCCTGGAAGAAGCCGTACCGTCAGGTCGGCCCCGTTTCCACGGGGGGCGGTTAGAGAAGCCCCTCCAGCTTGGTGCGCAGCGCCTTCTCCGGAATCGCACCTATCGATTGTTCGGACAACTCTCCCTTCTTGAAGAAAAGCAGCGTTGGTATGCTCATGACATGGTACTTTGCGGCCGTGTCGTGGTTCTCATCCACATTCAACTTGCAGAACTTGATCTTGCCCTTGTACTCCTCTGACAACCTGTCGACTATCGGACCTATCTGGCGGCAGGGGCCGCACCAGGGGGCCCAGAAATCGACTACAACAGGGAGACTGGACTTCAATACTTCTTGGTCGAAGTCCTGGTCTCTGATCTCGTTCACCATCTTTAGGACGCTCCTTCCCTGCGGATCGTGCCCGGCGCTGGTTCAAACCTGGCACCCGTAATGGTAAAATGGGTCGGCTCTGGCTGAGGTTTCAGCCATTATATGCCGCCAGCGATCCTGTGACAACCTGGACTCAGACGCTGCTAAACCGGCTGAAGCAGCAAGGCGAAGCAAGAAGGCAAATGAACGAACCACGCTGGAAGTGGATGGAACACAATGGGAAGAGAATCATGTATGTTGACTATCGTGGCATGAAGCCGAGTGAGATCATGCCACTGATGAAAGAGACCAACGACGCCGTGGCGGCTTCGCGGGGGAAGGTGCTCATCCTCGGGCACGTCAAGGGGGCGGTGGTGACCAGGGAGGTGATGGATTACCTGAAGAGGTCGGCAAGGATGGTCCTGCGCCACAGGGCAGAGAAGATCGCTGTCGTTGGAGCTACGGGGCTCATGGCGGTCTTTTTTGATTCCTTTGTGGTGGCGCTGGAGAGAGATTTCGCCCGGAAGTTCGCCACTGAAGAGGAAGCGCTGAAGTGGTTGACCGAGTGAGAGGCGTTGTGATCTGATACGAACGTTGTGGATTCGGGCCTGAGGCGTAAGGGGAAGGGGAGCGAATGCCAGCGGCGTGGATAAGTCATAAGGGTACGAGAATCCTCTACGTTGACTTCCGGAAGCTGAAGCCTGAGTCGATTCTGCCGCTCATGAAGGTAAGCGATGACATGGTGCGGGCCTCACCGACCAAGGTCCGCTATTTGGGCAATATCGAAGACGCTGTGGTGACGAGAGAAGTCATCGCGCAGCTCAGGCAATACACTGACAAGTCCATTCGCCAGAAGTTCGAGAAGCTCGCGGTTGTGGGCGTGACAGGAGTGAAGAAGGTCTTCTTTACTGCCTTTGTGGCCACTCTCGATAAGAGCGAGGTCCAGGTCAAGTCCTTCAAGACCGAGGAGGAGGCGAAGGAGTGGCTGGCGGAGTGAGAACAGCCTGGCCGCCTAGTCTGGACCAGACGATTGCGCCGTGATTGGAGAGCCATAGAGAATACTGTCACTTTGACGATAGACGGCCGCCAGATTCGAGCGCGACGAGGAGACAGGGTTCTTTGGGCGGCACTGGATCACGGGATCTACATTCCCAACCTTTGCGCCATACGTGAGGCTGATCCGCCGTTTGGTGGCTGCCGACTCTGCTTCGTCGAAATCGAAGGCAGAAAGTCGCCGGTAGCAGCCTGCAGCCAGCCGGTTGAAGCTGGAATGGTCGTGCATACTGAGACGCCGCGGGTCAGACGGCTGCGCCAAACCGCGTTTGAGCTCCTTCTTTCACATCACCGTCTGGATTGCGCCCACTGCGCCAAGAACAAGAAATGCGAGCTGCAGAAGATAGCTGCCCACGAGGGTTTCAAGCTCAAGCTGCAGAGACTGAGGCGGATTGAGCGTGATCTTCCCATAGACTCCAGCCACCTGCTCTTCACCTATGATCCCAACAAGTGCGTGCTCTGTGGCAAGTGTGTCTGGGTGTGCCAGCGCCACGGCGTCGGCGCCATAGACTTTGCCTACAGGGGCTTGGAGACGAGGATTAGCACATTCGACAACATGCCCTTGGCGCATGCGAAGTGCGACTCATGTCTGGAGTGTGTGAGGGTCTGTCCCGTGGGGGCGCTGGTGGAGAAGGGCGGTGCGGCTTGAACCGCGGTTTCGCAGGCACCCTGAGCGTTTGAGCGGAGATTGGCGTGGTCAGACTGACTAGATTGCCCAAGGTGGCTGTGCTGTTCATAGCCATTGCGCTTGTTCTGACAGGACCGGCTGGCTGCGCCAGCAGCGTGAAAACCAAGGTAAACTTCCTCCGCGACTGGGAAGCGGCCAAGGGGCTGGCAGCCAGCGACAACAAGCCCATAATGATCAACTTCTATACTGATACGTGACCGTGGTGCCGTCGGCTGGACGCCGACACGTTCTCGAATGACGAGGTGAGTACATTCATCAATGAGAAGCTGGTGCCTCTCAAGAGCAATGCCGGCAGGAACAAGCTGTACTTGAACTACGTCAAAGGCTCGCAGTTCCCCGTGCCCCAGACGATTTTCACCGACTCTTCGGGCACCGAAATCAACAGGATAGTCGGGTACTTGGGTCCCGCGAAGTTCCTGGAGCAAATGGAGTCGATGCTAACGGGACATGTCAACTGATTTCAGGACGCGGTTCCCTTTCCGGTAGTGCAGTCAGCCATGAGAAGTCATAGCCTCATGATAGTCCGCTTGGTCCTGCTGCTGGCGTTCATTGCTTTCGTAGCCGCGTTCGCGGCGAGCCAGTATGAGTATGTGCGCAGCCTGGTGATGGTCCTCTGCCTGGCCTGCATAGGGGCCTGACGAGAAGCGTATGAGGAAGCTGAGGTGGACTATCCAGTTCGCAGTCCTGGCGATAGCCAATCTGGGCTTCATTCAGGTCCTCAAGATCGGCGTACCTTGCCCCTTCTTCTACTGTTATGCCTGTCCAGCAGCGGCTTTCGCCTGCCCTATCGGGCTTCTTCAAAACTACGCTATCCTGCACCAAGTGCCTTTGTACGCCATTGGAGTCTTGGGCCTCTTTGGTTTGGCTCTGGGCAGGTTCTGGTGTGGATGGGCCTGCCCCTTCGGGCTGGTGCAGGACCTGGTTTCCCTGGTCAGGCGGGGCCGGTCCCGGGACATTCTTCATCTGCCTCGCGTTGCGTGGGTCAAATTTGCGGTCCTTGTGCTGGTGATAGTCCTGGCATGGGTCGCGCTGGATACGCTGTTCTGCAAAATATGCCCGGCGGGCAGCCTTTTCGGAGCGATCCCGCAGCGTTTCGTGGCCACGGATTTCAGGTTCGGGACCTTCTTCTATGTTCACCTGGCGACTCTGGGGGCGGCCCTTGTCCTCTTCTTGTTGGTGAGGCGGTTCTGGTGCCGGTACCTCTGTCCGATGGGGGCAGTTCTGGGTCTGTTCAATCCGGTGAGCATCCTGAAAGTTGAGGTGGACTCTGACAAATGCAGCCGCTGCGGGGTGTGTCTGAGCGTGTGCCCGGCCAGCATAGAGAGACCGGAGGATATCGAGAGGTGCACCGACTGCACGCGATGTGGCAGGTGCATGGAATCGTGTCCAACCGACGCGATCAAGATAACGGCCTCGCTTAGGCGGTAGCGGTTTCTCTATTGGGGTGGACACGATGTGGGCGGCTGGCGGTCGAGGCAACGACATAGGCCCCTTTGTGATTGCCATGCCCGCCAGCGTCGCAGTGCGAAGAGACGCAGAAGGACTCAGTCTCACCGAGGAGGATTATCATGGCAGTCGCTGAAGTGAGCATCGTACCTATCGGCACCAAGACCACTTCTGTCAGTAAGTACGTCGTTGCTGCCTTGAAAGCGCTGCGCAAAGAGAAGAAGGTGGTGTACGAGCTCACGTCTATGGGGACGATCCTGGAAGGGGAACTGGACGATGTCCTAAGGGCAGCGAAGAAGATGCACGAGGGGGTCCTGGCAGGGGGTGTGCGGAGGGTGGTGACCACTATCAAGATCGATGACCGCCGTGACAAGCCCCTGACAATGAGCGGCAAGGTAGAGTCGGTGGTGCGGAAGCTGCAGCAGTAGGCCCCGCCTGACCGGAGAGCGAGCCGGACAGAGCCGGACATCTACCGCTGGTGAATAGCTAGGCAAGTGGCGAGCGGAGCGCGGCCTAGCTTGAGCTATCTTACGGCTGTCCGCGGGTAGAGTCCCCCGCAGGGACTCTACCCGCGCTGCA
>JAUCPZ010000179.1 GCA_030372995.1 Dehalococcoidia bacterium
TCAATCAAACGATTATCAATGAACAGAACTGGGAATGCGTAATGCTCGTCGCCATCGTTGATGTTCGTGGTCTCGGTATCGTATGAGCTTACAATCTCAAACTTCCTGCGCTTTCTCATAGATACCTCGTCGCTTGACTCACATTGGCGCGACCGGAGACACGTCTGAAACAGCTGCCGCAGTGACAGTCGGCATATAGCGAACTTCTGCGTCGTTGTCTGCAAGTACGTCATAGGCCCATTCCTTTTCGCCGTCAGTGTATTTGTCCGGATTCGCGACTATGTCCTTCGCCTTGGCAACGTCGGCGTTGCGCTGGTCTGACATGACATATTCGAAGATGCGCTGTAGGTCGGTGGTTCCGGTATCGCCCTTGTAGTGCTCTATGATTGCGTCGAGACGGTGCTCCACTGGCACGTCTGGCCTGTCCCATGCCCTCTGCGTCGCTCGGAAGAACACCTTTACCTGCGAGCTGGTGATACCTGCCATTTCCTCGCCAAGCGTTCTCTCTGGGTTCCTCGTGGGGCCTTGGAAGGACTTGCTGCCTGCCATGTTCAACCTCATTGCGAAGGAACGATTGCGCTTCTTGACACCGCGCAGTGGAAAGCTGTCTATGATGTTGCGTAGAATGTCGATTCCACGCGCGACCTGCGATTCGTTGCGGATGCGCTTACCGGTCTTGGTGCTGTACATCCTTGTGCTTTCCATAGCTTCCTGCACGCGCGTTATGTCACGCTGAATCTTCTCCCTGTATGCGGAGCTGCTGGCGCTGTCATGCTGCTTCTTTAATGCGTTAATCCTCCTCTCGGCCATCCTGCGCAAATTACGTACCGTGCCATAATTACGCGACATAGTAGTTACCTTTCCTAATGAGAAGGGGATGGGACTTGAATCCCATCCCCTCTGCCAAGTCGGTGAAGCCTTGTTTTAAGCTGGGATGATGGTCTTGAGCGTGTTACCGTTGGTGAGGTTCTGGGAAATGCACTTGACGTCCACGGTCTTTCCGTCGTGAAGGTCGCCGCCCCAAAGCGCCGCAATGACCTTGAGTGAGCGCGTCACGCCGTCTGACTGGGAGAAGAGTACCGTTCCATCGTCGAGGACGAGGTAGTTGTTGGTGCAGTTGGCACCGCTCTGGGCACGGACGCCGGGAGTGGTGATTACGCCGGCGAGGTGAAGAACCTCGTTCATATGGTCCTTGAGTGGCTCGGAGCCATTGAGCGCCTTTGCGATTGCGACCTTGCCCTCGGTGGACGTGCGGTCGAGCGTGCAGATGAAGCCCTCGGAAATGTTGAAGTCGTTGGTGACAATCTCGGTGGTCTCGGACATGGCTAGTTCTCCTTTGCTTTCTTGGTTACGTGGTCGGCGTTCTCCATGAACGCTTCCATGGTCATTGAAACTGAATACTCTTCCTTGCTGATGTTCTTCACAAG
>JAUCPZ010000180.1 GCA_030372995.1 Dehalococcoidia bacterium
GGCGCCGATGAAGAACTTGGGAGATCCCTTGAGCTCCTTGCCAGCCAAGTCGCGTCCCCTTTGCAGTTCCCGTGCGGCCTCGATCAATGACACCGAATCGAGGTCGAACACCGGCTTCGCTTCAGGATGGTCCCCCAAGGTGACATAATCCCCGGTCAGGCAGAGCACATTCTCTATCCCCAGAGCGCAGGCGCTGAGAAGGTCCGACTGCAGTGCAATCCGGTTGCGGTCGCGGCAGGTGATCTGGAAAACCGGCTCGAATCCCCACTGTTTCAGGAGGACGCAGCCCGCCAGTGATCCCAGGCGCATGACCGAGCCTTGCTGGTCGGTCACGTTCACCGCGTCGACCCTACCCCGCACGCGCTCCGCATTCTGGCGCATGCCGCCCACATCGACGCCCTTGGGCGGCCCCACCTCGCAGGTGACCGCGAATTTGCCCGCCGCCAGTTTCTCCCTGAGGGTCATCTGGGCTCCCCGTCCTCCCGGTCAACCAGATATATGCCGGGCTTGGTGCTAGCATTGAAATTCCGCAGCGGCCGGCGCTTCCTCAGGTCCTCAAGTCTCCCCAGCGCCCGCAGCCGCCGGTAGATGAGCTCCCAGGCGCAATCCTTGGAGGCCGACACCTCGCACTTTCCGTTCTTGGCCCCGCCGCAGGGGCCGTTGAGCAAACCCTTGGGGCAGGCTGTGAGCGGGCATATCCCGCCGGTCCATGCCAGGACGCACTCCCCGCACTGACTGCACACTTCAGAGAAGACGCCGGGTGATGTCTCCTGCCCCATGAACAGTGTGTCGAGTGCCGGGTAGACGGGCTTGTCGGTGTACAGCCCCAGCGTCTGCACTCCATAAGCACAGGCCAGCACCAGGATGCAGTCCGAGTCCCGGATCGCGGCGGAGTTCTCGGTCAGCGCCTCGCGGTCCTGGGCATCGCATACCGTCGGGATGATCACATACCCGGTGACCGTCTTGCCCAGGTCTGCCAGCCTCTGGGCTACGACCAGCACCTCGGGTTTCCCTCCCGTGTGGCACATGGTGGCGCATGTCCCACAGCCCACCAGGAAGACCCTGGAGTCCTTCTCCAATATCTTGCCGATTTCGCTGAGAGGCTTAGCCCTCGTAATCGCTTTCAAGGCATCACCACCACCTGGGCATTCT
The DNA here is from genome assembly GCA_030372995.1 of Dehalococcoidia bacterium. Lineage (GTDB taxonomy): Bacteria > Chloroflexota > Dehalococcoidia > UBA2247 > RBG-13-53-26 > JAFGCL01. The sequence continues at coordinate 1,153 of JAUCPZ010000180.1, forward strand.
ACTGCACCAGCCGAGCTTCGTATTCATGACGGAAGTATCTGAGGCTGTCGAGCACTGGAACAGGCGCCGCCTGGCCCAGGCCGCACGAAGACGTCAGCATCATCGTGGCAGACAACTGCTCGAGGGCCTTCAAGTCCCGGCGTTCGCCCCTGCCCGCAGTGATCCTGCCCAAGGTCTCCATCATGGCCTGAGTCCCTTCGCGGCATGGCGTACACTTGCCGCAGGATTCCTCGGCGAAGAACTCCATAGTGCGGTACATGATATCCACCATGTCCCTGGTGCTGTCAAAGACGATGACCGGCCCAGCCCCGCACAAGCCCTCGTACGAGAGCGGGGCATCCAACCGGTCTCCGGGCACCAGTCTCCCCGAAGCTCCTCCAACCTGCACAGACTTCACATCTCTGGCCCCGGCGATGCCGCACACCAGCTCACTCAGGGAGCTGCCCATCTCCAACTCGTATACGCCGGGGCGCTCGACGTCCCCGCTCACCGAGAACACCTTGGTGCCTCTGCTCTGTGCCGTCCCCAGACGGCAGAATGCATCCGCCCCGTTGCTCAGGATCCACGGCACGTTCATCAGTGTCTCGACGTTGTTGATCACCGTGGGCGACCCGAGAAGGCCTTCTGACGGCGGATACGGCGGCCTCATCCTCGGCTCACCCCTCCGGCCCTCGAGTGACTCCATCAGCGCCGTCTCTTCGCCGCAAACGTAGCCACCGCTGCCGACCCGCACCTCCACACCGAAGCCGTCCCCAACGATCCCGAAGAACCCGCGCTCGCTGACCTGGGCGACTGCGCCCACGAGAGCAGGAACGAGGTGGGCATACTCGGCCCGCAGGTACAAATACGCCTTGGCAGCGCCGACGGCATACGCCGCAATAGCCATGCCCTCCATCAGGGTGAACGGGTCTTTCTCCAGGATGTACCTGTCCTTGAAGGCCCCTACCTCGCCTTCGGCAGCGTTGCATACGACATACTTCGTCAAGCCCGGAGACCGGGCAGCCTCCTCCCACTTCAGGCCCGTGGGGAAGCCGCCTCCACCCCTGCCCCGCAACCCAGAGCGCTTCACCTCGTCGATGACCTGCGCCGGCGTCAGGCCAGATTGCACCCGGCGCAGCGCCTCAAAGCCGCCCCGTGCCAGATAAGAAGCGATATCCTGCGGGTCAATGATCCCGCAGTTCCTCAGTACCAATAGCTTCTGCGGCACCCGAACTGCCTCGTCCCGTTGTCTAGCGGTATCCCGCCAATATCTCGCCGACGCCTGTGGGCGTAAGATGGCCGAAGACATCGCCGTCTATCATCATCGCCGGAGCCTTGTCACAGGCGCCAATGCAGTTGACCAACTCCAGAGAGAAGAGGCCATCATGGGTCGTCTCTCCCGGTGAGATTCCCAGCTCCTCGCGGACCGCGTCAATCACCGGCCCGTTGTGGCGGAGATAGCAGGGCACGCTCTTGCAGATCCTGATCACGTGGCGGCCCGGGGGTCTTAGCGGCAAACCCCGGTAGAAGGTGGCTGTGGCATAAACCTCCGCCACCGGCATATGAAGTTCATTGGCCAGGCCGAGGAGGACATGATCGGGTACGTAGCCGTACACCTCCCGGGCGCGCTCCAGGAGAAGCAGCAGATCCCTCCCGGCGGTGTCCGCGGCCGACATCCTATCTTCTCCCTCCATCACACGGTTGCCCCCGCGCCGCGGCATGGGCTTCAGCCGTCCCTCCTCTCCGTTTCGCCAGGGCTCCCACGGGGCACACCGATATGCACACATCACACGACTGGCAGACCCCAGCATCCATCGGCTCATCGCGGCCGGCTACTACCTTGGCGGCAAAGCCCTGATGACCCACCGCCAGTATGTCCGCCTTCTTGATCTCGTGGCAGGCGCGGACACACCTTCGGCACAGAATGCACTTGGTGAGGTCGCGCACAACATGAGGTCCCGCGTCTTCCGACGGGTAGTAGTGCCGCTTCATTCTGAAGCGCGGCATGGTGATGCCGAGGTCCCCCGCTATGCGGCGCAACTCGCAGGCATTGCCCTTATCGCAGACAACGCATACGTCGGGGTGGCTGGCCAGCATCAGCTCTACGACGGTCTTGCGCGCCTCCAGGACTCTGGGCGAGTGGGTGTGAATCACCATGCCGGGTGCGATCCGCGTCTGGCACGCAGGGAGCAGCGTCCTCGAACCTTCAACCTCGACTACGCAGACGCGGCACACACCAATTGGGGTCAGGCTGGGATGGTAGCAGAGCGCAGGGATGTCGACATGATTCTCTTTCGCCAGTTCGAGGATCGTCATGTCCGGGTGTCCCATGATCGACGTCCCGTTCAAAGTGACTTCTACATTCCGCATGCAGGGCCCCGTTCCCGCGGACACTCCGGTTGCCGGCGGCCCATCTCTGCGAGGGGTCATGGAATCACGGTGCCCGCAGGGCCGCACTGGATATGTCAGAGCACCCTGGAGATGATGATCAGGAGTGCCATAAGCACCGCCGCGACAATGCCGATTCTGCGCAGATCCTTGCCGAGATGCGGGTTGGCCATCAGCGGCTGCCTGATGACAGGCGGTGCGGACCTCGCCAAGGGCGGCGCACTTGCCGCTGCTGATTTCGGCGCGGGCGCCGAAGGGCCGCCAGTCTGCTGGCTGACTGGGCCCCTGGTCACGGGATGTCGGTGACGTGCTCTTCTGCCACGGCGGCGGTCTCTAGGCATTCCTGACACTCTCCTGCCAAAGCCTGTTCACTGTATGTTCCGTCACTTCATAACTGAAGCCGCGGCGCCTGAGAACGCCGCTCAGTTTGGCAACGAAGTCGTCATGGTCCACATTCCTCAACCTAGCTGCCTTCCTCTGAGCCGCGCGGTATGCTGCGGCCTCCTCATCCACACCATCGAGAGCCTCGGACACGACCTCAGGGTCGATCCCCTTCCTGCAGAGTTCTCTGCGCAGCGCGGCGCGGCTCCGCGGGCTGGCAGTCTCGCGGCTCTCTCTCCAGAAGCGGGCAAAGGCCAGGTCGTCCACCAACCCTTTGGCCTTCAGTATCGTCAAGGCCTCGCGAATTGCCTTCCCGCTGAAGCCCTTTCTCTGCAGCCAAGCCCTTATCTCGAATTCGCTGCGCGGCCTGTAGGCCAAATAGCGGTAGGCCGCGTCCAGGCACGTCTGGTCAGACGGAACCGACTTCCGACCCATCACCCTTCGCTGCTGTCATCATCGCTCGAGGGCAACAGACTACCGGAGGTCATGGCCTTCTCTCGGATCTTGCCCTCGATCTCTGCAGCTATGTCCCCGTGTTCCTTGAGGAAGGCTTTAGCATTCTCGCGCCCCTGGCCCAAGCGGGTGTCGCCGAAGGAGAAGAAGGCCCCGGTCTTCTTGATGATGCCCATCCCCACACCGAGATCGACGATATCGCCTTCGCGGCTTATGCCGTGGGCGAACATGATATCGAATTCTGCGGTTCTGAACGGCGGAGCTACTTTGTTCTTGACTACCTTCGCTTTGACGCGGCTGCCCACTACTTCGGTTCCCGACTTGATAGCGTCCTTCCGCCGCAACTCGATCCTCACTGAGCTGTAGAACTTCAGGGCCCGTCCGCCGGGCGTGACCTCAGGATTGCCGAAGAAGACGCCAACCTTCTCGCGGAGCTGGTTGATGAATATGGCGGCCGTGTTGGACTTGCTGATGGCCGCAGTGAGCTTGCGCAGCGCCTGCGACATAAGGCGGGCCTGCAGGCCAACCTGCGCGTCGCCCATGTCGCCCTCGATTTCGGCCCTCGGCACCAGCGCGGCTACGGTATCGAGCACAATGACGTCGATGCCTCCGCTCCTGACCAGAGCCTCGGTTATCTCCAGGGCCTGCTCTGCCGCGTCCGGCTGTGAGACCAGGATGTCGGCGATCTTCACCCCGCAGCGGCTCGCATAAGTGGGGTCAAAGGTGTGTTCCACGTCTATGTAGGCGGCGATCCCGCCCGCAGCCTGGGCCTGGGCCACGATGTGATAGGCCAGGGTAGATTTCCCGGAGGACTCCGGCCCGAAGATCTCCGTGATCCGGCCCCGCGGTATACCCCCTATCCCCAAAGCCAGGTCAAGCGCCAGCGATCCGGTAGATATGGTGTCCACGGCCAGCATGGTGGTGGACTCGCCTAGCCTCATGACGGATCCCTTGCCGAATTGCTTCTCGATCTGTTCGATCGCTATGTCCAGGGCTTTCTCTTTCTCAATCATCGCGAATCCTTTCTTCTCTCCTCAGCGGCATGATAGCACAGGGCAGAAGGGGCAACAAGACTAAAACGGGGGAATGGCGGGTGTGCCGCGCTTGTGGGCGTTGCGGGCTATTCTGTCTTCGATCTTCCGTTTCACGTCTGGAGACACCTCCCCTGAGGTGAAATAGGCGTCGAGCTGCTCGTAGGTCAACCCCATCTCCGCCTCGTCCGTCTGGCCTGGCCAGAGGCCCGCCGACGGCGGCTTGTCGATAATGACCTGCGGGATGCCCAGGAAGCGCGCCAGGCCGCGCACCTGTGATTTCACCATGTTGCCCAAAGGCATGATGTCCACGCCGCCGTCACCGTACTTGCTGAAGTAGCCGACGCCCAGCTCGCACCGATTGCTGGAACCAACAACCATGTAGTTGAGATTATTGGCGAAGAAGTACAGCGTGGCCATTCTGAGCCTGGGCTTCAGGTTGCTCTCTGCCAGCGTCCTGTTCGCTCCCCGATGGGCCGGCAGCACGGAGAGGAGCTGATCGTAGACGCTGTCGAGAACCACCGTCTCCGTCGGGATGCCGAACTGCGACGCCACCAGCCGGGCGTGTTCCATGTCCTCAGCGGCGCTGTAGCACGGCAAGAGCAGGCCGAGCGTATTCTGTGGCAGCGCCCGCATACAGAGCACGGCCACCACCGAGGAGTCGATGCCACCGCTCATGCCGAAGACGAATCCCTTCGCGCCCGCCATCCGCGCGCTGTCCCTCAGCCATTCAACCAGTCTCGAGGTCAATTCTTCCATACCGACTGCCCCGCTGTGGTAGTATATACCGTAACGATCGTATACGTCAAAATTGCGGTGCAGTGTGCTTTGATTCGGGCCAACATACTTGTCTCGTGAATCTAGACTGCGGGCCACCAGTGGCATCAGGAATGCGGATCTGAAGAGCCGAGGTGGGGATCAGATGAAGCTCTACGTTGGGACGTCGGGCTGGGTCTACGATCACTGGCGTGGCGAGTTCTATCCGCCCGAGCTGCCCAAGGCCAAGTGGTTTTCCTACTACGCCCGGCACTTCCGCACAGTCGAACTGAACAGCAGCTTCTATCACCTTCCCAGCGAAAAGGCGTTCGGCACCTGGCGGGACAAGGCGCCAGACGGATTCGTGTATGCGGTGAAAGTCAGCCGTTACGTCACCCACCTCAGAAAGCTCCGCGATGTGAACGAGCCGGTGAATACTTTCATCGGAAGGGCGCGGCATCTCGGAGACAGGCTCGGGCCTCTGCTCTACCAGTTGCCGCCGGGCATGAAGAGGAACGATGCAGTGCTGGAGGCATTTTTGAAACTCCTGCCCGGTGACCTGCGGCATGTCTTCGAATTCCGGAACGAGTCCTGGTTTGACGACCGGATCTATGCACTGCTGAAGAGCCACAATGCGGCCTTCTGTGTCTACGATCTCCCAGGGACGACTACGCCTGTGGTGGCCACCGCCGATTTCGCGTACGTTAGGTTCCACGGCAGCGTGGCATTGTACGACAGTTGCTACACGGAGGACGAACTGCGATCGTGGGCCAGGAAGATTGCCAAGCTCGGCAAGGGTTTGTCCGCAGTGTATGTGTACTTCAATAACGACTCGCATGCCTTCGCCGTGAGGAATGCCGAGAGGCTGAGGGAGTTGCTGGGATAGGTGAGGGTCGCGGCCGGTCGACGCTTCTGAAACGGGCCCATCGTGCGCAACATCCATATTCTGTGATGGTGAGCACCCCGGATCGCGGACGCATGTTCGGGGATAGCGGCGACTGACGAAGGCGGGTGAAGGGCCTCGGCCTCGCCATCCGCGAATGCATCGTCGCCAAAACCGCCAGTTGCGCGACCGGCGACGACCGCAGCCCACGAACCCGTGCTCCGCCGTCGGACGGGATGTGACGGGCGACGTGATTGCTATGCGCCACAGTGCTTCCCCGCCTCTTGGCCCTGTGCTAGAATTGGGCCATGGCGGAAACGGCACGAAACGCGCTCGCACACACGGCTGCCGACAAGGAGGCCATCCAGCATCTGAAGGCGGCGATATCCGAGGGCAAGCACTGGTACGTGGCCCTGCTCGAGGCCATCGGCTTGTGGGGCAGCGCCGAGGAGGTACACGATGGCCGGTGCTACCGCTACCTGATCGGCGGCGAGGCCTTCGATTGGCTGGCTCTGGCAGAAAGGCTCTGCCAGGAGATCGATGGACTTGTGCCGGAAGGTGAGAAGCTCGACTTGCTCTTCGCCGCCACCCCGCCCATCGAGCTGTCGCCGGGTGAGTTCAGGGATCTCATTGGCGAGGTGAAGTACCGCGCCTACCTGAACTATCTCTACGGTGTCGTGGTAGAGGAGGCGCTGGTATCCGTGGTTGAGGAAGAAGTCATGAAAGAGAACGGCCACCTCACGCTCGTTCTGGGGCAGCGGATCGAGCAAGAGGCCTACCGCAGAATCTACGAAGCGGAGATGCCGGACCTGCTGGCGATGTTCAGATCTCAGAGAGGGTATGCCAACGGTGACTCCATCTCCCTGACGGAGAAGAAGGAGTTCACCTACTGGCTGTTCAAGTACAGGGTGGAGCATTCAGAGAAGGCGAGGGTGGCCAGCGATACGCGGAAGGCACTCGTCTGGCTGCAGCGCCAGTGGAGCTCCAGCACCAAGATGAAGCCGGTGCAGACAACGGGGATGCGGCTCTTGCTTGGGTGCAATGCCGGCAGCTAGTGCCGGGCTCCGCCCCTGTTCCACGCTTCATGCCAGGGGCAGGTCGCCGCTGGCTGCAACGACCTGCGGCGGACCTCGTCACCGCTATGAGTTATCAGCCGTGAGCTTAGTGTTTAGGATTTCGGGTTTGGGATTTCGGATCTGGCCCCGCCAGGAGCTATAAGCTGGCACACTGCTTTCATCACCTGGCCCTCTCTCGGGCCACACAAGTAGACAGAGGGGCGAGGCCCCTCTTAACGCCCCATGCCTGGATTGCCGCCAAGTGTGCCCAACACTGTGAGCTATGAGCTACGAGCCAAGGGCTTAGGGTCTAGGACCTGGTCAGCCGCTCCCGGGGCTTCGCCCCTCTTGACACCCTATGCCGGCGTGGATTCGGCTCGGTCTGGAAGACCCGAACTTAGGGTATAGGATTTGGGATTTCGTACCGACGGTGCGGGGCTCCGCCCCTCTTGGACGCCCCTTGCCCGGGATAGGCGATCCCTCTCCCTTGACGGGAGAGGTTGGGAGAGGGTGAACAGCCCCACACTCTCTCGAAGCGCAGCCTGGGAAGAGTCAGTTGACAGCCTCGCATTCATCGCCAAACGAGCCTGCTACGAGCAATCGGCCATCAGCCATGAGCTCACTGTTCTAGGATTTAGGATTTGGGATTTCGGATTTGGCCGTGCCACGAGTTACCAGGTGCCACACTGCTTTCATCACCTGGCCCTCGCTCGGGCCACACGGGCAAACCAAGAGGGGCTTCGCCCCTCTTGACGCCCCTTGCCCGCGTGGATTCGGTTGGGTCGGTAAGACCGGAACGCAGGGCTTGCGATTTCGGTTTGCGCACCGAAGGTGCGGGGCTCTGCCCCTCTTAGACGCCCCATGCCAGGAATGGGCCGCCGCTGGCTGTAACGGGTCGTGCCGCAGCCGGTGATTGCCATGAGCAATGAGCTATCAGCTACGAGCTTAGTGCTTAGGATTTTGAACTTGAGGTTCGGGATTTCCTGGCTAGTTAGTCGAGTGGCTTGAGCTGAGCCAGGCTCAGCAGCAACTTCTTAATCCCCACCCCATCGAAGACCACCACCACCTCGTGGTCGTCCCGGGCGGGTGTGCAGCTCACCACGGTACCTTTGCCGAATCTGGCATGTTGCACATGATCCCCGGGGGACAGGTCCGGCCCACGCGCCTTGGGCTTGGGCGCGGGCTTCGGTTCCTCCCCAAAGAGGCCGCTGGCCTGCACGAGGTTCTCCGGGATGTCCCTCAGAAAACGCGAAGGAGGATTGGCGTTGGTGCCACCCATCAGGCTGCGCCGCAGTGCCCGGACCAGGTAGAGCCTCTTCTTGGCGCGCGTCATGCCCACATAGCAGAGACGCCGCTCCTCTTCCATCTGCGCCGGGTCATCGAAGGACTTGATGTGGGGCAGCACACCCTCCTCCATCCCCACAATGAACACGACCGGATACTCCAGCCCCTTCGCCTGGTGCAGCGTAATCAACGTAACCACGTCCTTCTTCTCATCCAGCTCGTCGGTGTCAGAGAAGAGGCTGACGCTCTCGAGAAAGGAAGCCAGACCCTCCGGCGGCTTGAGATCCCTGTACTCGCCCGCTATGCCCCGCAACTCCAACACGTTATCCCAGCGGTCGTCCCCATCGGGCTGCTCGAGCGTGTAGTCCTTGTAGCCTGACGCTCGCAGCACCGCATCGATCAGCTCGACTACGTTCACCTCCTGGCTCTTCCGGGCCAGTTCTTCGATCATGGCATAGAAGCTCGCGAGGGCTTGAGTGGACCGCGGGCTGAACGGAGAGGAGGCCTTGTCCTCTGCCAACCTCTGCAAACCGCTCCACAATGGCAACCCAAGGCCCTTCGTCCACTGCTGCAATTCCTCAAGGGTCTTCTGGCCGATGCCCCGGGGCGGTACGTTGATGATGCGGGTCAGACTGACGGAGTCCCAGGGGTTGTATATGAGTTTGAGATAGGCGACGACGTCTTTGATCTCGCGCCGCGAGTAGAAGCGGACCGACCCGACCACCTGGTAGGGGATGCCATAGCGGACGAACGCCTCCTCCAGGGCACGTGACTGCGCGTTGGTCCGGTACATGACGGCACAGTCCATGTGCCTCGCCTCGCCCTGCTCGAGCAGGTTTGCCACCTCGCTCACCACAAACTGCGCCTCCTCAAACTCGCTGAAGGTTTCGACTACCCTGACCGGCAAACCTTCCTCGTTATCGGTCCACAGGGCATTCTCTTTACGCCCTTTGTTCACCGCGACGACCTGGTGGGCTGCTTCCAGTATCGTCTTCGTCGACCTGTAGTTCTGCTCCAGGTAGACGACCCTGGCCGATGGATAGTCACGCTCAAAACTGAGGATGTTGCGGAGATCTGCGTTGCGCCACGAGTAGATGGACTGGTCGGGATCGCCTACCACGCAGATGTTGCGGTGCTTTCCGGCGATCTGCCTCGCCAGGGCGTATTGGGTGACGTTAGTGTCCTGGAATTCGTCGATCAGAAGATGAAGATAGCGCGACTGATACCTGGCCAGAATATCCGGATGCTCACTGAACAACTGGTAGGCCTTCATCAAGAGGTCATCGAAATCCAGCGCCTGACTCTGCGCCAACAGTAAATCGTACTGCTGGTAGACCCTCGCCACCACCTCTTCGAAATAGCTGTGCGCCCGCCGGGCATATTCGTCAGCGGTGATAAGCTGGCTCTTGGCCGCACTGATGGCGTTCTGAAACGTCTTCGGCGGGAATTTCTTCGGATCCAGCCCCAGGTCCTGAAGGCTGCGCTTCATGACGTTCAATTGGTCCTCGTCATCGTAGATGGCGTACTTGGGACTGAGGCCTATGGCCTGGCCGTCGCGCCTCAGAATTGCCGCACAGGCAGCATGGAAGGTGCTGACGGAGAGGTGCTCGACTGACCCGGCGAGCAGCACCTGCAGCCGGTCTCTCATCTCCCGCGCTGCCTTGTTGGTGAAGGTGACCGCCATGATGCGGCGCGGGTTGATGCCCACAACCCTCACCAGGTAGGCGATGCGGTGCGTGATGACCCTTGTCTTGCCGCTTCCGGGGCCGGCGAGGATGAGCAGCGGCCCTTCGATGGTTTCGACGGCTTCGCGCTGCGCGGCGTTCAGACCTTGCAGAATATCCATGATGGAATCAATGGCGGGTTGGCCCTAATCGCGGCCTGTCACTCGCTGTGCATCCGCAGCCTAGCTCACTTCAATCATCTTATCGACGGCTCTCTTGGCTTTGACGCGGATGTCTTCGGGGACCTTGACTTCCGGCGAAAGGTCCTCGAGTGACCAGAGGATGTTCTCCAGGCCAATCAACTTCATGTTGGGGCATATAGCCTGCTCCGACACCGGAATGAACATCTTGTCCGGGTTCTCTTTCTTCAGGCGGTAGATGATGCCCATCTCGGTCGCGACTACTATCTGAGCCGCCTTGGTACTCCGGCAGTGCCGGATCATCCCGCCCGTGCTCAGGACGAAATCGGCCATAGCACTCACTTCGGACCGGCACTCGGGGTGCGCCAGGATCTCGGCCTGTGGATAGGCCTTCCTCATCTTCTCGACGTCGGCTGCCTGTATTCGTGCGTGGGTCGGGCAGTACCCGGGCCAGAGGATCATAGGCTTCCCCGTCTTAGTGGACACGTAGTGCCCGAGATACTGGTCAGGCACGAAGATAATCTCCTTGGCTTCCAGCTTCTGCGCCAGCTGCACCGCGTTGGCCGACGTGCAGCAGATGTCCGACTCGGCTTTGACCTCCGCTGTCGTGTTGACATAACACATGACCAGAGCCCCGGGGTGCTGCTTCTTCAGATCGCGCAGACCCTGTGCCGTGATCATGTTGGCCATCGGGCACCCCGCCTCCAGCACAGGTAGCAGAACCTTCTTGTCGGGGCACAGGATAGAAGCCGTTTCCGCCATGAAATGGACGCCGCAGAACACGATCACGCTGGCCGCGGTCATGGCTGCGTTCTGGCTGAGTTCCAGGGAGTCCCCTACGAAGTCGGCGATGTCCTGCACTTCGCCAAGCTGGTAGTTGTGCACCAGTATGATGGCGTTTCTCTGCTCCTTCAGCTTGAGTATCTTGTCCACCAACTCCGCGCGGCTATCCTTCATCGGTGACTATCCTCCAGTCTCCCGAGTAGACATTCATCCTCTTACCTCGAACCATCCCCACCATCGTCATGCCGATATCATTGGCCATCCGTACCGCCACATTCGTCGGCGACGCCACGGAAATGAGCACCGGGAAACCCCGGCGTGCAGCCTTGAGGAGCATCTCCGAGGATATCCGGCCGCTGAATATGAGACCGTGCTCCTCTGCCGGCACGTCCGTCAGTATGCAGCGACCGATTATCTTGTCGATGGTGTTGTGCCGCCCCACATCATCGGCGAACATTAGGATCTGCCGTGCATCGCAGAGAGCGGCGCTGTGCACCCCGTGGGTGACCTTGTGCAATTCTGATGCGTGCTGGAACTCGGCGACGAGAGCCAGGAGATCACTGGCCAGCATCTTGAACTGCGAATCGATCTTCATGTCTACCTGCGAATCGGAGAGGCTGTAGAAAGACGCTCCTCTTCCGCATCCGGAAGTGATCAGACGCTTGCTCAGCAGCCCCGGATCGGCCCCCTTGCCCTGTCTCGTCTCCACCCAGGCAATGCCCCTGCGGTCGTCCACCAACACCTTCCTGATCTCCCCGCGCGCCTTCAGAAACCCCTCGGAGAAGAGGTAGCCGACCACCAGGTCCTTCAGATCGATAGGTGAGCACAGCATAGTGACCAGTTCCTGGTTGTCCAGCACTATGGTGAGCGGAGCTTCCTCCACCACCGAGTCCTCAGCGTCGCTTCTCACGCCCTCAGTGATCCGCACCATGCGGACCTTCTGTGCTCCCTTTGTCGTTTCCAGAACGTCCATTGCGCCTACGCCTTCACCTCGATCGAGTCTCCGGGCCTGACAACTCCACCGCGAATGACCCTGGCAAACACGCCTTCCAAAGGCATGACGCAGGTTCCGACCTGCTGAAAGATGGCGCATCTCGTGTGGCATTCCTTGCCGATCTGGGTGATCTCCAGAAGGACATCCTTCCCCACCAGGAGCCTCGCGCCGACGGGGAGGGCCGGCAGGTCTATGCCTCTGGTAGTCAGGTTCTCCGCAAAGTCTCCCGGCCCCACCTCGAGGCCCATCTGTCGCATTTTCTCGATGCTCTCCTCAGCGAGGAGGCTGATCTGACGGTGCGTCGTGCCGTCAGCATGCGCATCGCCGACCAGTCCAAGCTCCTCTTTGAACAGGCCCGCTTTCGCAGGCTTCTTTCTGGTCCCCTTGTCCTTGCTCCTGCAAACCGCAAGTACCGTCGCTATCATTTCGAGGGTCTGAGGTACTTCTCCGGATTCTGCAAAAAGGCCTTCTTGCACCCGGGCGCGCAGAAGTAGTAGGTCTTGCCTTTGTACTCGGCTGTAGCAGGAGCTTTCTTCTCGTCCACGTCCATGTTGCAGACAGGGTCTCTAGCCGTCATAACCTCCCTAGCCAACGCTGCGGCAATGCTGATGCTGGAGGAGCGGCAATCCCATTATACAAGAAAGCTCACGCAGATAGGCACTGTCGCCCTGCAGACTAGCTCTTGCCCGTCCACAGAGGCGAGACCGCCCTCAGCCGCCCGACGATGCGGGGAAAAACCTCGATGACGCGGTCTATCTCGGCCTCCGTGTTGTGCTTCCCCAGGCTGAAGCGTACAGAACCACGCGCGAGTTCCGCCGGCACCCCCATGGCAGTCAGGACATGCGACGGCTCCATGGCCTCAGAGCTGCAGGCTGACCCGGTAGACGCCGCAATGCCCTCGAGGTCAAGGCTCACCGCCAACGACTCGCCTTCGATGGAGGCTACGCTGATGTTGACGTTGTTGGGGAGACGTTGAGTGGGATGCCCGTTGAGGCGAACCTGCGGGATCCGCTCCAGCAGGCCACTGATCAGCTTGTCCCGCAGATGGGTGGCATGCTTCGATTCCGCATCCATCTCTGCCTGAGCAATCTCCGCCGCCCTGCCCAGCCCAACGATCCCGGGGACATTCTCCGTGCTTGCCCGCAGTCCCCGCTCCTGTCCTCCACCGTGCATGAACGGGTCTATCCTCGTACCCTTGCGAATGTACAGCACCCCGACACCTTTTGGACCATACAGCTTGTGGGCTGAGATGGCAAGCAGGTCCACCCTGAGATCATTCACATTGACCGGTATGTGCCCCACCGTCTGCACCGCATCGGTGTGGAAGTACACGCCTCTGGCCCTCGCTATCCGGCCGATCTCAGCGACGGGTTGAATCGTGCCCACTTCGTTGTTCGCGTGCATGACTGATATCAGGATCGTGTCCGGGGTAATCGCCCTCTCGATGTCCTCCGGATCAACCAGGCCATCCAGGTCAACACCGACTACGGTAACCCTGAAGCCTTGCCTCTCCAGGTAGCGGCACGACTCCTCGACGGCGTGATGCTCGATCCGTGTCGTGACAATGTGCTTTCCTTTGTGAGCGTTGGCCTGGGCCACCCCCTTGATGGCCAGGTTGTCAGCCTCGGTTCCCCCGCTGGTGAAGATGATCTCCTCAGTCCCTGCGCCGATAAGGCTGGCCACCTTAATCCTGGCTTCTGCTACGGCCGTCCTGGCCTCGAGTCCAACCGAGTGTATGCTGGACGGATTGCCGAAGGAGTCCGTGAAATACGGTAACATGGCCTCCAGCACCCGCGGATCAACAGGAGTTGTGGCGGCGTGGTCAAGATAGACCTTCTTCATCGTCTGTGCTCCCTCTCCATTAGCCTGACCTCGCCCCAGGCGCCAACCCGGTCATCCTTTATGACCACTACTCCTTTGACCCCGTCAATGTCCCTGGCGAGATCAATACCCTTCTGGATATCGTCGGCGCTGTGCACAACGTTACCCACCGCCGTCGCGGCCGCATCTGCGAGCGCCGCCGATGGGGACAGCACAATTGCCGCATCGCACTTGCCGAAGCTCAAAGAATGGCCCACGGTGCCTGATGAAGTGCAGATGCCCAGCGGTGTTTCCTTTGGCTCGATTCTGAGGGCCAGCCTGCCGGTAAAGGGAGATGAATCTCCCGCGTAGACGCCTATCGCCCTCGGCTTCCGTGTCCTCAAGAAGATGTCGCCGCCGTTCTCCACTATGACCTCCCGGCTGAAGGGAAGCAGCTCCCTTCCCACGCATTCGGCTATGGCTCCCGCTACCGCCGCCATCGGTCCCACCCCAGCCCTCTGTGCGGCTTCCGCCATGGCCTGCACGATCAGCGGCGCATCCGGCCCGACGGCGATGGGTTCGAGCGACGTCAGGAAGTCGGGCTGGCGCTCGATGTACGTTTCCAGCGAGACCCGGTGCTTCAGCAGGACTCTCAGAGCCTTGCGACTGAGGTTCCGCGTGGCTTTCACAAACAGGTCCGACTCCTTCACCGTTACGGTGAAGGAGATCAGGTCCTTGTCGCGGCTCCAGTCACGATAGAATCTGGGCTCGTACGCGGGCATGGCCTAGATGCGCATCTCCATGGCCCGGGCTGGGCAGGCCCTGATACACATCCCGCAGACCATGCACTTCTTATCCAGAAACTTGATCTTCCGGGTGACAGGCTCGACGACGAAGGCCCCGCTGGGGCACACGGCAACACAGGCACCGCAGTGGGTGCACCGCGCGTCGTTCCGGTACACGTCCCGGCTCAGGGGTTGTATACTGATGCCGATATCGGCCAGGTACTTGACACCCTTCTCGTAGTTGTCCCGATCCCCGCTCAGCTCGAGGACCAGCAGCCCCTCCTCGTTAGGACTGACGGAGGCCCTGAGGATGTTCAACATCAGACCGTAGTCCTTCACCAGGCGGTAGACTATCGGTTGATCCACGCATGACCGCGGGAAGTGCAGTACTATTCTCTTTGATACAGCCATCTCCAGTCCCCTTTGCTAAGAACGCTCGTCCAACGGTTTGAACACTATGCCGGCTTCGACTCCTGGCAGCGGCGCTACCGGTTCCGTCAGCAGGAACTGACCCTTCTGTATCCAGTCCTTCAGGATCAGGGCGATCTCTACTGCCTTTGGGTAGCTGGACAGCGAAGCCGTAGGGACTTCCTTGCCCTTGACCTCTATCCTGCCGCTCTTTAGCTGGGCATAGCTGACCTCACCCAAAATGTCCGCTTTCCGCTGCGGATAGGCGTCGGAGTAGTCGACTATCGGTGCCAGGATTTCTTCATCCTTGACCGCCGCGTAGCGCAGGTTCTCCTCCGAGAGTATGGGAATAGGCACGCCGATCCCCACGGCGAGCGTGCAACCGTACCCCAGGAAGCTCATCCCACGCAGCCACTCCGGTTTCATCTGCTTGAGGTCCCCGATCACGGCGAGCGTGCCGGCCCCCCGCTTCGGCACGCCGTTCTCGCCACGAGGCGCCCCCGGACTATGCTGCGTGCCGTGCCACGCTACATAACCGATGCCACCACCGAGGAATATCCTGGTGCCGATCCCGATGGTCTTGTAGTAGGGATCGTTGAGCAGCGGTGACAACTGCCCGGCCGAGCAGTAGTTGGCATTCCCCAGGTTCGGCTTGAGCACTCCCATGTAGGTATAGAGCGTTCTGTCGGACAGATTCACGGCGACATTGTAGTTTTGGTAGGCGTTTCTCATGTTGAAGAGGACAGCCTCGTTGATGTTCTTCAGATTGATGGTGGTTTCGATCCTCTTCCGCGGGTAGCAGTCCGTGCCGTAACCCACGCCGACGAACCTGACGCTCTTGCCAGCTACCAGATCCTCGATGACATGGCCCCCGCCATACAGAAACTCGCCGGGGTAGATGCGGTTGCGGGGGTCGTTCTCCGGCAAGGCCGTGGCGCCCAGGAAGAAGTCTACCGCCGCGAAGCCTGTATACACGGGGACGTCGTTCAAGTAACTGTTCCCGCCCCCCAGTTTGATCCTCGGTTTCGAGTGCCCAACGTTGAAATAGGCGCCGGATGAACACATCGGGCCGAAGGTGGCCGTCGTCACCACGTCCACTTCCCTGGTTGCCTTCTCGATGCCCTTCTTCTCGACAATACCGATAACCTCTTCGGCAGTGGCCACCACCGCCTGGCCTTTTCGTATCTTCTCGTTTATCTCTGCTATCGTCCTGGTCATTCTGGCGTCTCCTCACTCGTTTGCGTTCTCTTTTCCAGCATGGCCTCCAGTCTCCTTATCCTTTCCTCCAACCCCGCCTGCCGTTCGGCCATGGAACGCATGCCCTCGCTGACCGGATCAGGCAGCTTGCCGTGCTCCAGATCAGCGACTGGCTCCCTTCTCTCTTCGACTATCCGGCCCGGCACCCCCACCACGGTTGCCCCCGGCGGCACGGACTTCACCACTACAGAGTTGGCCCCCACGCGGGCGCCGTCGCCCAGGGTGATCGGCCCAAGCAGGATTGCTGCAGACCCGATCACCACATTGTTGCCGATGGTGGGATGCCTCTTCTTCTTCTCTAGGCTGGTTCCGCCCAGTACCACGCCCTGGTATATCAACACGTCGTCCCCGATTTCAGCCGTCTCCCCGATGACCACGCCCATGCCATGGTCTATGAAGAAACGGCGGCCGATCCTGGCACCAGGATGTATCTCCACGCCGGTCACAAAGCGCGCGAAGTGCGACACCAGCCGCCCCACGAGGCGCATCCGGTGCCGCCAGAACCAGTTGGCGCACCGATGGCACCATATCGCGTGGAGCCCCGGATAGCAGGTCAGCACCTCCAGCAGGCTCCTGGCGGCGGGATCCCGCTTGAATACCGTCTTGATGTCTTCCCGCAGCAGCTTGAAAATCTTCCTATCCTTTCTCGATTATGCTCCGCGCCAGCTCGCCAGCCTTCCTGCCTGAGATCAGCATGCCGCCGAACACGGCCCCCATTCGCGGTGAGCCCAGCACAGCGTTGGCGGCCATCCCCGCTACGATAAGGCCGGGATACACCTCTATCGTGTTCTTCACCAGGTCGGCCTCCCCCCTCTCCGCCCACATCGACTTCTCGCCCATGATATCCCCGGTGGCCGTTCTCAGCTTCGGACCTGTCTTGCGGACCAGGATCCGGCAGACGTCGCTTTCGTGTCCTGTGGCGTCAATCACCGCCTTCGCTCTTACCGTCAGAGGATCAACATGCATCTTGGCCATGTTCACCGCGGTCCATTGCAGCACCAGCCCGCTCACCCTCTTGTCACCGCGTATCATGATGTCCTCGACTGTCATCAGGTTAAATATCTTGGCTCCGGCCCTGATGGCGCCCACGCAAATCGACGCGATAGCCTCCAGGGCATCCGCGGTATAGTAGCCCCGCTTGTACAGGACCGTCCTCACGCCGAACTCGTCCAGGATGTCTTTGCCTTCCTTCTGCAAAACGATCCGGTTGAACATCATCCCCCCACCGGGCATCCCCCCGCCGACGCGCAGTTGCCTCTCGAAGACGGCCGTCTTCAAGCCTGACTTCGCCAGGGTGTGTGCCGCCAGCAGGCCCGATGGTCCTGCCCCGACCACCGCCACGTCCACGTCCATGGCGTCCATGAATTCCTTCATGAAGGTCTCGGTGATAGCCCGCGAGATGGTCACTTCATCCATGCCAAAACTTCTCCTTCTAGTAGCCAGTAGCTCTAAGCTGGAAACAGGCCCGAACTCAGGTAACGTTCCCCTGTATCCGGCAATATGACCACAATCAGCTTGCCTTCGCTAGCCTTTCTGCCCCCCACCTGGAGTGCCGCCCACACTGCGGCGCCCGACGAGATCCCCGCGAGAATCCCCTCCTCCCTGGCCAGCCTCCTGGCCATCCCTTTGGCGTCTTCGTCCTTCACCTGTATGATCTCATCGACCAGATCGAGCCTCAGCACATCAGGCACAAAACCCGCCCCTATGCCCTGTATCCTGTGTGGACCCGGCCTGCCGCCAGACAGGACCGGCGAGCCTGCCGGCTCAACACCGATAGCCTGAAAACCCGGTTTGCGGCTCTTGATGCCCTCCGCTATTCCGGTGATGGTGCCCCCCGTCCCGATGCCGGCCACTACCATGTCCACTTTGCCGCCGGTATCTCGCCAGATCTCTTCCGCAGTAGTTTCGCGGTGCGCCCGCGGATTGGCGGGGTTCTTGAACTGTTGGGGCATGAAGGAACCGGGAATCTCCGCGACCAGAGACTCCGCGCTCTTGATTGCGCCGGCCATCCCCTCCGACCCTGGTGTCAGCACAATCTCAGCCCCCAAGGCCTCCATGATCTGCCGTCTCTCTATGGACATTGTCTCGGGCATGGTGATTATCAGCCGGTATCCCCTGGCGGCGCAGACGAAGGCCAGCCCGATTCCTGTGTTACCACTTGTCGGTTCCACGACGACGGACCCCCTTCGAATGCGCCCTGACCTCTCTGCATCACCGATCATCGCCAGGCCAATCCGGTCCTTGACGCTCGACAGCGGGTTGAAAGACTCCAGCTTGGCCACCACCGTGCAGTGCAGGCCGTCGGTGACCCTGTTCAGCCTCACCAGCGGCGTATTCCCTACCAGTTCGGTGACATCAGCCGCTATCCTGCCTCCGGGCGCACTCTCCACCGCCCTGCTGCTCTTGTCGCGCACTGCCAACTCAGTACTCCCAGCCTGCCGCATCAACTATCCGGGCCCCGCCACCTAGATGGCGTACGTTCCGGACTTGCCGACTGCTTTCTGCTTCTGCCGCTCCACCAGATCCTGTAAAGTCCACGATTCGAGCACGCCGTCTATGGCCGCCTTAAGCTCCATCCACACCTCCCGGGCGACGCAATCCTCGGCCCGAGGGCACAGACCCGCGTTGTCAACGCACTCCACCAGCGCCATTGACCCTTCCAGTACCTCCAGAACGTGACTCAATCTCACCTCTGCCGGCGGCTTGGCCAGCACCATGCCACCCTTCGCCCCCCGAATACTCCTCAGGATGCCTGCCCTGATCAACGGCGCCATCACGTGTTCCAGGTACAAGGCAGACACCTGCTGCCTCTCGGCTATGTCCTTCAGCAGCACTGGGCCTCCATCGCCATGCACTGCGATGTCAAGCAGCGCCCTGACCCCGTATCTCCCCTTTGTGGACAGTCTCATACCGAGGCTTCTAGACTAAAGTAATCAGGATTATGGTCTTAACCGGCTCCGATGTCAAGCACAGCAACGTTTCTCAAATGGTACATGGTACGTGCGGAACCGCCCTACGAAAGGAAGATGGGGGAGTGGTCTGTGATCACGGGACCGGGTGCGCGCAGGGCATCGCGCAGGTACCGTGGCAGCCGGAACATGCCGTGATGCGTCAGGCCGTCGTAGAACCGCAGTCCTCTGGTAACTCTCGCCTGAAGGCGCTTGTTGATCTCACCGGCTGACATGGTCAGAGGATCGAGATTTGTGCCGGCGAGCATGAACCCCCATGCCCCGCCAAAAGAGGGGACCACAGCCGCGTATGGGAACACATCGGGAAATACCTCGCGAAGCGTGTTGTGGATGGCAGTGAAGACGGCCATGTCGTGAAGATTGCAGGGTCCGGACTGTACAACAATGACGCCGCCGGGCGTCAGTCTCTTGGCCGCAATCCGGTAGAACTCCCGAGTATACAGCATGTACGAGGGCCCGCCCTCTACCGGGTCAGTGATGTCCATTACTATGGCATCGAACTCCTGGCTTGTCTCGGAGAGGTATTTCCGAGCATCGAGATGGAGCAACTCCAGCCTCGTGTCATCGAAGGATCCCTGGTGCATCGAAGGCAGAAACCGCCGACACACATCCACCGCCTCTCGGTCGATGTCCACCATAACCGCCTTCTTCACGCTGGAGTGGGCCAGCACCTCTCGAAGGGTGGCCCCTTCTCCGCCGCCCGCGATGAACACGGTGGCCGGGTCAGGATGACTGATCAGCGCTGGGTGCACCAGCGCCTCGTGATAGATGAACTCGTCCCTCTGGCTCGATTGCAGCTTTCCGTCCAGCACCAGGCAGAGCCCGAAATCACACGAGTCGATGACCTGCATCGTCTGATATCGGGTCTGGCCCGTGTACAAAGTGCCCCGGACGCGGTACTGCTGGACGAAGTTCGGGTTTATGACGTCAGAAAACCATACACTAGGGTCATCATCCATGATCTACCCAACCGGTTTCCTCTCCCGCACAAGAACGCCCCTCTTCACTTCCAGGAGGGAGGGGTCCCTGCTACCCAGTTGCCTGATCAGCGCGTCCGCCGCCACTTCAATCTTCACTGTGTTGCCGCAGGTGAAGATGTCCACCGCAGCATAGGCGTGTTCCGGCCACGTGTGAAGCGAGAGGTGCGACTCAGCAATAAGCACCACGCCGCTCACACCTTGTGGCGCGAACTGATGGAATGATTTGCCGAGCACCGTAGCACCGGATTCCTTTGCAGCAGAGACGAGAGCATTCTCAAGATACTTCATGTCGTCCAGCACCGCTTTGTTGCACTCCCTGAGTTCCAGCAGCAAATGCCTACCTAGCGCATCCAATCACCTTCCCTCCTCGTTCAGATTACTTGCGTCCCATGTAAACGCCATGGGACCTTGCCCAAAACAAGTAGAGATTGTATACGCGATCACCCTCTTTTTCAATACTCGTGTCGTCTTCCGTCCCGCCCACCTGGCAGATGCACAACCACCGCAGAAACATCCTCGAACCGCCCGTCGGTTGCAAAGGCAGGAAGCACATACTATGATGAAGCATCACGATCATGCAACACAGACCAGCCACCCCCCTGGAGCCATCCCAGCCGCCATCACAGTCCACCCCTCCCCCAGCGAACCCCTCGCACCTGCGCCTAGCGCGCCTGGCGGATGCCTTCCTCCAGATACAGGCGCTCTGGGCAACCGCCGCGCTGGCGCTGGTCTACATCTCGCTTGTTCTAGGGCTCGGTCCGGCGGTTCGGTGGGTCGGACTCGCCCTCGCGTGTGTACCCTTCCCGATCCGCGTGGCGCGGAGCGGCATAGCATCTCTGCGCACTCCTTTCGATATCCCGGTTGCCTTGCTGCTCGTTGGCGCCGTCGTCGGCTACTGTACATCTGACAATCGGAGCATCAGCCTGGGGCCGTTGCAGTGCATCGTCGGCGTCACCCTCTTCTACTACTCGTGGGTCAACTCTCCAGGCCTGGCCAGAGTCATCAAGTGGGCAGTCATTTCGATCGCACTCGTGTTTCTCCCGATCTTCTTGCTGGTGATACTCGACGTCTCATTTGCTGACGGCCACCTGAGCCTCGCGATCCGTGGCTCAGGTACCCACCATGGCCTAGCCATGTACCTCGTCA
Organism: Dehalococcoidia bacterium; assembly: GCA_030372995.1. Taxonomy (GTDB): domain Bacteria; phylum Chloroflexota; class Dehalococcoidia; order UBA2247; family RBG-13-53-26; genus JAFGCL01. The sequence continues at coordinate 22,349 of JAUCPZ010000180.1, forward strand.
TCGAAGCCGCCATCTTGTTCGGCGTGGCGGCTTTTGACAAGGACAGCAAGATAAGACCGCTCGCTCTCATCCTGTCTGTCTTCTTCCTCGCAGTCGTTCTGGTCATGACTTGGGCTTCGCTGCAGAGTCTCCTCGCCGGAGATACCTTTGAAGGCCGGTGGCCGATATGGAAGACCACCGCCGATCTGCTCAGCGATTCCCCACTTACCGGCCTTGGCCTGGGTTGCTGGGCATTCGAACGCTGGGGGACCACTGCCCTGGGCACCGAGGAGATCGCCGGTATCACGCACACCCACAACGCGTATCTCGAGCTCTATTCAGACACCGGCATCCTAGGGGCGCTGGCCCTCATGGCCGCGCTTGTCATAGGAGTCAGGCTGTCGGTGGACATCATCAGATCTCCGCGTACTCACCCATGGTATGGCTTTGGCATAGGCCTGATCCTGGCCTGCATGACAGTGCTTTGCGTAGGGATCGTGGAGAGTGCGCCGATGGGAGTACCGCTGGTGGGCACCGACACTTACTACTATGTCGTCTCTCCGATAGCTTGGTTCCTCTGTGGCCTCCTGGCCATGGCCCACCGACACATCGCCAAGACCACCGGATGATGGCAGGGTTACGGCTGCGGGTTACGCGGGGAAGGCCGCACAAGTTCTTTGCTGGCTTTCCCAGCAGCAGGCACAGGGCTCTTCGGATTCGGCCGAGCCTCTCTGACAGGGCACAGGGCCCCGCAGCCTGGCCGAGTATCGAGGGCCAATTCCGCGCACACTGGAGACGCACCGAGACTTGATCGCGAGGCGATGCCTCAATGAGCGCGAAAGAAAACAAGCCAATCTCTACCCGGCGTGGGGTCGGCCTGGCTTTGATCATCACGCTGGGCTTACTCGTCTCAGTGTTGCTCTGGCTCCCCTGGGTGCCGATCCGGAGCTGCACCAGAGGCAGCCCATCGTGTGTCTCCTCTATCAAAGACATCTGGAATGGCGCCAAACCCTCCGCATGCGTGGCGCATGCTCTGGGCGAGATTGATGGTATCTTCTACACTAATAGCCTTGATGCCTTCCTGCTGAACTACGAAAGAGGGTTCCGAACCTTTGAGGTCGACCTCGTGCTCCTGGGGGATGGATCGGTCTTCTGCGCCCATGACGGGTCGGAGTGGATGTATGGCCTGGGCAAAGCGTTTGCCGAGACGACGGCGGCCGACATGTCTGGCAGACTGTGTCTTGGTAAGTACACTCCCTTGGATGGGAGCGATCTCCTCGATCTGATGGATGAGTATCCAGACACTCGCTTCTTCCTTCATGCGAAGCGCACGAGCAAGAATTCCAACCAAGCCATTCTGGAGGTCATGGTATCTGAAGCAAAGGAGAGTCATCCTTCCGTATTGGACAGAATAATACCGCGCACCTATGGACCTGCCGACATGCGGCAACTCGACAGGCTCCACCGTTTTAGGGAGTACTGGGTCGAAGATACCACCTTCCACTGGGACATCGATAGAAGCTCGAGTGCCGGACCGGACCGGATCGTCCTCTATGTCATCACGCGCGGCGGGCCTCTCGGCTTCCGGCGAACTGGCGATCTTCTGCCACATTGTGCATTCGCTGTTCCCTTCTCCGGCCTGCTGTCCCCCGTTCTGATGCCATTCTCGCCCCTCATGTGCAGCGTTAGAATATGCGTCAGCCTTGACATTGCGACCGAAGAGCCAGCGTCCGAGGCCTGCTGATAGCCCTGGCAGTTCTTGCCTCGTTTCAGACCGTCATCGTGTACTGGCCGACAGTATCGCGTGGTGTTCGGTCGGTCCCGCAGTCCCGTCAGCGCGCTTCCCCGGGTTGGGCAATGCTGCCCGAAGCAGGTTATAATGGGCTCGAAGGCGCCTGTTTCCGATGCATCGCTTTGACGTTGCCCACTGGCATTCACCCCATCGCCCCTCGCATGCCGTACACCGTGCGGCCCGCGCACCTGTCATCTCCGAGAAATGAGCCAGCCCATGTCAATTAGCACCGTTTCGTTCGACATGAATGGCACCATCACCCAAGGGCGGTTCGTGGACCTTGTCTGGGGTGAGGGCGTTCCGTCTCTGTATGCCCGGAGCCGGGGATTGCCTCTGGACAAAGCAAAGGAGATCGTATTCCAGGAATATGCCGAGGTGGGCGAGCAGGAGGCCGACTGGTATGACATCCGGTACTGGTTCCGGCGCTTCGACCTCGGTGATGATTGGAGGGGCCTGCTCATGAGCTTCCGGGACGAAGTGGCGCCATTTCCCGATGCAGCCGATGTGCTCGCAGAGATGGGAAAGAAATATCGGCTGATCGTCACCTCGAATGCCTCCAGAGATTTCACGGACATCGAGCTTGCGGCTGCCGGGCTCGAGGGCTACTTCTCTCACCTCTTCTCTTGCACATCCGATTTCGGAGAGGTCAAGAAGACGCCCGAGGTCTACGCACGCGTGTGCGAGGCGCTGTCGATTTCGCCGCAGGAGATGGCGCACGTCGGAGACCACCCCCTATTCGACTACGTTGCTCCGCGCAGACTGGGGATAAGAGCCTTCCACCTGGATAGAAGCGCCATCAGCGATGGCGACTTCGTCGTGCGCAACCTCAGGGAATTCATGGCAAGAGTCCGTTACGGTGACTGCCAGTCCGATCCCGGCGGGGTTCTTGCCTGAGTGCGCATCGGCCTGATCTCCGACACTCATGTTCCCCAGGCAGCCGCCAGACTTCTCGCTGGGGCACAACGAGCCTTCCACGGGGTCGAACTCATCCTCGATGCTGGGGACATCTTGAACTCGTCGGCGCTGGATCAACTAGAACACATTGCGCCGGTGCTGGCTGCCCGTAGAGACGGAGACAACGGGGCGGTGCTGGAGGACAGCAGAGTCAAGTGGAGACACGTACTGAGGCTGCACGGCCAGACCATCTAGGTCATCCATGAAGTGCCTTATCCTTACCCGCTCCCGTTACGGAAGACGGGCAGGAACTTCGCCCGCCGTGGGGACGATATCCCGCACGTTGTTGTTTTTGGCTACGACCACTGCACGATCTTCGAGCGGCGCAGCGGGATTCTCCTCATCAATCCTGGAAGCCCCACGTTCCTGAACTAGCGCACCGCTTTGGGCACGGTCGGCCTGCTGGACATCAACCCAGCGGAATCGCAGGCGCGGATCATCGAGCTGTGATCGGTGGGTCCACCCGACGTGTACTCAGGCTCTTCCCAATGGCTTCGCAGCATGGTGCGCCGCAGCTGCAACGCTTCGCCGAGAATGGCGGGCGCGCTGGGCGATTCCGTTGACGGCTGTCCGCCCCAGACGCGTCACGGCGAAGCCCACCTGACGCGCGAAGCCCCGGACCCTTGGAGCCGCACAGCAGTGACTTCGTCAGGTTGATGAGAAGGCATGCGGGAAGCGGCGTCTCAGCTCTTCCTGTTGAGCGGGCGACGGTTCCACCAACTGCTCGAGCCCCTTGGAAGCAGGCATTACTCCTGTAGCAGGCGCTTTGGCGGTCGGCGCCGCTTTGGGTACGCCACTGGCCAGGGCACCCTTCAACATTTCGTCTGCTTTGGATTCCGCCAAAGAAATGATGTTTCTCAGCTCGTTTGCCTCCCGTTCGAGGGATTGTATCCTGGCCAGCGCTTCATTCTTCTCGCGCTCGAGCACCTTGATCCTGGCTGCGGCCTCCTCCAGTTTTCCCAGCAGTGACTCCAGAGCCATGTCTCTCCTTTCTCTGTCCACATGTGGGATGCGAATTCACTCCCCAGGTGTTCGCAGGGGGTGGTTGTCGTCTTGTTGGAGTGGCAACTCTGTGGACTCGCTTCTCCCGTCAGTACAGTGTAGCGAGAATTCCTCACGGGCACGTCACAGGAATGAGCCCGAGGCTCACAGATTCCCATCACGCATTGACGGCAGCCGCGTGGCTCCTGTCACGAGTTGCTTTCCGGCCAAGAGCGCAATCCTTCAATCTTGTCACACTGTCGCTGGCCTTGTGGCCAAGTGATATAATGCTGACAATGCTGAAGGTGGCCTGCCTCCAACAGCACGGCCGTAAGTGGTCGCCAGTCGGTTTCTGAATATGCGCGAGTCTCACAGGCCCGCAAAGGCAGAACCAGTCACCCCTGGGCCCCCCATGGGTGAGACCCTGTACTAGAGAGGATGCTAGGTATGGACAAAGCGTGGTATGAGGTCGGCAACTGGTCTCTGGACGCCAACATGAGCCCCAAACTCGACAAGGCGCTGACGGAGTTCACCAGCCGCATTGACGACGAGCTGTTCCAGAGATTCGGTCAGGAGTTCATCTGCATAGTGGACTCAGCCATCACCGCCAGCACGATCCGCCCTCTAGACATAGCCTGCGCCCCTCACAACAAGAAGAAATTCCGTCACCAGGTCTACATCATGATCTTCCGCCGCGAAGTAGAGAAGCTCTCCGAGAAGGCTACCCTCGGTGAAGTGGCTCACGAGTTCGCTCACCTGCTTCTGCGCCTCGATCACAAGATAGACAGCGAAACTATACCCACCGGTGAAGATATGGCCGACACCCTGGCCATCAGTTGGGGCTTCGAAGAGGAAATCAACGCGAACATCGCTGAGTGGGAGGCCCTGGAAGGGCCGACTCGCGGGCGCGGTCACACTCCAAAGCCTTAGACAAAGAAGCCGCCGCAGCGCTGACACTCGCTCACATCTTGTAGACCCGCCACCGATTGCGAGCCTGTCCCACACTCAATGCATGTCAATCTGTGGGCCGTCGCCGGCCCCCCACAGCGGTTCCCTCAAGCAGTGTTGAACCGGGACGATGGCGCGTGGTCATTCCGCTCTGCACCAGCCGTGACCGCGGGGGCAAGCGGCAAACAGACGCGCTGGCAGGCAAAGCAAGACCCATCAGGGGCTACGCGTGAACGGCGGAGCAAATGGGGTGGCGGGGCTATCGTGCCCGCATGACGACCTCGAAGCCGGCTTTCCTCAGGGCATCAATGAGACCGACCGGATCGGCGACGCTGAGATGAGCGATCACCTCGTTCTCCCCTGTCTCCGGCGATTTCATGGCATACAGGGTCGAGATCTCCGGATTGAAACGGGCGGTGACGTCGAGCATCTTCTGGAGGTCTGCTATGTCGCGCCACTTCCGGACGGAGAACCGCACGCCCGGCTGGTCGATGCCGAGCAAGGGGTTGACAATCTTGTAGAAGATATCGTTCGTCGTGGCTATCCCCACGACCCGCCCGTCTTCCACCACAACCAGGGCGCCCACTTTGCGCGACTGGGCCAGCGTCACCGCCTCCTCAATGGTCGCATCCGGAGGCACCGTGAGCACCTCTCTCTTCATTACTTCTCTCACAGTAACCTTGGAGAGCAGATAGCTCAGTTCATGTATGCTAAAGGTCGTCAGCTTCGACGGCCCCGCTTTGTCCAGTGTGTCCCGAGACACGATGCCGACCAGTTTGCCCTTGTCCACCACCGGCAACCGGCGGATGCGGTGCGCCTCTATGATTCTCCTGGCATCAGCCAGCGACGTCGTGCTGGGAATAGTGACCACATTGGTTGTCATCACGTCACGGATGAACATTCCCCCGCCTCCTTCGTACCCCGGACAGAACTTTGCCGTAGGCGCCCCCCGCCCGCACCACTCACAGGGTCAACGCCTTCTCTTTGAACTCCTTGACGAGCGGACAGTCCGGCCACTGGCACTTCTTCAGCCTCTTCTTGCCATCGGTGGTCTTGCTGTAGCGGTTGACGAACGAGCACTTCGCCGTGCCATCGGGCTGCACCATGATCGTGGCCAGATCAGTGACGTACTCACAATTTACTGTAGTTGCGGTCACCTGCCATCCCATCTTCGTGTTCTGCCTCAGTGCCGAGTGGCCCGCTGACGCTGCGTCAGCCCAGCCAGCGCTTCCTTCTCTTGTAATGCTTGACAGTCCGGTAGCTCTTCGTCTCACCGACGGTGCTCAAACCCATGTAGAACTCGCGGATATCGGCGTTGCCTCTCAGGCGCTCACCGGTGTCGTCGAGCACAATCCGCCCGTTTTCCATGACATACCCATGATGGGCCAAAGCCAATGCCGCCCTGGCATTCTGTTCCACCAGCAAGATGGACACCTTCTCCTCTTCGTTGATCCTCTTCAGTATCTGGAAGATCTCCTCGACCAGTAGCGGGGCAAGACCGAGCGACGCCTCGTCCACCAGCATCAGCTTGGGGTGAGACATCAGCCCCCTCCCCACCACGAGCATCTGCTGCTCCCCACCGGACAGGTAGCCGGCCGTCCGGTTCCGCAAGTCCTTCAGAACCGGGAAGTAACTGTATACCATGTCCAGGTCACGCTTCACGTTCGAGCCATTTCCGGCAAGGTACGCCCCTGCCTTCAGATTCTCCTCGACGTTGAGGTGGACCAGGGTCCGCCGCCCTTCGAGGATCTGGATGATGCCCTGCCTCGCTATCCACTCGGGGTCACCGTTCTCTATCCTCTTCCCTTCAAACACGATGCTGCCATCAGTGACTCTCCCGTCCTGGCCTTTCAGGAGGCCGGAGATGGCGCGCAGCGTGGTCGTCTTGCCGGCGCCGTTGCTGCCCAGCAGCGCCACCACGCTGCCCTTCTCCACCTCCATGGACACTCCCCTGAGCACCAGGATGACGTCCATGTACCTGACCTCAACGTTGTTCAACTGCAGCATCGCCATCGCCGATCACCTTTTCAGACGGGAGCGCCCGTCTCCTCACCAAGGTATGCCTTGATCACTACAGGGTCCTTCTTCACCGCCTCCGGCGGCCCCTCAGCTATCTTCCGGCCGAAATCGAGCACCACGACCTTGTCGGTGATATCCATCACCACGCCCATGTCATGCTCAATGAGCACTATCGTGATGCCTTTCTCCTCTTGCACGTCGAGGATGTACCGGGCCATGTCCTCCTTCTCTTCCATGTTCATCCCCGCCATGGGTTCATCCAGAAGCAGCAGCTTAGGCTCCTGCGCCAGCGCGCGCCCCAGATCAATACGCTTGCGGATTCCGTATGGCAGGGTGCCCACCACTGATTTCCTGTAGCGCTCGAGCTCCAGGAACTCGATTATCTCCTCAACCGCCCAGCGCTGTTTGACCTCTTCGCTGTGAGTCCGTCCGTAGTACAGGGCATTCTCGATCCAGGTAGCTTTGAACACGAAGTGCCTGGCTGCCATCAGGTTGTCCACTACGTTCAGACCGGTGTAAAGCTGTATGTTCTGGAAGGTGCGGCTGATGCCCAGTTTGGCCACTGCATCCGGCCGCAACTTCGTTATCCTCTTGTCCCGAAAGTAGATTTCCCCATGCTGGGCGCGGTAGAACCCGTTGATGCAGTTAAGCGTGCTGGTCTTGCCGGCGCCGTTGGGGCCGATTATGCCCACGATGTG
>JAUCPZ010000181.1 GCA_030372995.1 Dehalococcoidia bacterium
CGCCCCCCCCCCCCCCCCCCCCCCCCCCCCCCCCCCCCTCGCCCGTTTCATGCGAGACCGCTGCGACGCTGCCATTGAAGGCGTGCGCCAGCCCTGCTTCCGCGGGTTCAAACTCCGCGGGAGCGACTCTCACGAGGCGAACCTGGAGCCGCGGCACCCAGGGGGACTTCAGCCCTCCGGGCAATCAACTATGCCCCAAGAGTGGGCCGGTTGAACAATGGCGCGGCCAGGCGCCGCTCCCGCCCGCACGAGCAGGCCCGGGAAGACCCGCTTCCTTTCTTTACCAAGATGAGTATGTTCCCACGCGCCGCCTCTGCGGGCTCAGACTCCGCGGGAGTGATCCCCCCGAGGCGAACCTGGAGCCGCGGCGTCCAGAGGGCCTTAAGCCCTCGGGGCAATCAACTATGCCCCAAGAGTGGGCCGGTTGAACAATGGCGCGGCCAGGCGCCGCTCCCGCCCGCACGAATGGGACTCGGGAAGACTCGGTTCCTTTCCTTTACCAAAGCGAGCGGTTTCTGATAAACTAAACGTCAATAATGGTTCCCAAGTACGTTCCATCGGAAATCGAGCCCAAGTGGCAGCAGAAGTGGGCCGCTGACCGCATCTACGAGGTAACCGAAGACAAGAGCCGTCCCAAGTGGTACGCGCTCACCATGTTCCCATACACCTCGGGGGACCTCCACATCGGTCACTGGTACGCCATGGCCCCGTCCGACGCCCACGCGCGCTTCAAACGCATGCAGGGCTACAATGTCCTCCACCCCATGGGGTTCGATGCCTTCGGCCTCCCGGCCGAGAACGCCGCTATCAAGAGGAAGGTCCACCCACTCACGTGGACCATGCAGAACATCGAGAACATGCGGCGCCAGTTGAAGACGATGGGGTCTTGCTACGACTGGAACCGGGAGGTCATCACCTGCGTCCCGGAGTACTACAAATGGACGCAATGGTTCTTTCTCAAGCTCTATCAAGCTGACCTGGCCTACCGCGCCAAGGCGCCGGTGAACTGGTGCCCGAGCTGCCAGACGGTCCTCGCCAACGAGCAGGTAGTGGAGGGTGGCAAGTGCGAGCGATGCGGCACCGCCGTCACCAGAGAGGACCGCGAGCAATGGTTCTTCCGCATTACGCGCTACGCTGAAGAACTCCTCGACCACACCGGCCTGCAGTGGCCGGAGCGGATCAAGATCATGCAGAAGAACTGGGTGGGCCGCAGCGAGGGAGCGGAGCTTTCCTTCGGTTTGGACTATCCCGGGGTCGAAGAGAAGGAGATCCGCGTGTTCACCACGCGGCCCGACACCGTATTCGGCGTGACCTTCATGGTGCTGGCCCCCGAGCACCCGCTGGTGAGGAAGCTCACCACCCCTGACCGCGTGAGACAGGTCGAGGAGTATGTCGCCCAATCCAGGCGCCAGACGGACGTTGAACGTCTGTCCACCGAGAAGGAGAAGACCGGGGTCTTCATCGGGGCCTACGCGACGAACAGGCTGAACGGCGAGAAGGTGCCCATCTGGATCGCCGACTACGTATTGCTGAGCTACGGCACGGGCGCCGTGATGGCTGTTCCCGCGCATGACACGCGGGACTTCGCCTTTGCCAAGAAGTACGGCATACCGATCCGCACCGTCATTGCACCGCCGGGTTACACGGGCGGTGAGCTGGCGGAGGCCTACGTCGAAGCAGGCATCATGGTCAATTCCGGGCAGTTCGACGGCATGCCGAGCGAGAAGGCGATGAAGGCTATCACGGACTACGCCCAAAGCCAAGGGTATGGGAAGCACACGGTGAGCTATCACTTGCGGGACTGGCTGATCTCCCGCCAGCGCTACTGGGGTGCGCCGATACCGATGATCTACTGCGACCGCTGCGGCATCGTGCCAGTGCCTGAGAAGGACCTGCCCGTGCTGCTACCGCCGGACGCCGACTTCAAGCCGACCGGCGAGTCGCCGCTGAAATACTGCAAATCCTTCGTGGAGACGCAATGCCCCCGGTGCAGCGCGCCGGCGAAGCGCGAGACCGATACCATGGACACGTTCATGTGTTCCTCATGGTACTTCCTGCGCTATGCCAGCCCCAAGTATGATCATGGCCCCTTCGACCCGGAGAAAGTCAGCTACTGGATGCCGGTGGATCAGTACACCGGCGGCGCCGAGCACGCCGTGATGCACCTCTTCTACGCCCGTTTCTTCGTGAAGGCCATCCGGGATCTGGGACTGGTGAAGTTCGATGAGCCGTTCACGCGTCTCTTCAATCAGGGCACCATAATCGCCGACCGGCACAAGATGAGCAAGTCACGCGGCAACGTGGTGAACCCGGACAACTACGTGGCCGAACTGGGCGCCGACACTGTCCGCGCTTACCTGATGTTCATCGGGCCCTGGGACCAGGGGGGCGAGTGGGATGACAGCGGCATCAACGGCATCTCCCGCTGGCTCAACCGCGTGTGGAACCTCGTGCTGCAGGGCGAGGAGAAACCCCTTCCCGAGGTGGCCGCTGACCAAAGCACCGTCAAGGAGCTGAGGCATATCACCCATAAGACCATCAAGAGGGTGACGGATGACCTGGAGAAGTTCCGCTACAACACCATGCTGGCGCTGCTGATGGAAATGACCAATCATTTGGGCAAGGTTCAGGCGGAACGGCTGGCCGACGCCTCGTCCTGGCGGGAGGCGATCGATGCTCTGCTCCTCATGCTGGCGCCAGTAGCCCCGCACCTGGCCGAAGAGTTGTGGGTGAGAACCGGCCACCCATACAGCATACACAATCAGAGGTTCCCGTCCTGGGACAAGGATCTGGCCGCTGAAGAACAGGTCACCCTGGTGATCCAGATCAACGGCAAGGTGAGGGACAAGGTCGAGGTGCCGGCTTCGATCACGGAGAGCGAAGCCAAGGAAATGGCATTGTCGCAACCCAGAGTGAACGGCTTTCTCGGCGGGAAGCAGCCAGAGAAGGTCATTTACGTTCCGAAGAGACTGGTCAACATAGTAGTGAAGCAGTAAGGAGAGGCATTGGCGATAAGGTGCCATTTAACATGCGGTATGGAGAGGGCTGAACTGCCTGCACACGCAGGCCTGCACCTTTGGGATAGAGCCGCTGTGGACAGGGGCACACCGCACCGTGCGGCAGTGCTTGACATAGGAGAATAGCTAAAGGAGGAATATGGAATACAAGTACATTCTCTACGAAGCCAAGGACCACATCGCTACCATCACCCTGAACAAGCCGGACAAGTACAACGCCTTCCAGTGGCTGGGGCGGGGCGAGGACGCCAAGGAAGTCTGGGATGCTTTCCAGAGGGCGGAAGACGACGACGACGTGAAGGTGATCATCCTCAAGGGTTCGGGCAAGGCCTTCACCGTCGGTCATGATTTGACCAAGGTAGGCTTCCTCTACGGGTTCGGCACCAAGAAGGACGAACGCAGGCCTAGCCAGAGGATCCGCCTGAAGTATGACAAGATGGGGATGGACGACAACATGATGCATGTCTTCCTGAACCAGAAGATCACCATCGCCCAGCTTCACGGCTGGTGCATCGGTGGCGGCGTCTACTTCCCGCTGTTGACCGACTTCGCCATCGCGGCCGATGATGCCAAGCTCGGTCTGACCGAGCAGCGTCTGGGCTTCGCCGGCAGCGGCGTGTTCGGCATCACTCACCTTATCTATCATGTCGGCATGAAGAGGGCGCTTGACCTGCTGCTCACCGGCCGGACGATCACTGGGAAGGAAGCGGCAGAGATCGGCCTGGTCACCAAGTCGGTCCCGCCGGACAAGCTGGACGAGGAGGTTATGAAGCTGGCCAAAGCCATTACCCTCCTGCCGCGCGACGGCATCGCCATAGGCAAAGCCACCCGCCATCTCATCTACGACAGGATCGGCCTCATCGCGGACTTCATCCCCGGCTACATTTCCCACACCCTGTTCACCAACCTGCGCTGGGAATCCGACGAGTTCAACTTCTTCAAGCAGAGAAGAGACACTGGGAGCGCCAAGGAAGCGTTCCACCAGAGGGATGAGCGCTTCAAGGGGCTCATCGACTAGCCAGATAGCCTTCGTGGTCGGATCGAGAGGGACTCCGCATCGAAACGGAGTCCCTCTACGTTTGGGGGTGGTTATTCTGCAGCCAGGTTAGCCTCCACGGGGAAGACTCCGACCCGTGCATGATCGAAGCATAGACCTCCGGAGCGCTTGCGGGGCGAATCCCCGAAGCTTGAAATCCCAAATCCCAAGCTCTACGCTCACAGCCCATGGCCGACGACCCCCGACATTCGCGGGCCGTGATGAGGCGGGTGAACCCAGCCCGTCCTCATGCAGGCATGGGTCATAATGAGGGACGAGACGGCGGAGATTCCGGGACCTGTGCCGGCCGACAGCCATTCCCTGTCTACTGTCACCGCTAAAGGCTAAGTGCTATACTGATTACCGCAGCAGTTCTCTGAGGAGGAACCGATGGTTGACGAGCTCAAGGTCTTCACGGGAAATGCGCATCCGGCTCTGGCGCAGGGCATTTGCGAGTACCTGGGCATTCCGCTGGGCAAAGCGGAAGTGACGGAGTTCCCAAACGAGAACATCTTCGTCAAGCTTCTGGAAAGCGTGCGCGAGAGGGATGTCTTCGTTGTCCAGCCCATCTGCTCGCCGGTGAATAAGAGCATGATGGAGCTCCTGATCATGCTCGATGCCATCAAGCGCGCTTCCGCAGGCAGGATAACCGCTGTAGTCCCGTACTACGGCTATGGGCGGACAGACAAGAAGGACCAGCCCCGTGTGCCGATAACGGCCAGGCTCATCGCTGACCTTCTCACCGTGGCCGGGGCCAACAGGCTGCTGACCGTGGACCTGCACGCCGGACAGATCCAGGGCTTCTTCCAGATACCAGTCGATGAGTTGACTGCGCTTCACCTCTTCACACGCCACTTCAAAGAGAAGAAGCTGGACAACCTGGTGGTGGTGGCCACCGACATCGGCATCTCGAAGAGAGCCCGTGACCTCGCTGACCGGCTGAACACGCCCCTGGCCATTGTCGAGAAACGCCGCATCGGCAATACGAGCAAGGCCGTCACCCTAAACGTCATCGGCGATGTCAAGGGGATGCGCGCCCTGACCCTGGACGACGAGATCGACACCGGAGGATCGCTCGTTGGCGCCGTCAACGCAGTGCTGGAGCAGGGAGCAAGAGAGGTGTACTCCTGCTGCACCCATCCGATACTCTCCGGGAATGCTCCAGAGAAGATCCAGTCCAGCCCGGTTAAGGAAGTGGTAGTAACCGACACCGTGCCGGTCCCGGCCAACAAGAAGGTGAAGAAGATAACCGTCCTTTCGATGGCGCCGCTCCTCGGGGAGGCCATACATCGCATTCACACCGGCCTTTCCATGGGCGCCATGTTTGAGTAAGAGGAGACATGCTCAAGTGGCTGGATGGCCTTCTCGATTCCAATGAGCGTGAGATCAAGCGGCTGCAACCCCTCGTAGCCAAGATCAACTCCCTGGAGCCCGAATTCCAGCGGCTCACCGACGCCGAACTGCGGGCCAAGACCGACGAGTTCAAAGCCCGGTACCGGGACAGAAAGAAGCTCGATGACCTGCTGCCGGAGGCTTTTGCCGCCGTCCGTGAAGCGGGCCGGCGGACCATCGGCCAGCGCCACTTCGATGTGCAACTCATGGGCGGCATTGTCCTCCACCAGGGTAAGATCGCCGAGATGAAGACCGGCGAAGGCAAGACCCTCGTGGCTACTTTGCCCCAGTATCTCAACGCCATCACCGGTGAGGGCTGCCACCTAGTCACCGTCAACGACTACCTGGCCAAGCGCGACTGCCACTGGATGGGGCCGATATATCACGCACTAGGCCTGACGGTAGCCTGCATTCAGCACGACGCTTCTTTTCAATACGACCCGCAGCACGAGGCCGAAGACCAGCGCTGGCGGCACCTCAAACCCGTGTCACGCAAGCAGGCCTACCAGGCCGACATCACCTACGGTACGAACAACGAGTTCGGCTTCGACTACCTCCGCGACAACATGGTGCTGGATCTCAGTCAGTGCGTGCAGCGGCCTCTCAACTACGCCATCGTGGACGAGGTGGACTACATCCTCATCGATGAGGCCCGTACTCCCCTCATCATCAGCGGTGCCGCCGAGGAATCGGCGCAGAAGTACCAGATATTCGCCCGCCTGGTGCCCATGCTGGTGAAAGACACGGACTACACCGTGGACCTGAAGGACCGGGCCGTGTCGATCACGGACAGCGGCATCGCCAAGATGGAAGCCGCACTGAGGAAGGAGGGGTTACTCAAAGGGCCTGACCTCTACGATCCCAGCAACTACGCCCTGACCCACTACCTCGACAGCGCCCTTAAGGCGCACGTGCTGTTCAAGAGGGACAAGGACTACGTGGTGAAGAACGGCGAGGTGATTATCGTTGATGAGTTCACCGGCCGCATGATGCCCGGCCGCCGCTACTCAGAAGGGCTGCACCAGGCTATCGAGGCCAAGGAAAGGGTCAAGGTGCAGCGGGAGTCGGTGACGCTGGCCACCATCACCTTCCAGAACTACTTCCGCCTCTACCGGAAGCTGGCCGGCATGACCGGCACGGCGGTGACTGAGGCCGAGGAGTTCGCCAAGATATACAAGCTGGAAGTGGTGGTCATTCCGACCCACAGAGAGATGATCCGCGAGGACTACCCCGACCAGATCTACAGGACCGAAGAAGCCAAGTTCAAGGCTGTATGCAACGAAGTGGAGAAGTTCCATGCCGAGAAGCGCCCGGTGCTTATCGGCACGACCTCCATCGAGACCTCAGAGCGCCTCAGCGACATGCTGACGCGGAGGGGCATTAAGCATGAAGTGCTCAATGCCAAGCTCCATGAGAAAGAAGCCTACGTCATCGCCCAGGCCGGCAGGCCGGGCATGGTCACGGTAGCCACCAACATGGCCGGGCGGGGCGTGGACATTATCCTGGGCGGGGAGCTGCCAACCTACAGGCCATACGATGACGTCAACCAGCGCGTGCTCGCAGGAACCCTGCAATTCATCAATCAGGGAATCGCCTTCTTGAAAGAGCAGGGCATAGTCAAGGAGTGGCCACAGGATCTCCTCGACAATCTCAGGCGCATCAAGGACGCCGTCGCCGCGCAAGAGGGCGCCATCATGAGGAGGCGGCGCGACTATGCCGAAGCATACACCGAGCAGGATGAGGCACGCATCGCTGAAATAGGGGAGGACATCAAGCGCCAGGAACAGGTGCTGCAGCAGACGTTCGGGACGTACGAGTCCCTGGTTGAAGAACAGGCCCGCCAGATCCAGGCGGAACTCGAGAAGTGCGCCGCGAGAGACGGCAAGCCAGCGGTCCTGCAGAAGATCAAGACCCTGATAGATGCCAGACAGAAGTCGAGGCAAGGCGCAAGGACCACCGCCGAAGTCATGCTGGAACAGAGCCAGGCCTTCCACGAATGGCTCGAGCGTCACCAGCAGGTCATGGCCCTAGGCGGGCTGCATGTGATCGGCACGGAACGCCACGAGGCCCGCCGGATCGACAACCAGCTCCGCGGCCGCGCCGGCCGCCAGGGAGACCCGGGAAGCTCCCGCTTCTATGTGTCGATGGAGGACGACATCGTGAAGCGCTTTGGCGGCGACCGGGTGAAGGGGCTGATGGAGTGGGGAGGCATGGGCGAGGAGGACAACCCCCTGGAGCTCTCCATGTTCAACAAGGTCATCGAGAACGCCCAGATGAAGGTGGAAGGCTTCCATTTCGAGATCCGCAAGCACCTCGTCGACTACGATGACGTGGTGAACAAGCACCGGGAGATCATCTACGGCGAGAGGAAGCGCATCCTGCAGAGCGCGAACCTCAAGGAAAACATCCTGTCCATGATCCGGGAGGAGATTCAGGAACTGGTGTCCCTGCATTTCGACAAAGAGCAGTCCGATGTGGCCGGCCTGCTGGAAGAGGTGAAGCGCATCATGCCCGCGCTGCCGCCGGACATGACGGCCCAGGCTCTGGCAGGCGTCCGGCCGGAGGAGATCGAGGCCAGGCTGACCAACTGCGCTGAATCGCTCTACGAGTCCAAGGAGAAAGAACTGGGCGAGGAGAACATGCGGATGCTGGAGCGGCTCGTCATGCTGCGGGTTCTCGACAATCTGTGGACAGAGCACCTCACCATGATGGAACACATGCGCCAGGGCATCGGCCTACAGGCCGTCGGACATGCTGACCCTCTGGTAGCCTACAAGAAGGAGGGCCACGCTCTATTCCAGAGCCTCACGGCCAACATCAGGCACGACGTAGTTCGCGTCATATACAATGCCAACATCGTCAAGAGAGAACCCTCGCAGCAGACCGCGGCGAGCAAGCGGCACGCAGCCCCCGCAAACAAAGAGACGGGACGCAACGATCCCTGCCCCTGCGGCAGCGGCAAGAAATACAAGAAGTGCTGTGGCAAATGAACAACAGCGAGATCGCCAAGGTGTTCCAGGATATCGCCGACCTGCTCGAGCTCAAAGGCGAGAGCGTCTTCAAGATCCGCGCCTATCAGAAGGCAGTCCGCTCCATTGAACACCTGCCCGTGGAACTGGCGCAGTTAAGGGCCGAAGGCCGGCTGCGGGAAGTGCCCGGGATCGGCGAAGCCATCGAGAAGAAGATTGCGGAGCTGCTGGACACCGGGCGCCTCAAGTACTACGAGGAACTCCGGGCCGAGTTTCCCGAGGGCATCATCTCTCTTCTCCAGGTGCCCGGCGTCGGCCCGAAGACAGCTATGCGGCTTTCCACCGAGCTGGGAGTGAATTCGATCGAGGAGCTGGAGAAGGCCATCCTCGACGGCAGGGTGGCCAGTCTGTTCCGCATGGGGGACAAGACCGCGGAGAACATCCTGCGCGGCCTGCAGTCCATGCGCACGAAGGAGCAGCGCATCCCGATCGGCACGGCGCTGCCGCTGGCGGAGGGCATCATGGCTTCCCTTCAGGAACGCACGGCGGTGCGCAACCTGACGCCCGCTGGAAGCCTGCGGCGCTTCCGGGAGACGATCGGGGACATCGATCTCATGGGAACAGCCGACGATGCGGAAGCAGTGATCCGCGCATTCACAGAGCTGCCACAGGTAAGAGAAGTGCTGGCCAAAGGCGGAACCAAGGCCAGCATCGTGACCAAGGATAATCTCCAGGTGGATTTCCGCGTCGTGCCGCACGACGCGTTCGGCTCGCTTCTCCAGTACTTCACGGGAAGCAAGCAACACAACATCAACCTGCGGGAGAGGGCCATCCGGCAGGGCTTGAGCCTCAGTGAATACGGCATAACCGTGACGCGGACCGGCCAGTTAGAGAAGTTCGCCACCGAGGAAGCCTTCTATGGTCGGCTGGGACTGCAGTACATCCCGCCGGAGTTCCGCGAGGGCACCAATGAGATCGAGCTGGCGGAAGCGAAGCAGGTGCCCGAGCCGATCGACCGCCGCGACGTGAAGGGGGATCTGCACGTCCACAGCAACTGGAGTGACGGGCGGGACTCGATCGAGGACATGGCTCTGGCCGCCAGGGCGCTGGGCTACCGGTATATTGCCATCACGGATCACTCCAAGGGACTTGGCATCGCCCACGGTCTGAACGAAGCGAGGATCCGGGAGCAAAGAGCCGAGATCAGGACGCTGAACGAGAGCCTGAAGGACTTCCGCATCCTGACCGGCATCGAGGTGGACATCAGGGCAGACGGTTCTCTGGACCTGCCGGACGAGGTCCTGGCGGAGATGGACGTCGTGGTGGCGGCCGTTCATTCGGCGATGGGGCAGGAGCAGGAGAAGATGACGCGGCGGATCGTGAAGGCCATGGAGAACCCGCACGTGGACATCATCGCGCACCCCACAGGCCGGCTGCTGGGTGTGAGAGAGGCCGTAGCCATAGACATGGAAGCCATCTTCCGCGCCGCGGCCCGGACGGGCACCGTGCTGGAGATCAACGCCATGCCGGACCGCCTGGACCTTAGAGACATCCACATCTTCCGGGCCAGGGAACTGGGGGTGAAGCTGTGTCTGGGCACGGATGCTCATGCCACGGAACACCTGCCGTTCATGCGGTTTGGGGTGGGGATCGCGCGGCGGGGATGGGCTGAAGCCGGGCATGTCCTGAACACGCTGCCAGCGGAAGGTGTGCTCGCGGCCCTCAAACACTGATTCAGTCGCCACGACAGAGCGTGGCCCTCCAATTTCCACCGCTTATCACGGGCAAGCTCCGCTTCGCCCGTGCCACCCGATGGGGCGTGCATTGAAGAGTCGCATCAGGAGAAGAGGGACTTCCCCACATCCAGATGGGTTCTTTCACCCTCTCCCACCGAGGGAGAGGACGTGCGCCGGGCACGGCAAGCCATGCCCCCACAACCGACTACGGAGTGCCTAGAGGGGCGAAGCCCCTCTGCGTTTCTTTTCTCCCCTCAAGAATGGGGGACAGGGGGTTGATTGACGCAGTCAAGTCATATCCTCTACCATTCAACCGATGAAGGACAAGAAGCGCCGGCAGTGGGATGCTGCACGCATCCGCGCCCTGCGGCAGCACTTGGGGCTAACTCAGCAGGAGATGGCCGACCAACTGGGCACCCGCCAGCAGACCATCAGCGAGTGGGAGACGGGAATGTACCAGCCCCGCGGTGCTTCGGCCACACTCCTCACCATGGTGGCCGAGAGGGCGGGGTTCGAGTACAAATCGCAATCATCCACCAAGAAAGGCCCCGAGTAGCTTCCGCTCCTTCTACTGAGTCAAGCTGGCTTGCCGTCTATCAGGAGTGCTTCGTGACACTGGATGACTTCTTCGCCGGACATGAAGAATCCAGACTCATCTTTGAAGCTGTACGCGGTGCCGTTGATGCCGTCGGCGAGACGGACATTCGGGTCACGAAGAGCCAAATCGCCTTCCGGCGGCGTAGAGCATTCGCCTGGGCCTGGATGGCCGGGAAGTATCTCAGCCGCCGGCACGCCCCGCTGGTGCTCACAATCTCTCTCCGCCGCCGCGATCTTTCGGCGCGGTGGAAGGAAGTCGTCGAGCCTACCCCAGGCCGGTTCACCCATCACTTGGAGTTGTACGCCGCCTCGGACATCGATGATGAGGTCCGCACCTGGCTGCGAGAAGCTTGGGCAGAGGCAGCTTAGGCCGGCAGCAATCATCTGAACATCGAATCCGCCAACAGATCTAGCTGAATGGGCTCTTGACAATCCTACACGTTACCGTGTAGAGTCCAGGAGAAATGGTCCGGAAGGCAGCCATCAGCGAGAGCTTCCTCGCGCAGGTCTGGCAGCAGCAAGCGGCCGGCAGAGAACCCATGGTCACTGCGGGCGGCGACACCGTGGAGGTGCTCTACCCAGGCCGGCCAACCAACGACTGCGGGCCAGATTTCCGCGATGCCCTGATCGCCTTCAACGGCTCCACCCCCACGAAGGGAGATGTGGAACTCCACATCGACGCCCGCGACTGGCAAGCCCATGGCCATCACAGGGATCCAAACTACGACCGGGTCATACTGCACGTGGCCCTGCGGTCCGGCGGCGCCGAACGGAGCCGCCTCTCCAGCGGCAGGTACATCCCTGTTCTGGCCCTCTCCCAGACTCTCGACGTCGCATCACAGGAATGGGGGCACGGATTATGTCAACCGCCCTTCGGGGAGCAACCCTGCTATCAAGCCTTCCTCCGCCACGGTGAAGAGAGCGTCATGCGACTGGCCGAACAGGCGGGAGACGAGCGGTTCCGCCGCAAAGCCAGAGGGTTCGCCGCCGCCTTGGCCAATGAGGACCCGGACCAGGTCTTGTATGCGGGATTGATGAGGTCGTTCGGCTACTCGCAGAACAAGGAGCCCTTCACCCGGCTGGCCCGGCTGCTGCCTGTGAAGGCGCTTGAGGAGGCCGCGAGGCGGGGAGACCATCTGCGAATCCAGGCATTGCTGCTGGGCACCGCCGGGCTATTGCCGCTACAGCGCCGGCTGATCGACACGGAGCACACAGGGGACTCAGACAATGGCGCGGAGGAACTGCAAAGGATCTGGGCGCGCTACGGCGGCAGACAGGCCATGAGCATCTCGGATTGGCGCTTTCACGGTGTCAGGCCCGAGAATTCGCCTACACGGCGCATCGTGGCAGCCAGCCACCTGCTTACCCGTTTCCAAGGCAGGCCGCTGAAAGCCGCGCTGTCGCTTCTGGACCGGCTTCCCCTGGCAGAAGTGCAGGAGAACATGGAGGAATCATTGCGGGTTCACGTCAGCGGCTACTGGGCCTCGCACACCGACTTCGGCGCCGCGTCCGGCTGGCGCCCGGCCCTGATCGGAAGGAGCCGCGCCCGGGATATGATCGTGAATGTGATCCTGCCCTTCTGTTTCTCCTGGGCAGACGCCTCGGATCAGGGATGGCTGCGGGATATATGCCTCAGCCTCTATGAGAACCATCCCGAAGCGGAAGAGAACTGGATTATTCGCCACATGAAGGCCAGGTTGTTTGGCGATGGGACAATGAAGATGGGCTCCGCACGCCGCCAGCAGGGGCTCATCGAGCTCTACGAGGTTTTCTGTTCAGCTCATGCATGCCACGAATGCCCGCTAGGCGGGGGGCGTGCCGCGCGTCATGGCCAGCCGCCCAGTGCGGGCGATCTCCTTGATACCGAAGGCGCTGAGCAGCTTCAGCAGAGACGATAGCTTGTCCTCGTCGCCCGTGACCTCCACGATCAGCGAATCCGCAGCTACGTCCACAATGTTAGCCCGGAAGATATCGACAATCTGAATGATCTCGCTGCGGGTGGCCGGCGTCGCCTTCACCTTTATCAGGGCCAGTTCCCGGTCCACGACGCTCTCGTCGGTGATATCGTAGAGCTTGATGACATCAATGACCTTGTCCAGTTGCTTCCTGGCCTGCTCGATCGTGGAGGCATCACCCCCCACCACAATGGTCATGCGGGAGATCCCCTCCTTCTCCGTGTGACCGACCGCGATGCTATCGATGTTGAAGCCGCGCCGGCGCAGCATGCTGGCCACGCGGTTAAGCACGCCAGGGCGGTCATTGACCAGGGCCACCAGAATATGCTTGTCAGAGGTCATGGATATCACCCTCTTGTTGAAAGATACAATTTGTCATTCCTGCGAAAGCAGCAAGGACGGGCCGTGCCCACCACTCCGTCCCCCAGGGCCAATCCCCATGTGTCACCCTTTGGCCCGCCTGAGACGGATCTTCGATTCTCCTGAGGCGAATCTTCGACTCTCCTGAGGCGAATCTTCGACAAAGGGGGAATGATGAATAACGCAGAGGGGCTGCGCCCCTGGGCGATTGTGTAGGGACGTATTGCGATGCGCCCACAATGACCCGCGAGGCGCGGCACGGGAACCTCAATTGTCAAGCCCTCGCAGCCGCGTGGAATCATTCCGACACCCGGTTCGTGCCCGGGACTACCGCTTTCCGCCTCGGACACTCAAGCTGCTCGCAGAAGGCCGCCCCCGGGGGCACCATCGGATAAACGTTCTCTTCGGGCTCCACCACGAAGTCGATCAAGAACGGCCCAGGGTGCTCCATGGCCTTCTGAATGGCCGGCATGACCTCGGTCCTCTTCTTCACCCTCGTGGCAGGAATGCCATAGGCTTCCGCGATCTTCACGAAATCGGGGCCGGAGAGGGGCGTGGCCACATAGCGCTTCCCAAAGAAGAACTCCTGCCACTGCCGCACCATCCCCAGGTAACCGTTGTTCATGATGGCTATCTTGATGGCCACCCTTTCCTGCGCCGCAGTTGCCAGTTCCTGTATCGTCATCTGCAGGCTGCCGTCGCCTGCCATGCACCACACCGTTTCATCCGGGCAGCCGATCTTGACCCCAATCGCCGCCGGCAGCTCGAACCCCATGGTTCCCAGGCCACCCGAAGAGATGAGGCTGTTGGGCTTCCGGAAGCAGTAGTGTTGGGCCGTCCACATCTGGTGCTGTCCCACCCCCGTGACCACCTTGGCGTTGCCGTCGGTCGCTTCGCAGATGCTGTGGACGACGAACTGCGGCAGCAGTTCTTCCCCGCCGCGGATGGCCAGCGATGGATGCTCATGGCGCCAGTGATCTATCTGGTTGATCCATTCCACCCGGGCCTGGCTTACCACCTCTTCGTTCAAATCGTGCAGAATCGTCTTCGCGTCCCCCACGATAGGCACGTCAACCTTGATATTCTTGCCGATCTCGGCGGGATCGATGTCGATGTGAATGATGCGGGCCTTGGAGGCGAAGGCCTGGGCCTTCATGGTGGCGCGGTCGTCGAACCTCATGCCGACGGCTACGATCAGGTCCGACTCGTCCACCGCCAGGTTGGCAAAAGCCATGCCATGCATGCCCAGCATCCCCAGGCTCAGGATATGGTTGCCCGGGAAGGAGCTTATCCCCAGCAGCGTGGTGATCACAGGAATCTGCGCCTTCTCTGCCAGTTGTCTGAGCTCGTCAAACGCCCGGGAGATAG
This sequence comes from Dehalococcoidia bacterium, assembly GCA_030372995.1. Classification (GTDB taxonomy): domain Bacteria; phylum Chloroflexota; class Dehalococcoidia; order UBA2247; family RBG-13-53-26; genus JAFGCL01. The sequence continues at coordinate 14,431 of JAUCPZ010000181.1, forward strand.
TCACGCCCCTTCCCGCAATGATCAGCGGGCGCTGGGCCTGGTTGATGAGGCGGGCCGCCTTCTTGATCTGGGCCGGATGTCCTTTGAGGACGGGCTTGTAGCCCGGCAGGTCGACCTTGGCCGGATACTGGAAGTCAGCCTGCTCAACGAACACGTCACGGGGGATGTCGACCAGCACCGGGCCCGGCCGACCAGTGGTGGCCAGGTAGAAGGCCTCTTTGAGAGTGATGGCCAGCTCGTCCGCCCTCATGACGACGTAGTTGTGCTTGGTAATGGGCAGGGTGATTCCAGTGATGTCGATCTCCTGGAAGGCGTCCTTGCCGATGTAGGGACGGGCCACCTGTCCGGTGATGGCTATGACAGGTGAGGAATCGAGGTGCGCCGTGGCGATGCCGGTAACCAGGTTCGTGGCCCCGGGCCCAGAGGTCGCCACGCAGACGCCGGGCCGGCCCGTAGCCCGCGCATAGGCATCGGCGGCATGAGCCGCTCCCTGCTCATGGCGCACCAGCACGTGGCGGATCTGTGGGTACTGGGGCAGCGTGTCGTAGAACGGCAGCACCGTTCCTCCGGGGAAGCCGAAGATGACCTCCACACCCTCCCTGACGAGGCTCTCAAAGACGATCTGAGCACCGGTCAACGCCATGCTTCCTCCGTTCAAGATACAAAGACTGCCCCTGTGCTTGCTGAGCTCACCTTCTCGGAATAGCGCCTGAGGTAACCGGTGGTCACCTTGGGCTTAAAGGGAGGCAGGTCCGCCAGCCGGGCTTTGATCTCGGCTTTCGAAAGCTCTACATCCAGCCTGCACTTGGGTATATCAATCGATATTATATCACCGTCCCGAACGGCGGCGATAGGTCCGCGCGCGGCGGCCTCCGGCGAAACGTGCCCGATGGCCGATCCGCGGGTGGCTCCGGAGAATCGCCCGTCGGTGATCAGCGCCACTTTGCTGTCCATGCCCATCCCACTCAGCATCGAAGTCGGCGTGAGCATCTCGGGCATGCCCGGTCCGCCCCGCGGCCCTTCGTACCGTATCACCACCACCTGGCCGGCCTTGATGGTCCCCTTCATGATGGCCTTCGTAGCCTCGTCCTCCGAGTTGAACACCTTCGCCGGTCCCCGGTGCACCATCATGTCCGGCGCCACGGCGGCACTCTTCACCACCGCCCCTTCGGGCGCCAGGTTGCCGAAGAGCACCGAGAGGCCGCCCCGCGGCGAATAGGGAGCCGAGGCGTGACGGATGACATCGGCATTCTGATTCCTGGCCGCCGCCAGCTCCTCCGCCAGAGACAGGCCGGAGACCCTCTTGACGCCAAGGTCAAGGTGTTTCTTCACTTCCTTCATGACAGCCGGTATGCCGCCCGCCCGGTCCAGGTCTTCGATGCGGTACTCGCTCGCAGGGCTTATCTTGCAGAGGTGAGGTGTCTTGCGGCTGATCTCATCGACAGTGCGCAACGAGAACTCGACGCCCGCTTCGTGGGCGATGGCCATGAGATGGAGGATGGAGTTGGTGCTGCCGCCCAGCGCCGTGTCGACCACAAACGTGTTATAGATGGCGGCCTTGGTGACGATGTCCCGGGGGCGCAGTCCTTCCCGAAGAAGCCGCATGACAGCCAGGCCCGCCTCGCGGGCCAGTTGGACACGCCTGGTGTCCACGGCCGGGATGGTGCCGTTCCCCGGCAGGGCCATGCCCAAGGCCTCGGTCAGGCAGTTCATGGTGTTGGCGGTGAACATGCCCGCGCAGCTCCCGCAGCCCGGGCAGGCGGCTTTCTCCAGTTCAGTGAGCTCCGCCCGGGTCATCTTCTTCTGGGCCGCTTTGCCTACAGCCATGAAGACGCTGTTGACGTCCACGGGCTGGCCGTGCAGGCGCCCGGCCAGCATGGGGCCGCCGCTTATGAAGATGGCCGGGACGTTGAGCCGCACCGCCGCCATAAGCATGCCCGGGATCACCTTGTCGCAGTTGGGGATGAAGACCAGAGCATCGAAGGCATGTGCCTGGGCCAGTATCTCCGCCGAATCGGCGATCAGCTCACGGCTGGGCAGGCTGAACCGCATGCCGGGGTGGTTCATGGCGATGCCGTCGCAGACAGCGATAGTGTTCATCTCGAAGGGCGTGCCGCCGGCCGCGCGCACGCCGCTCTTCACCGCCTCCGCTATGGTGTCCAGACGAATATGGCCGGGAACAACCTCGCTGAAGCTGTTGATGATCCCGACGAACGGCTGCTCCAGGTCCTTGTCGCTGCACCCCAGAGCCCGCAGGAGTGCCCGGTGCGGCGCCCGCTCGATACCCTTCTTGACGACATCGCTCTTCATTTGCTTTGCACCTCTATAGACATAATGCGTAATATCATAGCGAAACGCGAACTTTTTGGGAAGCTTGAGAGGGTTACATTCAGCTGGCCCTCGCCTGGGCCCGCGATCGGGGATGCGGGGGACACCGCCAGACCTCCGGTCCGCCTGAGGCGGACACCTCCCTCATCCTTCGTCCTTTACGCCTAATACTCCCCCTTCCTTCACAACTTGGAATGTTGCCTCCCCCTGCTGCATCCCCTAGAATCTGAACAGCCATATAGTCGTGAGGGCTGGTCTCACGGAGCCAGCCCCGATTGCGTTTAGGCGGAAATCGGTGAATCTCTCATTTCTCAGGAAGCTGGCCAGTGAAGCGCCGGCCTGTGCAGTCAGACTGGCGTCAAACTCTCAGGTCAAGAGCGAAGACGATGGCCTTGGCCACGGCGGCCATCTTGGTTGAGGGAAGAACCGTGATCCGCTGCTTCAATCTGAACTTGGGAATCGTCAGGATGTTGTCCAGATTCACGGCGCACTCTACCGGCATGCCTTCCTCCGGCCCTATCAGCACCTCCACGGGGATATTCCGGACAGTCCGGGTGACCATGGCTACAGTAATGGAAGTCCTGACCTTGTAGGCCGAATCTCTCGAGAGCAGCAGCGCCGGGCGTTTGCCCACGGGTGGAGGCAGTTCCACCCACCATATCTCGCCGCGCCTCACCTTACCATGACTCCTGCGGCAGAACCTGGCTGGTCACTTCTGCCTGGGCTTCACCCACCTGCGGGTCATCGGGCACAGCCTCGTAGCCATCCTTATAGCGCCTGTCCATCTCTTCGTTCTGAATCCCTACCAAGTATTGTTGACAAGCATCGCGGATTAGCTCCGCCCTGGCCTTGCGTCGCTTCCTGGAAAGCTGATCGAGCGCTGCCAGCAACTCGGGATCTATGGGGACTTGTATCACCTTCTTGGGCATCTGACTCCTCCGCACCCATTCATAGCGAATAGACTACACAATACCTTACACAAGGTCAATACGTTTTCCCGCCCTTCGGAACCAATACAGTTCGGTGCCGTCTTGTGAGTGTCAGGTCCGTGACCTGACCTCCCACTTCGCCGAGTTTGCCTCCCCACCCGCTCTACTCTACAATCTGAACAGATACGCGATCGGCAGGGCTAGTCTCCCTGAGCTAGCCCCAATTGTGTTTGGGCGGAAATCGGTGAATCTGTCGTTTCTCACCAAGCTGGCCAGTGAAGCGCCCGCCTGCAGCCGCCTCGTCCGTGACCTGCGGCTGGGATCGGGCGAACAGGCCGCGGCAGCTGCCACCGCAGCGCAGCCCTATCTCGTGGCCGCGCTGCACCGCGAGTTGGGTCTCCCGACGCTTGTAGTCGTGCCCACCGCACAGGAAGCCCGGCAGTTCTACGAGCAACTGCTCACCTGGTGCGACGCCCAGTCCACCGTCCTCCTGCTGCCCGAAGACAGCGAAGGCCGGAGAAAGGACCCCTTCCACCACCAGCAGCGGCTGAAGGTGCTGACCGCGCTGGCCGGGACGAGTACCGCCGCCCAGCGCGGCGCGCTCGGTCCCATCGTCGTGGCCTCCGCCGCCGCCGCGGCGGCGCGGACCGTGTCCCTCACCGACTTCGCCGCCAGCCGCCATGAGATCAGGCAGGGCGACCAGATCAGCCTCATGGAGACGCTCTCCAGGTGGAGCAAGATGGGATACCGCCGCGAGCACCTCGTGGAGGTGCCGGGCACCATGAGCCACCGCGGCGGTATCCTCGACGTCTTCCCACCCAACAGCGAGCTGCCGGTGAGGATCGAGCTGCTGGGGAACCGCGCTGAGAGCATCCGCCTCTTCGATCCCCAGACGCAGCGCTCGCTGAGAACGGTCCCCTCCGTAGAGATAGTCGCCGCCGCCGAGACCGCCTGGCCCGCCACCGATACGCTCATGACCTACCTGCCGAACGATTCCCTGGTGATCCAGTCAGATGCCGAAGGCATCGAGGCCGCCCTGGATGGACCTGAGGCAATAGCCGAGGAGGGCGAGGAAGCTTCGGACTCCCATCTCAGCTACTCCGATTTCTCGACGCAGGTCCGCCGCGCCAGGCACCTGCTGACGTTGAACAAGTGGTCTCCGCCCGGCAGTGGAGCCGACACCACCATGTTCACCTCCCTGCCCAGCTTCGGCGGCCAACTGAAGCCCTTCGTGGCCGAGACCAGAAAACTGACTGGAGAGGGGTACCGTGTGCTCATCGTCTCCCAGCAGGCACCCCGCATCAGCGAAGCGCTCCAGGACGAAGACATCCTGGCCTCCCCGCTCCTGAACATAGAACAGGTGCCCCTGCGCGGCTCGGTCACAATCATCCAGGGCTCGCTGCCCGAGGGCTGGGCCATGCCGCCCGAGCTGGCCGTGTTCACCGACGTGGAGATCTTCGGCTACGTCAAGCAGCCACCGCCGGCAAGAAGACCAGTTCCCCCCAGCCGCGGCATCATGCTCGACCTGTCTCCCGGCGACTACGCCGTGCACATAGACCATGGCATCGCCCGCTTCCGCGGCATGAAGAAGGTCCGAATAGGCGACGTGGAGCGGGAGTACATGACGCTGGAGTACGCTGCCGGAGACATGCTGTACGTGCCCACCGACCAGGCCGACCGCGTCAGCCGGTACCTCGGATCCAGCGGCGAGCCGCCGTCGCTGAGCCGCTTGGGAACGCAGGATTGGTCCCGGGCCAAGCAGCGGGTCAAGGAATCGGCACAGGATATGGCCCAGGAACTGCTGAAGCTCTATGCCACGCGGGAGGTGATGCCGGGCTTCGCCTTCTCGCCAGACACCACCTGGCAAGAGGAGCTGGAGGCCTCCTTCCCTTACACCGAGACTCCCGACCAGACCGAGGCCGTGCGCCAGGTGAAGGAGGACATGGAGAAGCCGAAGCCCATGGATCGGCTGGTCTGCGGCGACGTGGGCTACGGCAAGACCGAAATCGCTCTGCGGGCAGCGTTCAAGGCGGTCATGGACCAGAAGCAGGTGGCTGTGCTGGTGCCGACCACGGTCCTGGCCCAGCAGCACTACAACACTTTCTCCCAGCGGCTGGCCAAGTACCCTATCAAGGTGGAAATGCTCAGCCGCTTCCGCTCTGAGAAGGAGCAGCAGGCCGTCATCGAAGGCCTGAAGAACGGCACCGTGGATATCGTCATCGGTACGCACCGCCTGCTGCAGAAGGATGTCTCTTTCAAGGACCTGGGGTTGCTGGTGATCGACGAGGAGCAGCGCTTCGGCGTGGCGCACAAGGAGCGCCTGAAGCAACTCAGAGGGCAGGTGGACGTGCTGACGCTGACGGCCACCCCCATCCCACGCACCCTTCACATGTCCCTCGTCGGCGTGCGGGACATGAGCACGCTCGAGACACCCCCGGAGGAGCGCCTGCCCATCAGGACTTACGTATCCGACTACAACGAGACGCTGATCCGTGACGCCATCATGCGCGAGCTGGAGAGGAAAGGCCAGGTCTTCTTCGTTCACAACCGCGTGCAGACGATCGGACGGATCGCCCGGCGCCTGAAGGAGATCGTGCCCGAGGCCGAGATCGCCTACGCCCATGGCCAGATGAAAGAGGACCGCCTGGAAGCCGTCATGCTGGACTTCTACCAGGGTAAGACCGATGTCCTGGTCTGCACCAGCATCATCGAATCCGGCCTGGACATCCCCAACGCGAACACCATCATCGTAGACGAATCGGACAAGCTGGGCCTGGCTCAGATGTACCAGCTCCGCGGTCGCATCGGCCGCAGCAGCACGAAGGCCTACGCCTACTTCATGTACAGCAAGGGGAAGATGCTGACACCGGCGGCCGAGAAGAGGCTGCAGACCATCTTCGAGGCCAGCGAGCTGGGGGCGGGATTCCGCATCGCCATGAAGGACCTGGAGATCCGCGGGGCGGGGAACCTGCTGGGGGCGGAGCAGAGCGGGCACATTGCCGCGGTCGGCTTCGACCTTTATTGCCAGATGCTCTCTGAAGCTATCCAGCAGATGAAGGCGCTTCAGGCCGGCAAGGAGCCCGCTGAGGTCTTCAAGGCCCCAGCCCCGTCAGTCGTGCTGGACCTGCCACTCACCGCCTATATCCCCGAGAGCTACGTGCCCGATCTGTCGACCCGCCTCGATATCTACAAGCGGCTGGCCAAAGCCACGGACCAGGCCGAGGCCAGGCAGATCGGCGAGGAACTGGTGGACCGGTTTGGGAAGCTGCCCAAGCAGGTGGAGAACCTGCTGTACCTGCTCAACATCAAGCTGCTGGCCGGTTCACTTGGCGTGGAATCCATCAACAAGCAGGAGGACCAGATCGTGATCGCCTTCGCCGAGGGGCACAGCCTGGCCCAGCTCAAGCTGCCGGTAGTGGAGAAATGGCTGAAGGTGGGAACGAGCCAGATAAGACTCGACCTGAGGTACCTGACCCACCGTTGGCAGAAGGCCATCGAAGACGTGCTGGTCAGGGTGAGGGACCAGGTGAATCCTGCGAAAACGTCTTGACCCAGGGGCGCTAGCCATCTCCGCCTACTTCAAATCCGCTCCGCACCAATTGCAGGTTCTGGAATCTGCCGGCAGGCTACAGCCGCAGTTCCAGCAGAGCTTCCCGCCCAATTATCTCCCCCTGTCCGGCCTCTTGGGTGAGGCGACCTTCACTCCTATCACCGCTCCTACGATAGCTCCCACCAGCGCAGCCAGGGGGCCAAAATAGAAGATGAGAACCGAGGCAGTCGTCATTTCACTGGTGGACACGCTACTGGTACCCGTTGCCAAACACACCATGATGCAGAACACCTGACACGCCAGCACACCGCCAAGCGCGAAGCCGATAATTGCGCCAACCGCCTTTCTCATGATGCCTCTTTCTTCTTGGCCATGTGCTCAGTATTCCACACTAGTCAAGCCGCCGTCTTGAGACCTTGGTCCCTGTTTGTCAGGACGCATAGACAAGGAACTGCGGAAAGAGGTGCAGGAGAAGTCTCCTGCCGGGGGTCTGGTGGTGTCCCTGGGCTGCGAGCTATCAGCTATCAGCTCATGGCTCATAGCCATGATGAGTGGGGACATAGGGGGTTGAATCGCGTTCTGGCAGGCACAATGCCCATCTCGCCATCCGGAGTAGAGGGCTGCAGGCACTCAGAAAGCCGTGGCGGGCACGGAGCAGAATGACGTCCTTCACGTCTTTTGAGCGTACAGCACCCAGCCAGCCAAGATGCCTATCTGACCTGTATGTAATTGGGCAGGGCCGCGAGACAGCTGGCACATCTTCGAATGCCAGCCTCCTCCACGACTCCGACGCGGACCTTGCGGCAGGACGGGCATCTGGCAATCTGAGGCCGGTCCGCCGCTGAATCACCGGGCGGGGCAACTGCTGGCTTCAAGTGAGCCAACGCAGCAGGCACTGCAGATACGGGGACGGTTCTTTCATGCACGGCCGGAGCCTCTTCCTCGCGATTCGCCACGGGAGACGCAGAGGCAGCCATTCCAGACAGGGGTGGAGTGGCTTCACACCTCAAAGGGGTCACCGGAACAGGCGCCGCGGGTGTAAGGACAGCCCTTTCAGCAAGCGACGGGGGCGCTCCCGGCTGCGGATTGGTCCCCTCAACAGGAAGGGCAGATACAGGGACGGGCCTTCGAACCGGGGCCGGGACGGCTGCCCGCTGCGGACGCGACACCGGGGGCGGGGCTGGAGGCGCAGAGGCGGCATTGCGAACCGGCACAGTCTGTTCAGTTGAGTCATACGTGTCATACTCAGCGTCGCCGAACGCCAGGACCGCCCAGAAGACAACGGGGACAAGGGCGAGACCCACGCCGAACGCATCGCTTCTGTCGAAATGTCTGGCCACGCCGATGCCCAGGATGGCGAAGGCGTAGATATTGACGAGTGGAATCAGGCATAGGAGTGTCCACCAGCGTGGTTTTCCGGCGATGTCACATAGAAGCATAATGCCATATATGGGAATGATGGCACCCCAGCCAGGCTTTTCCGCTTTGGCGAAGACGATCGAAATGCACGTGATCTCGAAGACGACAGCTGTAGCGAGGATGAACCAGACGAGGATCTCCATTGCCGGACCTCCAAAGGGAGGAATTGGGGAGGGATGGGACGCCCGTCCAATGTATCACAGGCGTCTCTCCATCGGGTCTCAGACTGACACAGGTTCGTCACAAATTGAACACAAAGCGAGCGATCGTGATAGGCCCGCCTCTCATTTCCTGCCTCTCACCATCGGTGGCCGCACATCCTGGAATCTCAGTCATAGAATCTGGAGGGTCTACGCAAGGTATCTGACGCCGAAGAAATTGGGAAACACAGTGATGAGACGCCTGATTCTATGTGGCCTCCTGGTACTCTGCATCCTACCTCTGTCCTGTTCTCAGAAGGAGTGCGAGTGGCGCGAGATAGCCAAGTTCGCCAATTACGAAGTCCAGAACATTCAAGATCTTGCATTTGTAGTCGTGTCTGGCGACACCACCGTGACAGAGCCCTTTTCGGCGCACAAGCGGAAGTTGCAGATATTCTCCGTCTCCAGCTGTTCTTCCAGCGGCATTCTCACTATCGACCTCTATCACTATCCCGACATGAGATTCGTGAAGACAGTGGCGGATGGCATATGGACAGGCAACCAGTCCGAAGGACCCAGGAAGGGCTTCTGCCTTGCAGAAGCAGAGAAGGGCATGTACTGCCTTAGCGTTTCCAGCAGTCCCTCTGTCACTTGGGCGGTCACGGTGAGCGAGTGCGTTTGACACTGGATATGGCGGGCACAACGTGTCCTCCATCCCGGGGATTCTCCCTGTCCAGTCATGTTCCCTATTGACACCACCTCACAGTGAAAGTAATCTACCACCAGCATCCTGAAGAAGAGGAGGTGTCCCGTGAAGGCAACCCCTGAAGACCTGACCAGTGCCGATACCCTGTTCAGAGAGTTCCTCAAGGAAATGAAGCTTCTGTTGAAATCGGAACGGCCCAGGCTTGAAGCGTTTACGCGCGAGAAGTCACCGCAGGAAGACGAGCAATTGGCAGTGTTCGCCAAGAGGGGCAAGATCGACCCTAAGAAGTACGTGACCGAATTGTCCTACCAGCAATATGCGGCAGCCCAGGCTTTCTCTATCCTTCTGGCCGAGAACAACCGCCTCCTCCTGGAACTGGTGAGGCGGGAATTGAAGAAGTAGGGGGCCACTCTGTAAGGGAAAGAACTGTCACTCCCGCATGGGGATGATCAGAGCTGGTGGACAGGCCATCAAAGGTGATTCACCAGCTCCCCAAGTGATCGCACGCGCACGCAGTCCCTGATTTCAGGGAAGAGGTCATACCGGTCCACAAGCACCGGTTTCATGCCCACGCCCCGCGCCCCCACCACGTCGCAACTGTACTGGTCTCCCACGTAGACTGACTCGGCGGCCTCAACGCCGGCGCCGTCCAAGGCAGCCAGGAATATCGGAAGCCGGGGCTTCTCTGACCCCACGTCTTTGGACGTGACGACATGGCTGACATATGGATCGAGTCCCAGTTCGTGGCAGACCGGCCTGATATCCTGATCGATGTTCGAGATGAGGCCCATGGCCACGCCGCGTGACTTCAGCACCGCGAGGGCCGGGATGACGTCGTCATACAGTGCGAACCGGGCGCTGTTGAACGCCCCCCTTACCCTCTCCATCACCCGCAGCACGGTCTCTTCGTCGTCGGGCAGTCCCGCCCCGCGCAGCACCACCTGCCCGTAGCGGACATAGACGGCGATCATCTCCTTCGGCTCACGCTGCTTGATGGGGAAGCGCGCATTCTCATCGCTGTAGAAGTGGTCCGCCAGAAGAAGCCCGCGGCTCAGTCGCTCCGACGTTACGTGAAGTCCGAGATCACGGCAGGCTGCAATATATGTATTCTCGCGCGGCGGAGAGTAGGTTGTCAGTGTATTGAACCAGTCGAAGAAGACCGCCCTCGTCACCGTTCGCCCCCGTTCGTATTGTACGATATACTATAGATGATCTCAAAACAAAGGACTGACATGCTGCACCGATCCCGGAGACTCTTCGATAACCTCTACTGCTACATCTGGTCCGGACAGGGCAACAACGCTCACAGCTACCTGTTCCCCAACGTGCTGCGGGGCGAGCGGCCCCATGTCATCGTAGATCCCGGACTCCTCGTAGACGAGATGTACGAAGGCTGCTTCGACTCCCTCACTGACGCTATGGCGCAGGACGGCTTCAAGATAGAGGACATCGGCCTGATCATCAACACCCATGCCCACCCCGATCACTGCCAGGCCACGGAGACCATCGTGGAGAAGAGCAAGCGCAGCGATGGAAAGGGAAAAATCGACAAGGCGATAGTCGCCATCACCAAGGAGGCCGACGATTATTACCGCATCGCCGGAGAGCGCATGTTCGCCATGTTCGGCATGAAGGTGGTCAAGCTCGATCCCCTCATCTACCTGACCGAGGGTAACCTCAGCCTGGGCAGAGACGACAAACAGGTGAACCTGACGGTCATCCACACGCCGGGCCATTCTCCAGGCTCGATATGCCTTTACTGGCCCGACAAGAAAGTCCTCATCACCGGCGACCTGGTCTTCAACGGCGGTGTCGGCCGGACCGATTTCCCGGGCGGCAGCATCACTACCCTGAAGCAGAGCATCGAGAGGGTTTCTCAATTGGATGTGGAATACCTTCTCCCCGGCCACTCTACCGAGCTGGGCAGCATCGTCGAGGGCAAGCGCCGGGTGGAGCAGAACTTCAGAGCCATCAAGTTCATCATCTGACACAAGCCTGTCAGCCTTCCCACACACGGTCCAACAGCCACACAACTATGCAACACCCGACCTACCCTGCAGCGCCCACAGTAGTGGTACACTAGAATCAGGATGCCCCGGACAGGGAGCCTCGGAACATGGAAACTGACGAGAGAATCCGCTATGCCATCGAAAACACGGAGCTGGTGCGGCCTCCGCGCCAGACCCTGGCCACTTTTGGCATCAGCGACATCCACTACTACCTCCTGACACAGCCGGTGTACGCTGAGATCACCGGCAAGACCGACGAGACCGTTGTCAGAGAGGGAAGGGTGATCGCCGAGAGGCCCAAGATCGTCACTCCCTATTACCTGCTGAACCTCTTCCAGGGTTTCGAGCACGGGAAGGAATACGCCGAGTACGTCTTGCGCACCTACGGCCCTAACGAGCCCGGCCTGCTCTACCGGTATCGCAATGAGCCCAGCGGCATGAACATACTGTCCAGCCCGGTTGAATCCGTCATCGAGAACATCAACCAGGAAATCGACAGATCGGAGAACCCGCTCACCACGATTATCAGGGGCGTTGACGAGCTTTGGGATATCTCACTGATGAAATTTATCCATGACATCACCAGGCAGTCGCTGACCAGCAACGTGATGGAGATGGGTATGCGGGGAATGCTCGGCATGGAAGGCGGCATACCGAGGCACGCCAGATACGTGATCGAGCAGCTCTTCCGGGAGGCGGCGGTTGAAAGAGCGAAGGTGTCCGAGCTGGAAGCAGAACTTCGCAGGTGGGGCCTGTTCTCCGAATATGAGGACAGATTCCTGAACCTCTTCCGCCGCAGATAGCGGCACCCCTCTAGCCAGACGCTACTCATTGCGCTATCATCTCTACAGTCTCCATTCGTTGCATCAATCGGAGAAAGCGGCAGACGTCCGGGCCATGGAGGTGGCACATGATGAGGCGTGAGGAGAGTGCATATGTGGCCTTCGGTCAATACTGGCTGCAGGCGAGGCAGCAAGAGACTACGCGTCTGTGGATGACCAACATCATCTGTGCTGTCTTCGCGGGGCTCCTCGGCGTGCTGGCCTGGAGAGGACTGAGCTACTGGTACATTGCCGCTTTCGGGTTGTCTCTGGCACTGTTCGGTTTCTTCATGAATCATTCGCTGCGCGTGCTGATGGTAAGATACGCCAGAGTCGCCGGCGCGCTGATGGACTCCGAGTTGGGGCTAGGGGACTACCGCAGGTTCGTGGAAGGCAGCGACAAGAAGGGTGTCAGACGAGCCTGGGAGACCTTGTGGAGCGTTCACATCGCCTTTGTCCTCCTTTACGCTTTCGCCATTGGTGGATGGGGGGCACTGCTCGCCATGACGCGGGGAACCATCGACTGGTTTGTGATATTCACTTTCGCCGCTCTGACCCTGTCTTCCCTGCTCTTCTACTTCGTGTTCCTCTGGCCGCGGGAGAGAGAAGCCGAGACACAGCCTATCGTCTCCGAGAAGCGGCAGAGGGAGAGACGCAAGTTCTCCCAGGCTGACGGTGAGGATGACTGCACGTAGGCAATGCAACGGCCGTCCCCGGCACGCGATCTCTGCGCCAATGGTCCTGACTCACCGCACCCGGACGCCCTCTCAGGCATTCCCTGGCTCCACCAATTCCACTAGGCGCAAATGCTGATGCTCAAGGTGCTCAAGACAATTGTGCTGGCCCTTCTGCTGGCCATACTGCTCGGGGTCATCGGCGCCACGGTTGCGACAGGTGGACAGGAGAACGTGTTGTTCGGAGCTCTCTTCGTTGCCGGTCTTATCGGCTTCTCAATCCTGTTCTTGAAGGCGAAGAGTGTCGGATTCTGGTTCTGCCTGTCGTACGCCATCGGATGGGCTCTCTTGCCCATGGCCGCGCTCATCAATACCAGGCAGGTTGAAGCGACAGGATGCGTCGGCTTTGTGGGAGCCATTGCCGCCACTGTGTTCCTGGCCATCACCATACCCCTCGGAGCGATAGGTTTCGTGGTGTTTCTCCTCCTTGCGCTGCTGGTATTCAGAAAGAAGCCGGGCGCCGTCAAGCCGACAGCCGAGGAAACGAAGGAGCCCTGAAGGGCGGAGTCCCACCCTGTTACCCGGCTGCTGTCACTGGGCCAAACGGCGCCGTCCCGGCGCCTCGGCATGCGCAGCCGGTCCCGAACCTCGTAAAACAGCGCGGCCGGCAACGAAAGCCACCTCCTTGAGCGGAACCTCTTTTGACACCACCCCACAGTCACCCTAGAATGGATCGGTTCGGGAGGCGCATTGCACCGCAAGACCACGCTAGACAACGGCTTGAGGATAGTCTCAGCCACCATACCCCACGTTCATTCCGTATCCGTCGCCGTCATTGTCGGTGCTGGCTCCCGCTACGAGAGGCCGGAGCAAGCCGGCATCTCACACTTCATCGAGCACCTCTGCTTCAAAGGCACCAAGCGGAGGCCGACCTCAAAGGAGATCTCCGAGGCCATCGAGGGCGTCGGCGGGATGCTGAACGGCGGCACAGATAAGGAGCTGACCATCTACTGGTGCAAAGTGGCCCAGCCCCATTTTGCCATTGCCGTCGATATCCTGGCGGACATGCTCTCCCATTCCACCTTCAATCCTGAGGAGATCGAAAAGGAGCGGCAGGTGATCATCGAGGAAATCAACGCCTCCTTCGATTCGCCTCAGTACCGCGTGGATCTGCTGCTTGACGAAGTCATGTGGCCGGACCAGCCGCTCGGGCGGGACGTAGCCGGAACCAAGGCCACGGTAGCGAGAATGGCCAGGAAGGATATGCTGGCCTACATGAGCCGCCAGTACGTGGCGAACAACGCTGTGGTCAGCGTAGCCGGTGATGTCACGCACAGGGACGTGGTAGCCGGGCTAGAGAAGTGCTTCGGGCATTGGAAACCGGATTCGCGGCAGGAGTGGTTCCCGGTGGACGCCAGCCAAACCCAGCCGCGCCTGCGGGTCGAGGAGCGCGACACGGAACAGGCCCATCTCTGCCTGGCCGTGCCGGGACTCTCTCTAGGGCATCCGGACCGGTTCACTCTTGACCTGCTCAGTGCCATGCTGGGCGAAGGCATGAGCAGCCGGCTTTTCCTGGAGATACGGGAGAAGAAAGGGCTGGCCTATGCCATCAACAGTTGCGTGGATCACTACCTCGACACCGGGGCGTTTACTATATATGCGGGGGTCGACCCCAAACAGGTGCCCGCGACCGTCACGGCCATTCTCGCGGAACTGAACCGCATCAAGCGAGGGGTTCCGGCAGACGAACTGAAGAAGACCAAAGAGTACTGCAAGGGCCGCATGCTCCTGCGCATGGAGGACACAAGAACTGTTTCGTCGTGGATAGGGGGGCAGGAGTTCTTGCTCGGAGACATTCTTACGGTTGAACAGGTCATCTCCAAGATCGAGGCGATTCAAGCCAGGGACATCGTTAGAATCGCTGACCAGTTGTTTGTGGACGACATGTTGAACCTCGCCGTCGTTGGCCCCGTGGACGAGAAGAGTCTTGACGGGCTGCTGCGCCTGTAGCGGCCGCGTCGCAGCCACTTTCCCTCCATGCAGGTTCCTGCGTGGCCCGAGCGTGGCCGTCACACGTCACGAGACTGAGCCCACGACCCTTTTGTGAATACTCTGCGAAACATGGGCCACACCTTGAGATGCCCCTGTGATTCCCGCCTTGTAGTCTGTATAAGACAACTGCACCAGCCACACATTGAAGGGAGTGAGACGAAATGGATCAGCAGACGCCCATCCTCCAGAAGATTGAAGAGGCTGTGGTCCTGATCAAGCTGCTTCAGCAAGAGAAGGACGATGCTATAGGCCAGGCTCAGGTCTTGAAGCGCGAGAAGGATGACGCCATCGATCGCGCGGAGGTCCTGAAACGCGAAAAGGATGACATCATCGCGGTGTCTCAACTGCTCAAGCAGGAGAAGGAAGAGGCCTTAGCCCAGATAAGAGCTCTGGCAGAGGAGAAGGAAAAGGCCATTACTCTGTCTCAGCTGCTCAAGCAGGAGAAAGACGACGCCATGGCCCAGATCCAGGCCCTCGGCCAGCAGAAGGATCAGGCCGTTGCCCAGATCCAGGCCCTGACTCAGGAGAAGGAGCAGGCGATCGCGCAGGCGCAGGCCATCGCCCAAGAGAAGGACCAGGCTATAGCACAGATACAGGCCTTGACCCAGGAGAAGGATCAAGCCATCGCCCAGATACAAGCCATCGCTCAGGAGAAGGAGCAGGCGATCGCGCAGGCGCAGGCCATCGCACAAGAGAAAGACCAGGCCATCGCGCAATTGCAGGCCTTGACCCAGGAGAAGGATCAGGCCGTTGCCCGGATACAGGCCCTGACTCAGGAGAAGGATCAGGCTATAGCACAGGCGCAGGCCATCGCCCAAGAGAAGGAGCAGGCTATAGCCCAGATACAGGCCTTGACCCAGGAGAAGGATCAGGCCGTTGCCCGGATACAGGCC
>JAUCPZ010000182.1 GCA_030372995.1 Dehalococcoidia bacterium
CACAGCGCTGTCTCGTGGGCTCGGAGATGTGTATAAGAGACAGGAGTTTTTTGCGAGTTGTACGCGAGCTTCAGGAGATCAGTGATACCACGGAGAACTGGTCCGTGCGAGCGCGGTGGCTCGAAGAGCTGATCTCCGAACTGTGGCGACACCGCGGCCTTTTGCCCGGCATGCCTGCCGTGCTCAAGCTACTCTCTCTGCAGGATGCCATTCCGCTCTTCACGCAGAAGGCGCTGGCCGGGAAGGAGATCGAGACCCGCGATGCGCTCTTTGCTCTCGTGGAGGGGGAGGCGGACAAAGTCTCCGGTCTTAAGCTCGATGCGGCTGAGATCAAGAGCGTGCGCAGGCAGTGGAAGCTGCGGACGAAGGAAGAACAGCGGCTTCTCCGAGAGGTGCTTCCGCGATTTGCTCTCCGCGAAGAGCAAATCAAGAAGATCCTCGATGAGGGGAGGGCACGCAACAGCATCACCGCTTCACTCGACGAGATCGCCGATAACCCCTACATTCTCTCCGAGCAGTATCAGGGCGACGACCCCGACGACTTCATCCCTTGGGCAACCATCGATCGCGGCATGATCCCCTCTCCGGAGTTGGGAGGCAAGGTGCTTGCCGAAAGCGACGACGGACGCAGGTTCCGCGCTCTGCTCGTGGATGCGCTTCGGCACGAGGAACCTCATGTTTTTGCGCCTGCTGACGTCATAATCGCGGCGGTCAACCGGCGGTTGTCGGTGCTGCCGGAGTGGAAGCGTTTCGCATTCAACGATCGCTACCTATCTGCTGACGAAAAGCTAATCCGCGAGGCGGTGGAGATCCGAGAGGAGGACAAGCGGATTTACCTGTACCTGAGAGAGGTTTTTGAGGATGAACGACTGATCGAGGAGAAGCTACGCTTCCTGGTCAGCGGGCCGAACATCAAACTGCGCATGCCGGTGACGCGGGACATGTGGAAAGGCTTCTTGCATGACTCCAAGAGCATCCTGGCTCGCAAGGCAGCCCTGGAGTACCGCCAGGCTATCGAAAAGCAGGTCGCGGCTTGCCAGCGGGTTTTTGTCCGCCCCATCGGCGTGCTCGTCGGGGAGGCGGGCACCGGAAAGACGACTGTGATCCGTGCTCTGATCAAGGCCATTAAACGCGGACACGGCATCGGCTCATCGGTTATCGCTCTCGCCCCCACGGGTAAGGCCGCGGACCGCATCCGTGAAGTGGTAGAGAAGGACGAAGCGCTTCGAGGCCAGGTGGAGGTTTCGACGATCCACTCTTTCTTGGCCAAACGAGGTTGGCTTAACGACAACATGACATTCAAGCGCACAGGCGGAGAGGTTGAGGAAGGTTACGCGACCTACATCCTCGACGAGTGCTCCATGCTCGAGCTGGCCCTGACGGCCACTTTTTGCCGCGCTGTGAGCTGGCCCACGGTGCAGCGACTCATCTTGGTGGGAGACCCGAACCAGCTCCCGCCGATCGGTCGGGGACGGCTCTTCGCGGACATCATCGAGTTTGTCAAGAAGCAGGCGCCGGGGAGCATCGCGACCTTGGAGCACAACCTCCGGCAGCTCGAGGGCCGACTCACCGACGGCGCGACCGGGATCATCGACCTTGCCCAGTGTTACCTCTACGAACGGGAAGCAGGGCCGAAGAACGAGGATGTTACGACTGCCGTCGAGCAGATGCTGCAGCGTGTGCAGCTCGGCGGAGACGTAGCGCCCGACTTGCGGGTGATTTACTGGCGGGATCAGGCGGACCTCTCCCGCTCCCTGCTAGAGCAGATGGCCTCGGACTTGGCGGAAGACGTCAGGTCACGCGGCGCGGAACCCGACGTGGAGCTCAAGGACATCTGGTGGCAGGCCCACGAAGAAAACAGCAAACCTGCCCACTTCCAGGAGTTGAGCCCCTACCGCGGTGAGTTCTTCGGGGTAGAGGAGATCAATCGCATCTGTCAGGAGCGTATCCGGGGGCAGCGTCCTGCGGGGACGAATGTCCTTGGCGGCGTAATGCTCTTCGATAAGGTCATCCAGATCCGTAATCGCCCCAAGTCACGGCCGATCTGGGCTTGGAATCACAACGGACGGTGTATGGAGGCCATTGAGATCTTCAACGGTCAGATCGGGTTTGTCTGGCCGCATCTCTTCGATAAGGAGGAGTGGAAGAAGCCTTTCTTTCGGCTAGAAAAATTCCGCGTCGTCTTCGATCGGCGTGAGGGATACTCGGTCGGCTATGGGAGAGGTCTAGGAAAGGACAGAGATGGCCGGCGAATCACGGAAGAGAGCATCGAAGAGAACCTTGAGTTGGCCTATGCCATATCGATCCACAAGGCTCAGGGGAGCGAGTTCGAGCGCGTCTATGTTGTGGTGCCCAAGAGCAAGCAGGGGTTGCTGTCCACAGAGTTATTTTACACGGCGATCACGAGAGCACGCCGTCATTGCACCTTGTTCGTCGAGCAGGACGTCACCCCGCTTTTAGGTATGCGACGGCTCGAAGCCTCGCGGCTGCGGCGCATTAGCTCCTCGCTCTTCACGTTTCGGCCTGTGCCCGAGGCGCTGCTTACCATAGGCGGCTGGTATGAAGATGGGCGGATTCATCAAACGCTGGCGGACGTAGTGGTCCGCTCGAAGTCAGAGGTCATCATCGCCAACATGCTTTTCGAGCGGGAGATCCCATTTCGCTACGAGCAGCCCCTCTTTGCGTCCGACGGAACTTTCTACCTGCCGGACTTTACCATCACTTGGAGAGGCATGGACTACTACTGGGAGCATGTGGGCATGCTGCACCGGGATGACTACCGGGCGCATTGGAAGAAGAAGCGGGCATGGTACGAGCGCTTCTTCAAGAATCAACTGATCGTCACTGAGGAGGCCCGGGACCTGAGCAAACAGGCCGACGACGTCATTCGGCGGTACTTCACCTAGCGAGGCAACCACGGATGCGGGCGGAATCTTGGTACTACAGCGTCGCTTGCGCCGAGGCATGCCAAATCGTCGGTGAAATCAACTCCAGTATGGGTGAGGCTCCGCCAACGAGGCGCATAACAAGCGGCTCCAGCGGACGGTCCGCTCCGCGGCCTGCCGCTCAACCCGACCGTTAGCCGCGATCTTTCAGCGGAGCCCGACCAGCGGAGACTTCATTGGGGCTTCGCCAGTCTCCCCCTTAGAGGAATGTGCAGTGTCCGCCCCGAACGGGCGGCACGACCGCGGGCTCCTGGACTCCTGTAGGCAAACGTCCTGCAATCCCTCCGGCACGAGTTCAATAGTAGAACCTGCTGCCGAGCACCTTCCCCATCTGCGAGAATTCCACACCTTCGAGTTCCAGCAGCGCCCGCTTCATCTCCACACCTCCCCCGAACCCGCCCAGGGTCCCATCCGACCTTATGGTGCGGTGGCAAGCAATGATGAGGGGAAAGGGATTCCGGGCCAGCGCCGTGCCCACTGCCCTTGCGGCCCCGGGTGCCCCCAGCCGCGAGGCGATCCGCCCGTAGGTGCTTACCCACCCTCTGGGTATCTCGCGCTCTACGAGGAGGACTCGTCTTTGGAACGCGTAGCATTCTCCGAGGTCAATGAGCCCCATGTCGAACGCGACCGGCTCGCCCCGGAGGAAACGCTGTATCTGTCCCCCCAGCGATCTGATAGCAGCGCACGGCACGGCCCCGATGTCAGTCGCAGCCTCGGGCGCAGCGCCGCCTGGCCGGGGCCCCTCACGCGGGAGCAGGATGCGGCAAACCCTCGGCCGCCCGGCCGCCTCACGCCAGACGATCTGAAGGCTGCCGAATAGCGATGGCACGATGGCTGAATGGAGAGGCTCTTTCAACTGCCCTCCGTCCGTCTCATGCCGCGGACGCCGCTGCCAAGAACACCGAAAGCCATTCGCTTTGTCCTGAGTTTCCCTCGGGGTCGTCGTAACATCAAACGTTGCTGCGATCACCCGCACTCTCGGGGCAGATGCTGCCTGAGCAGGGCGTTGAGATTCCTGGATATGAGCACTGCATCCTCGAGAAGGCCGAGCCGCTTCAGCTTGTCCGCCGCCGGCGCCGGCAACTCATCAGGGGAGACCCCCTTCGTCAAGAGCTTTGTCTCCTCTTCGTCGAAGCTCTCGCCCGGTCCGAATCGTTGGCGCAGTCCTCTGTTGGCCGGGCACACTGTCTGACAGAGCATGCACCCAACCAGGCAGTTGTGCCAGGCCGGGTCGATCCATCCGGGGAACTCGCCCTCTCTCTCATTGTGGAAGGTGAGGCACCGCTCCGCCCGGATGAGAAAGCGGTCTCCCGGGATGGCTCTGGTCGGGCATTTCTTGATGCACGCGCTGCACTGGCGGCACTGCTGCATCAACCCGGCCTCCACCCAGCTATCGTCCACCACAGGAAGGTCAGAGAGAAACACCTTGAGACGGTGGAAACTGCCCCATCCCTCGATGTACGTGATGTTGTTCCGGCCGTACTCGGCCAGGCCGCTGCGTACGGCAACCAGCTTCGCCGGCAAGTGCGCCGCCTGCGTGGTGAAGCCGGCTGGTGTCAGCGCCTCCCGGATTGCCTTCTCTGCTATCTGGTCGGTGTGGCCGGAGTAGGTGGGTGGGACGACGAAAGTGAGAGTTCTTCCTTCGAACCGGAAGGTCACTTTCTGTTGGAGCTGTGGCGAAGAAGTGACGATGATTGATCTGGCTTCGGGGCATGTCTCGGAGAGCCTGAACTGGAAGCCGGAGAGGCGCTCGCGGTAGAAGACCTCGTCGAACAGGCCCTGCTGGTGACTGAGGCCGATCCCGTTCTTCAGATCGTTGACGTGCTGGACGGAGACTATTCGACCCCGGCACCCCACCTGCTCCAGCCTCGAGAGGACCCGCCTGGCTGTGGCTGAGGCGTCCATGTACCTCCTGCGCTCTTCCGCGGGGGAAGCTGGCAGTGCTGCTACTCTTCGTCACTCCTGGTGATGAGGAAGACACGGAGGGCGAAGGCAATCACCCACGCTGCCACCAGCCCTATGACGCCGACCTGCCAAGAGTACTGGTCTGTGAAGATCCCTACAACGCATACCAGCACGCCAATCCCGAACAGCAAGGCCGTGAAAGCATTCAGCAACCGTTTCATTCTTCGTTCCTCCCTGCGCTGATCGCCTTCATCCGCCGTCAGGCTATGCCACTCACCACGCCATGCTTTGTGGCATCATATGGTGCGTCACCAGCACACGCTCCAGGGCGCAAGTATATCCTACACGTCCTTCATCGTCAACGTTGAAAGGGATGCCCCGGTGGCCGTGACAAGTCATCTCTGCCGATGGCGGCAGCCGGGGTAGTTTGTGAGCCCGAGTTGGCATCGAGTAGAATAGGGCGTCGGCCGCAGTCGGAGGTCACCAAATTGGATAAGCCGCTTCTGGTTCTTTTTGATGGGCATGCCCTGATACACCGTGCCTTTCACGCCCTGCCCAGGCTCTCGGCCAGCAAGACCGGGGAGCCGACCGGGGCTGTCTACGGCTTCGTCCTGATGCTGCTCAAAGTGCTGGAGGACTACCGGCCGACGCACCTGGCCATTGCCTTCGACCGCCCGGCCCCCACCTTCAGGCACCTGGAATTCGAAGAGTACAAGGCCCAGCGGCCGAAAGCGCCCGATGAGCTGGTGCACCAGATCGGCCGCGTGCGGGACGTGGTGA
This sequence comes from Dehalococcoidia bacterium, assembly GCA_030372995.1. Classification (GTDB taxonomy): domain Bacteria; phylum Chloroflexota; class Dehalococcoidia; order UBA2247; family RBG-13-53-26; genus JAFGCL01. The sequence continues at coordinate 5,631 of JAUCPZ010000182.1, forward strand.
AGGCCTTCAACATCCCGACGTTCGAATTGGATGGCTATGAAGCTGACGACATCCTGGGGACCATCTCGCGCCAGGCTGCCACTCAAGGGATAGACACCATCATCGTCACCGGCGACAACGATGAACTGCAGCTTGCTTCTGACAAAGTGAAGGTGCTCCTGCCCCAGAGGGGCTTCGTGGAATCAGCTTTGCACGATGGGGCGGCGGTGGCAGAGAAGTACGGCGTTCAGCCCGCCCAGATCCCCGACCTGAAAGGATTGAAAGGTGACCCATCGGACAACATTCCCGGCGTGGCCGGCATAGGAGAGAAGACGGCCAGCCGATTGATCCAGCAGTTCGGCAGCATAGAGGGCATCTATGAACACCTTGATGAGGTGACTCCCGCGAAGCTCAGGGAGACCCTGAGGGCGCAGGAATCTCAGGCGAGGCAGAGCAAGAGGCTGGCTACCATCATCACCGACGTGCCGATCAGTTTCGATCTCGAGAGTTGCCGGGCCGCAGCGTACGACCGCGACGCTGTGGTGCAGCTCTTCCGCGAGCTCGAGTTCTTCCAGGTGCTGAAGAGGCTGCCTGTCCTCGGGGGAACGAAGGTGCTGGAAACCACCCCGGACGCAGAGGAAGGCAGGTACTCTCTGATGGACACGGCGCCGGCCCTGGAGGAAGCGGTGGCCAGGCTGGCAGGTGCGGGGTCACTGATTGTCCGCGTGGTGACGGAGCTCCAGGAGCGGAGGAGGCTGGAGGCTGTTGGCCTGGCGCTCGGTATCCCAGGGGGTGATGTCTTCTACCTGCCTCTGTCCGGCGGAGAACTGGAAGCGCACCAGGCTCTCGTCAGGTTGCAGGCCGTATTGGCGGATGAGCGGATTAACAAGGTGGCTCATGATGCCAAGGAGGCCATCAACGCACTCGCCGGATACGGGGTGGAACTGCGTCCCG
>JAUCPZ010000183.1 GCA_030372995.1 Dehalococcoidia bacterium
CGAGATACACAGCGCTGTCTCGTGGGCTCGGAGATGTGTATAAGAGACAGATCAGGCCCCGGCCCAGCCCGTCAACGTGTCACCGGCCGATGGAGCCGCCGGCATCACCCTGACTCCGACACTGCAATCATCGGATTTCTCTGATCCTGATGCCGGAGATGCTCACGGCGTTTCCCAATGGCAGATAACGGCTGTGGCGGGAGACTACTCCGTCGCGGTTTTTGACAGCCAGACGGACAATGTCAATCTGGTCAGCATTGTGGTTCCATCGGGCAAGCTGTCGTTCTCTACCACGTACTACTGGCATGTGAGGCACCAGGACGATCACGGTGAGTGGTCGGCCTGGTCGGCTGAGACCTCGTTCACCACGATGTCGGCGCCGAATCAGGCCCCGGCCCAGCCCGTCAACATATCACCGGCCAATGGAGCCGCCGGCATAACCCTGACTCCGACGCTGCAATCATCGGATTTCTCTGATCCTGATGCTGGAGATACTCACGGCGCTTCCCAATGGCAGATAACGGCTGTGGCGGGAGACTACTCCGTCACGGTCTTTGATAGCCAGGCGGATGATGTCAATCTGCTGAGCATCGTAGTCCCCACGGGCAAGCTGTCGTTCTCTACCACGTACTACTGGCACGTGAGGCATCAGGATAGCCATGGTGAGTGGTCAGCCTGGTCGGTTGAGACCTCTTTCGTCACAGAGGCGGCGCCCGAGGCCGCACCAGAGGAGCCCGAGGACGAATCAGTTCCTGATGTCCCCAGCCCACCTCCGGCCCAGCCAGCGGATCAGACTGCACCTGCTGAGCCGGAAATGCCTGCTGAGCCTGATGATGACACGGAAACAGCGGGCTCTTTGCCGACAGCCAGCGATAGCCGGGGCCCGCTGCCATTCGTATTGGCTGTAATCGCTGGGGTGGGGGCCGTCGCGATAGTAGGTACCGGGCTGTTCCTGGCATACACCATGCGCCTCAGGGCACTAAGCAAGCCAAGGGGGCTGAGCTCCGCGCGCACCATATCGAAAAGGCTCCGCAAGTGAAGCGGGCCCGCGTTGGTCCAAGCAGGGTTCGCCGGCTGCTGCGCCGGTTACAGGCGTCTGGAGGAGTGAATCATGGCCGATTTCGTTCCATTGTCTGAGTTCGACTTCAGTGTGCGCTTGCCCACGCACGCTGTGACCGTCAAGGCCGGCCAGCAGGTTTCAGTCCCGGTGATGGTCGGAGGTATCAAGGGCAAACCGCGTCCCATAATGTTGACCGTGACCGACTGGCAGTCAGCCGGCTTGAATGCGGAAATCCTGCATCCTGTGGTGCTCTCGGGGCGGGTGGCCACCCTGAATGTGTACGTGCCATTAGGCACTCCCCCCGGCAGCTACCGGTTCACGGTGAGGGGTGAAACGGAGGAGACATTCAAGACCAGCAGCGACAGCGTGACGGTGATCGTTGAACCTGAGGACAAAGGCAAGGATGAGGGTGAGCGCGGCGATGCCCGGCAAGAGCCGGGGAGTCAAGCAAGCATTGCGCAGCCCGAGGCTTCTGCCTCCGTGGTGCGGACCAAACGCGGGGTGCTCGCGCGGTCCTACGGGAAGGCCCCTGCCCGCCCAGTGCCGGCAGGGCGGAGGGCGCTGCTTGTCGCGATAATGTTTGTCATGGCAGGGGTCCTGGCCTACTACATCGGGACCCAGCTTCGGACCGGGGTAGGCAGCTCAGCGGGCGGCATCGCCGGCACCTACGTCGGTACTTCGACCTTCTGCATAAGCTCGGTGATGGGCGGCGCACCTGAATGCGGCACCAGCAAGACGCCCGGCATACAGATCGACAGCGCCGGCGATGTCCTGGGGCCCGTTCTGTTCGGCAAGATCGAAGATGGGAATTTCAGAGGTGAAGCGCGCACGGGGGATGGCACGACGTTTCCGATGACCGGTGATCTCTCGGGCGGCACTCTGCGCGTCAGCTATACCTCGAGTAGTGTGACCTGGACGATCACACTGCAGAAACAGTGACCGCGCGCGGAAACCGTTCCTGCAGGCAACTGTCTCGGCGCCGCTCTGCTCCCTATGTCATCCCCCCGTCCACAGGATCAGCAAGCCGGGTCGGAATCAATGGTGGCAGGTTACCTGAGAGGGGCCATCCTCTTCGCGCGGGGGCCGAAGGCACATCACATGTCGGAAGCAGTGGGCGCCTCCTTGAGGCTGCGCTTTCCAGTTGCTGCCCGGCCGGCGCTCTGCTTATGACTCTTCTCTGCCCTCCGCTTTGAGGACGCGCCCTTCCTCCCCTTCGTAATCCTTCCCTGGCTGATGCCCAGGAATGCCTCAATCAG
>JAUCPZ010000184.1 GCA_030372995.1 Dehalococcoidia bacterium
GTCTCGTGGGCTCGGAGATGTGTATAAGAGACAGGGGCTGTTCACTGCCCTCTTCGTGAATGTTCAGGACAACCACACCTTGAGGGTGCATGTGACCGTTCCTTTGTAGGAGGCATGGATGGCGGAAGAGATATCCAAGAAACAGATGGTCATGGCGGGGCTGGGAGCCGTGACCGCGCTAGCTGTGGCTCTCGCCAAGATCGCCCCATTGATGGTGGCAGCCAAGACACAGTTCCCAGCCGCAGGTTTCTTTGAGCCGGAGAAGGTGAAGTGGATCGCGGACCAGCTCCCGGATGACTCCGAAGACGAGTTCATCCTGGCGGCCTGGGACTTCGTGGCGCGGGACATCACGTATGAGCCGGTAGGCTCAGACATCGACTTTGTTGACGGGATGGTATATTGCGACAGCTGCTATTCCGTCCAGCAGACCTTGAACCGCCAGATGGGGAACTGCGTCAGCAAGTCGGCGCTGCTGGCCTCAATCCTGTTGAACCGTCTCGCACCTGACCGGGTCTGGATGGCCGTCGGTAACTTCGGCACAGGCAGGGTCGCTGGACATGCCTGGGTACAGATAGAGAGAGGCGGCAAGGTCTATATCATTGAGACCACGGCACCGCCACCGGCATACCCTTGGAAAGAGGCAAGCGCCAGCCCGTCTTACCAGCCCTACGCAGTCTTTTGCCAGCAAGAGTTCGACTGTCTCAATCATAGCTTCTGTCTTGAGGCATCACGCTGCAATTGCTGTACAGCCTCCAGCCAGAGAGGGAGGGTAATATGATCGAAGTCGCATCAGGCGAGAACCTGGCCAGTCTCCAGACGATACTGGAGAACTACTTTGGCCCTGGCGAGCCGGTAACTGTTGCTATCTGCCTTGACTCACCAGTGACGGAGGGTCAGATCAGTCAGATGGCCGGCGACCTGCGGGCCAGCGGTGTCAGGGTATTCGGAGCGCAGGCAGTGAATATAACCTGGTCTGACGGCCAGATACATCCGGGTATCCTGCTGAGCTTCCAGAGGCCATCGATGGCCCCAGCAGACAAGATATCCTTCTGGCCGGTCATCATCTTGGCGATCGGGGCAGTCGGTGCATTAGGCTACATCGTGTATAAGGGCGGGGAAATCTCTGAGGACTTCGTCCAGGGGCTAATGAAGCTCATCTTCCCCCTCGCCCTGCTGGGTGCGGGGACATACATCATTGTCAAAGTGACAGAAAAGAGGGCGTGATGTATCTGGACAGGCCACTAGTCTTGATACTCTCGTCGGGTTCCTGGCCGGACATCTCGGCAGGTAATGCAGTCATTGCTTACGAGCATGACGACCATATCTACTACTTCAATGACGAATCTACCACCCCCTGGCAGGAAACAAATGCCGGGATACGGCGGCATCGTTACATCTACCGGTACGAGGCGACCACGGGCATAATGTCGGCCAGCCTCGCCGGGACGTGGGGAAGTGCCAGCCGACAATGGATCGGCCCGACAATAGGAGAGCCTATCGCCAACTACCGCAAGCTGGAGAACTATCAGCGCGTGTATACCACCTTGAATGCTCTGCTCGATGAGTTCGCCATACCAGCCCAGTACCGGACTGCCCAGAAGGTGTCCCTCACCTGCAGCTTCACTGTTCGTTACCACATCTGGAAGCAGGACCAGCAGAAATGGCTGGGCGTCTGGGTGGATATCGGCGGGCTGCAGGACATGGGCACGGTGGACTTCACGCTGACACAGGAGTACACCATCGAGATCACGGACTTCCCCGCAGCCGACCTCCGGTTCGTGCAGGAGGAGTGCTCGGTATCACTGCCGCATCTACACCTGGCCACGGAGCCAGTGACGTTCACGGTGACCTGGGTAAACAGCTATGTGCCCGACCATGACACCAGGCAATGGGTAGTAGTCGCCTGGTGTCAGGGTATCGCCAAGGCACAATGGGTGGGGATAGTGAAGCAAGATCAGAACGGCAAACAGACAGTGACCTTTACCAGCAACGCCCAGACCTTGCTGGGGCGGACACCGCAAGTGGGTGAGACTATACAAGTGATATTCGAGGCATACAGAGACACAATCAGTTTAGCCAACGCTACGGGGCGTGTAACCATATCGATCCCGTTCCTGGGACTGCCGCCGGCAGACCCCAAGATACTGAGCGAGCTGTGTTCCTGCACCGTCAACGAGTACCATCCAGTCGCTCCGACTGACCGAGTAGGCTTCACCATTGTTCTGGAGAAGTCTGAGACAGGACACGACTCATATCCCACACAGAGTGTCTGGCTCGCTGCCATCTGGCAGCCAACAGGCAAGATGACTTTGCTCTGGACGGGGAGCTTCCCTGCTGGCACACCAGCGGCAACCCGCATCACCCAGAGCTTCACCTTGACCCCAGAGCAACTGGCTGGACAGTCCATCACCACTGAGCAATATGCCAATGTCCTGTTCTACACTGGGAATGGCGCTCAATACCAGAGCGGCCTGCCCTATGGCTTTGCCGCCCGCTTAGCAGTCGTGCCTCCCCCAACACCGCAGTACGGTACTATCGAGGTGGACGCCAACATAGCAGCGGCCCCCTTCACCTTGTCGGGGCCGGCTTCCTACTCTGGCAAGACACCGTGGAAGAACACACAGGCTCCTGCCGGGACATACCACCTGAGCTGGGGCGAGGTTCAGGGCTATGTGAAACCAGCAGGCTCGACAAAGCAACTGTCAGCCGACGGCAGAATATCTTTCCAGGGCATCTACGAGGAAAGCGGTGAGCCGCCGGAGCCGCCGGAGCCGCCGACTGAAGCCAAGATACCCATAGCCATCATCGGCACTTGTGCCGGGGCAGCCGTCGTGCTCTGGGCTGCAGGAAGGAGAAGATAATGCCTGAGAAGAAAGAAGAGACACCTTGGTTGCCCATTTTGGCAGGCTTGGGTCTGATGGGTGCGGGCCTCTTCCTCTGGGCCAGACAAGAGGCCGAGGGCGGCCAGAACGAAAACCCAGATCAAATGAGCGAGGAGCAACAGCGGCTACTGGTAGCTTTGCAGGAGAAGTGGGCCGAGGCGGTCAACTACCACAACCAGATCACAGCCAACGGTCGCCTACCGACAGACGAGGAAGCACGCCACTACGACATGCTGATGGAATCCATCGAGGTGGAAGAGAAGACGATCGAGTGGGTCAACAAGACTATTTTCATCCGTGAACAGCAGAAGTTCTGGCATGACCTTGGGCTGTACGTCATCATCCCCTCGATCCTCGGCTTCATGTTCATTGCCGGAGTGGTGGCCTACTGGATCTACAAGCGCCCGCCGCCGCCGCCTAAGTGTCCGAAGGATGGCCTGCAGGTATCGAGCCCAGAAGAGCTGAAGGCCCATATTGAGGCGGATCACAAGATCACGACCGACACGGCGGCACTGCAGGCTGCCAGAGCGGGGTGGAACCTGCAGCCCAGCTTTGTTACCAGTTCGGTCGGGGTAGTGGGTCAGACTTACGGCACGGTCTACAAGGACATGCTGTCATGGAGCTTTGCCGACTTGACCAAGAATGTCCCCAGCATGGGATACGTGTACGGTGCTGAAATGGGAACCATGGGGACTCTGTCAGCACTTGGGCAATCCTTGGCGTTTCTGATCATCTAACTCTTGACACAGATTTAGACACGAAGATAATCAAAAGCAACTGAATAGGAACGGGGGCATCCCTGGGAAGGGTCTGTCTCTTATA
>JAUCPZ010000185.1 GCA_030372995.1 Dehalococcoidia bacterium
CGGTACATCTCGGCATCATCAACCTTGCCCAGCCGCTGGATTAGCGGGAAAATCGGCGGCACCGTCCACGATCCCTTGCTGAAGTGCGCGCCCAGGCCTTCCGGAAGAACGCGTGGCACATTACCCTCGAAACCACCGCCGGTGATGTGAGCCAAACCCTTCACCCATGGCAGCACGGGCTTGATGTCCTTGAAATAGCAGCGGTGGGGCTCCAGCAATGCTCGCCCCACGGTACCTCCAAGTTCCGCATAGCGTCTGTTCAACGAGGCGCGGTCATCACCGAATATCTTCCGGGCCAGCGAGTAACCGTTGGTGTGCAGGCCGCTCGAGGGGAGAGCCAGTATGGCATCACCCGGTGCGATCCGGCTCCCGTCCAGGCGTTTCTTCTTCTCTACCACGCCGACGATGAATCCGGCCAGATCGTAATCCTCCGGGGCATACATGCCCGGCATCTCTGCGGTCTCGCCGCCTATCAGGGCGCAGTTGACTTCACGGCATGCCTTTGCCAGGCCCCTCACAATGGCTTCGACCTTCTCCGGAGCCATCTTGCCCAGGGCCATGTAGTCGAGGAAGAACAGAGGCTCAGCGCCGCAGGTCAGGATGTCGTTGACGCAGTGATTGACCAGGTCGATGCCCACAGTGTCGTGTTTGCCGAGGGCGTTGGCGATCTTCAGCTTGGTGCCGACTCCATCGGTGCTTGCCACCAGGACCGGCTCCCGGTACCCCTTGATCTCGAAGAATCCTCCGAAGAAGCCGATGTCGCTGAGCACCTCCGGACGCATTGTCGAACGAACGTGCTTCTTGATGAGCTCCTTGGCCCGGTCGGCGGCATCTATGTCGACGCCGGCCGCAGCGTAAGCCTGCTTTCTCTTTCTCACCATCTTGGGCAGACCTCCCCTAGTTGTTCCCCCATACTGGAAATGCAGACACAACAATCAGACTGGGCGCAAGCTTAGAAATCCCGGCAGAAGCGTCACTTCGAATGAACACCTTCTGCGGGCAGTGCCTCCAGAGCCAGCTTGTCCATTTCAAGCTGCACCGGGATGGGATACTCCCCGGTCAGGCAGGCCAGGCAGAGGCTGTCCTTGGGGAGTGCCACTGCCCTGATAAGCCCCTCCAGGCTGAGGTAACCTAGTGAATCGGCGTTGATGAACTCCCTGATTTCGGGTACGCTCTTGCGCGCGGCGATCAGCTCCCACCGCGTGGCCATGTCGACGCCGAAGAAGCAGGGGTAGCAGATGGGTGGGGCGCAGACGCGCATGTGGACTTCTTTGGCGCCGGCCTTCTTGAGAAGGTTGATCACGCGGGGCGTGGTGGTGCCTCTGACGATGCTGTCGTCCACTAAGACGAGCCGTTTGCCCCCTATTATGTCCCGCAAGGGGTTGAACTTTAGCCCGACGCCCAGTTCCCTGATCCGCTGGTCTGGCTGAATGAAAGTCCGCCCGACGTAGCGGTTCTTCAGCAATCCTTCGCCGAACGGGATGCCCGATTCCTTGGAGTAGGCGATCGCTGCCACCGTCGCCGAGTCGGGGACGCCAACCACCAGGTCGGCATCCACCGGATACTCCCGGGCCAGCCCCCGCCCCATCCCCTCGCGGGCCCGGTAGAGGAGCCTGCCTGCTATAGTACTGTCCGGGCGGGCGAAGTAGATATACTCGAAAACGCACAGCGCCTGGGTCTGCGACGCAACGGCCTGGTAGTCCCGCGGCCCGTTACCGTCAATGATGACGACCTCTCCTGGGCTGATCTCGCGGATGAAACTGCTGCCAATGTGGTCGAGCGCGCACGTCTCTGAAGCCAGCACCCATCCATTGTCCATGCTTCCCAGGCATAGCGGGCGCACTCCCATCGGATCGCGGACTCCGATCAGAGCCTTTTCGGTGAGCAGAACCAGCGAATATGCCCCCTGCAGCCGCTTCATGGCCGAGG
>JAUCPZ010000186.1 GCA_030372995.1 Dehalococcoidia bacterium
TGGGCTCGGAGATGTGTATAAGAGACAGACCGGGTATTCTCCCTCGCGATTTTGGGCAGCCACTCCCTCTTTGACTCCTCACCCCCAAAGTTGAGAATAGTCGGGCCGACTATGAGCGTGGCAATACCCGGCCCCGGAGCCCTGTAGTAGCTCAAGCGCTCGTGAAAGATGGCCTGTTCGATGTGAGAACGCCCTGCGCCGCCATACTCCTTCGGCCACGAAATGGTGAGCCAGCCCTTCTCCCCCAGCTTGCGCCTGAACTCCTCTGCGGCCGGATTCAACTCTTCGAATTCCGGTATGGTACCGTATCCGCCCGGCCAGTGGTGGCTCGACTCCACCCAGCCGGACGGCAGTTCCCTGCGTATGAAGCTGTCGACCTCCTGGTAGAAGGCTTCTTGCGCAGCGTCAAAACGGAAGTTCATCCCCTGGCTACTCCGGCTGAACCATCCATCACGTGTATCACTGCTGACGGGGGAGGCCCAACCCTCTCATGGCCACGATGTTCTTCTGAATCTCGTTGGTGCCTCCGCCGACTCCTATGGAAAGGCAACTGAGGTATGTCCGCATCATCCTCGCCTTGGCTACGGCCAGGTGTGACCCCGGGCCGACTTCTCCATAATGGCCCAACACCCTCATGCCGACCTTGGCTATCCGCCTCAGGAGATCGCTGGAGAACAACAGCGACATGGAGGACTCATAGCTGGGGTGAAGGCCTTTCGAGTACATCCAGGCGATGCGGTAGCACATCATGCGGAGAACCTCGTTCTCGACCACCAGCTCAGCCAGCTCGTCTCTTATCAACTGACCTTCATGATCAGCGGTGGCAGAGGCTCTGCCTTCCCTGGCATACTCTATCAACTCCTCAATGAGCCGCTGATTCGCTGCTGCCGTACCGATGAGGGAGCGCTCATAGTCCAGCGCCATCGCCAACTGGTACCATCCTTGGTTCCGTTCCCCAACCAGGGCATCCTTCGGCACACGCACGTCGTCGAGGAACACCTCATTGAAGGAATGACAGCCGAGAATGTTGATTAAAGGCTTCACCGTGATTCCCGGGGTCTTCATGTCGATGATGAACATGCTGATGCCACGGTGCTTGGGAGCGCTGGGGTCCGTTCTGGCGCCCAGCCAGCAGTAGTTGGCATAGTGGGCGAAACTGCACCAGGTCTTCTGGCCATTTATCACCCAACTGTCGCCGTCCTCCACGGCCCGCGTCTGAATTGAGGCCAGGTCCGAACCCGAGTTGGGCTCGCTGTATCCCAGGCAGAAGCACGATTCTCCCCGCGCTACCTCGCTGAGGTACTTCTTCTTCTGCTGGTCGTTGCCGAAGAGCAGTACTGCGCCACCCACCCAGTTGACGGATATCTCCATCTCGATGCCAACTGGAGCCCTGTGGTAGTAAAGTTCCTCAGACAATATGAGGCGCCTGATGTGGCTCATCTCCGAGCCCCCGTACTCCTTCGGGTACGCCGGGGCGAGCCATCCCTTCTGTCCCAGCTTGCGCTGGAAGTCCCGCAGAAGGGCCCACGATTCGTCAGTCTCTTCCCAAAGTCCGGGGTCCAGTTCATACCACCGCGGCGGGACCTCTGCTTTGACCCACGCCCTTACCTCCTGGCGAAATGCCTCTTCCTCTGGCGAGAACTTGAAATCCATGTGTGTCCTCCGTCCTTTTGGGGACCTCTATCGGTCCTGGATCATGGTGAAGTGGTCAATGTCGTGGAAGTAGTCACCCGTCCGTATTTCGCTGAACACCGCCCGCAAGCGTGCTCCGGCCTTGATCTTCTTCTCATCGGTCTCATCCAGACGGTGCACTATGTTGGAATCGGCGCCATCCAGCTTGATGAATGCTGCGGTAAAGGGGATCTTCTTCTGCTCGCCGGTTGTCGTGTCAATATAGGGGAAGTTCGTCACCGTGAAGGCAAGCAGGGTGCCCTCATGACTGACCGGGACGAACTCTTCCATCTTCACGAAGCACTCCCGGCAGACAATGCGGGGTGGCACATAGACTCTGCCACAGCCCGGGCACTTCACGCCCGCAATGCGCTTGTTGCCTCTGAGTTCCTTCAGAAACCGGCTGTAATAGAAACCGGCATGATACTTGTACGGCATGTCCGGCGTGTAGGTTACACTGAGCGGCTTCACCTGTCTGCCCTGTTCGGCCATTTGCCTGTTCTCCCACCCGCACCCTGACCCGGCCCGCCGCGGTCCATGGCCTCACCAGCCGGTGCCTAATCAAGGTGCGTCATTGAACTCAGTACCGTGACATCGGACCAGAAACACCCACCGAAGCCGGTAGCCAGCGCCACCCTGGCGCCGGGGACCTGTTTCTTTTCTGCCTTGCCCATGACCTGCAAAGCCGCCTCGCCTATTCGGAGAAGGCCAGTGGCCCCGATGGGATTGGTAGCCAGCACACCGCCGGAAGGATTGATAGGCAGCTTGCCGCCCATGTCCGTCTGGCCGCTTCGGATGAGATCCGGCCCCTTGCCCTCGCCGCAGAGGCCCAAAGCCTCCATCCAGGTCACACCTGCCGTGGACGCCGGTATGTATAGCTCAGCCACGTCGAATTGCCTGAATGGATCGGTAATGCCGGCCATCTTGTAAGCCTGTCTCGCGGCGATCTCGAGGGACGGCAGGTTGGCCAGACCGATGCCATCGGCGAGGTGGACCAGGATGTGGCAGTCGCCTACGCCGAGTACCCAGGCCGGCTTCTCGACGATCTTGCGAGCCCGCTGCTCAGAGGCGAAGATCACCGCGCCCGCCCCGTCGCTCCGCGGGCACATGTCGAGCAGCTTTATGGGATAGGAAACGTAGGCTGACTTCATCACGTCCTCAACCGTCACCATCTGCCGCAGGTGGGCATAGGGGTTGTAGAGGGCGGCGTTGTTGTGGTCGCGCACTGACACCAGGGCTGCGTCCTCCTCGGTAGCACCGTACTTGTTCATATATGCCGTGTACTGCGCTGCCAGCGGGCCTATGGCTCCGGCGGTGAACTCCCTCTCGGTTATGGGATCGAAGCAGGTGGATATGGCCGCCGTGGTATCGGACTCGGAATTCTGCTCCCAGCCGATGACCAGCACGGTATCGAAGAGACCGGAGGCGGCATGATAGAACCCCGCGTGCCCGATCGCACTCCCCGTGGTGCCACCGGTCGTCACTTTCATGATCGGCTTCATGTACCCGCCCGAACCGTCCACGCTCCACATGTCTACGTTGTTGATGGATTCGAAGTGGTCCATGTTGCCGACAATGATGGCATCGATATCCTTCATGGTCAGCTCGGCGCTCTCCAGCGCCCTTCTCACCGCAATGGATATCAGCTCCTGGCCGTTGCATTCGGTGTTCCTGGATTTGTGGTGGGTCTGGCCGAAGCCGACGACGGCCACTCCTCTAGTCATTGCCACTTCCTCGAATCACCTGTTGCCAGCAAACGAAAAAACCTCTCATTTCCCCAAGATGAAGACACAGTGCCCCTGCCCGCAGGCACCCTCAATTCCATGAGCCAGGGCGACTTTGGCCCCCTCCACCTGTCTGGGGCCCGCCTCCCCCCTGAGCTGCAGGACGGCCTCGGCAATGCGGGCCAGGCCGGCCACCTGCACGGCGTGCGCTGAAAGGACGCCGCCCGATGGGTTGACGGGCAGGCGCCCGGTCATCTGGGTTACCCCCTTGTCCATCATGACCCCTCCCTCACCCCGGCGGCACAGCCCGAGTCCTTCCAGCCACATCAGTTCCATGTAGGAGAAGGCGTCGTAGAGTTCAATGACATCCAACTCTTTCAGCGGATCGCTGATTCCAGCCATCGTATAGGCACGCCTGGCCGCGGCCTCCAGCGCCGGGCTTTCCGCCAAGTCGCGGTCTCCCAGGTGATATGCGTCGGCGAAGTGGCCGACTCCCCTTATCCAGACAGCCTTGCGCCCTGCCTTCTTTGCCACTGACTCGCTGGCCAGCACAACAGCGCAAGCCCCATCCGATACCGGTGACGCATCCAGCAGCTTGATGGGGTCCGCGAGCACCCTGGACCGGAGCACATCATCGACCGTTATGTTGAGAGGTAGCTGGGCGTAAGGATTGTTGCGGGCATTCCCGTGGTTCTTGACAGACACCTTCGCGCACTGCTCCTCTGTAATGCCATACTTTGTCATGTACTGGCGCATCTGCAGCGCAGAGGAGTTGATGGCGTCCAGCCCCAGCACGCGCTCATACACGGGATCGAACATGGCATTGCTGATGACGGCAGGTATGCCCTCCGAGGCCTTGCTCTGGGCTACTACCAGAGTCACCTTGTGGTGGCCGGAGAGGATCCGCATTAGCCCCATGAGGGCGCCATAGGTCCCATCACCTTCCACGTTGGTTGTGGGCGCTTTGTGTGAGCCGGTCGCCTCGGTGATGGCCATGGAGGAAATGGTTCGGCCGTCCCAGAAGTCATTGCAGACCGTAACCGTGTTATCTACATCCTCGATGGTGATGCCGGCGTCTTCCAGCGCACCGCGCGTCACTTCGTAGGCCAGCTCCGCATGCGAGGCCGGGTTGTACCGCTGGTACTTGGTTTGGGCTACCCCTATTATGGCTACTCTGTCCACAGCATCACTTTCCTGATCTGAGGCTCCTGCACCCGGCGACGATCAAGTTCTCAATGGCGCAAAATGCTCGATGTCCAGGTAGTTTCCCTCCCGTCTCTCGCGAAATACCGCCTGCATCCTCATGCCGACCCGCAGCTCACTCACGTCCGCACCACCGCACAGATGCACCAGGCCGGAACTGGCGCCGTCGAGCTTCACTATGCCTATGGCAAAGGGAATCTGGCGCGGCTGAATGCCGGCCACAGCGTACCGCGTTACGGTGAAAGTTAGCAGCGTTCCGGTGTTGCCAACCTCCACCCAGTCGTCGAGGAGACGATAACACCGGGGGCACGTTTCTCTGGGTGGTACGTAAACCCGGGAGCAGTCAGGGCACCTCGTGCCGTAGATGCGGCAATGGTCCTTCAACTCCTGGTAGAACCTGCTGCCCGCTTTGCCGGCATACCAGACGTAGGGCAGCTTTATCCGGCTGGGATATGCCAGGGTACCCGTCTTGCCCAGATCTTCGCTTCGAACTGCCATCTTCCAGTGCTCCCTCAGAACTGTGGTCGCTATCCTGGTCCCCGGCGTTTGCAGGGTCGAATACTTCTTCTGCCACAGCCCGAGATCTCCGGCATCAAGCTGGGCAGCCGATACCATTCACGAAGGGCACACAGCGGCGGACAAGCTCAGCTAGGCCGCCTTCGGC
>JAUCPZ010000187.1 GCA_030372995.1 Dehalococcoidia bacterium
CCAGGAGAACGTCACCCATCTGGGAGGACCGGTCTCCAGCGAAGGAAGCCGAATACCTGACCAAGGAATTGGAGAAGCATGGCTCGATACTGTCTCTCACTGGAAACCGCGCAGAGCTGCGCTTCCCGGCAGCCCAGATCCTGAAGTGGGCCAGAGAGTCGCCGGACGAATACGCCCGCACTGCCCGCATCCTCGTGTTGAGCGCCTTTCTGACCTCTGTTCTGGCCGGGAAGGTGGCGCCGGTGGACACTGGCGATGGGTGGGGTACTAACCTGAACAGTCTGGACATCCATCACCCAGGCTGGAATGAAGCAGTGCTGAACGTGGCAGACGAATACCTGGGAGGCTGGGGTGTCCGCTCGTCATTGCGGGACAAACTCGGCGAAATGGTGCACTACGACACCGTGCTGGGGCCGGTCGCCCCGTATTTCGTGCGGCGGTACGGTGTCAATCCCCGCGCCGTGGTGCTGGCGGGGACCGGGGACAATCCGGCCACGCTACTCGGCTGCGGGGGACAGGCAGTGGTCTCTCTAGGCAGCAGCTACACCGTCAACGGTCAGATGAGAGTCATCGTCCCTTCTGCCAGTGGGGAGTACAACGTCTTCGGCTACACGCCGGGCAGCGCTATGGCCTTGACGGTCTTCACCAACGGTGCCAAGGTGCACGAATCGTTCCTCGACAAGTACGTTCCCAAAGGAAGACAGGGCACTGATGCTGACAGCTGCTGGGAGGCGTATGTTTCGGCGGCCGGCGAAGCTGTCCTGCGAGAAGATGAGCCGCTGATGCTGCCCTACCTCAGGGATGAATCGGTGCCCCTGAGGCCGGCCGGCATAGTCCGTGATGGCTTCGATGATCAGGACGCACGGGTGAACATCCGCTCCCTGCACATCTCTCAGGTGCTGTCCTTGAAGGTGCACTCCGGCCATCTGGGCCGGACGGATGCGCTTTGTGTGGTAGGGGGTGCTGGAAAGAACCGCTTCCTCAGGCAACTGATCGCCGATGTCTTTGACTCCAACACCTACAACATCCGGCATGCCGCCTTCGCCGCGGCCCTGGGGTGCGCCATCAGTGGGGCAAGGGCAATCCTCAACATATCCTATGAAGAAGCCGCTGGAAGATTCGTGCAGATCGACAGAGCATCCTCCACGCGTCCCATTGAGACGAACCGTAGCACCGTCCGGAAGTTGCTGCGAAGATATGAAGCACTGGAGAAGAGCACAGGCACACCACGATGAGACAAGACGTAGTCCTCTGAAGGAGGGCCGGGAGCATGACGCAGTTCAGGGTTCCACATTCGCGCAGGACGTCAACTGATGACCGTGGCTCTCGGCAATTCGCCCCACGCACGCCTGCGGGATGCCTACGGTGACCTGCCGGAAGGAGGCGGCCGATGGAAGAGCAGAAGGGCCTGACGACTATCAGCAAGTCCCGCGTGGTCGTCAACATGGTCAAGGAGTTCCTCCGTCATCCATTTGTGAAGGCGGGCGGTG
>JAUCPZ010000188.1 GCA_030372995.1 Dehalococcoidia bacterium
CACTGCCAGCGATGCCAGGAAGATCATCACCCTGAAGGAGGACCTGGTACTGGGCCCGGACAAGAGCAAGCGCATCATCCCTTTTCAGCACGCCAACAAGATAATCCTGAAGGAACCCGATTTCATCGCGGTCATGGACTGTCCCTGCCGCCTCTCCAGAGAGAAGCCGTGTCAGGCTCCCGGCGTGTGCATGGCCGTAGGCAGAACGACGGCGGAATTCTGGCTGGAGCACGGCCAGAAGTACCATGTGCGGAAGGTGGATCAGGCTGAAGCGCTGAAGCTGGTCGAAGATGCCCGCGAGCGGGGCTGTGTCACCACCGCCTGGTTCAGGGTATGCACCGGGGGGAGAACCGGCGTCATCTGCTCCTGCTGCTCGTGCTGCTGTGGCGCCATGGAAGGCACACGCATAGGCCGGCAGTTCGACGTCAATCTCACCATGTTTGCGCCCTCTGGTTACTCTGTGGTTCACGATGCCACCAAGTGCAAGTCATGCCGTAAGTGCAGCCAGGTATGTATCTTCGAGGCCGTTGCCTTTGGAGCGGACAACGTGCGCATCTACAACAGTGCCGCCTGCATGGGATGCGGCCTTTGCACTGAGAAGTGCCCGCAGCAGGCTTTGAGCCTGGCCAGAGATGAAAGCAAGGGCGATCCCCTGGACGTGGATGCCCTGAGGGAGAAGCTTGAAGTCGGTGGCCAGTCAAGGCAGGCAAAGTGATTCTTTAGGGGAGGCAGTGCCATGGGAGACAAACCTCGAAAGCTCCAGGCGGATGTCGCTGTAGTCGGCTCCGGCCCCGGGGGCGCCACCGTAGCGCGGGAGCTGGCCAGGCAAGGGAAGAAGGTAGCGATCCTGGAGCGTGGCAAGAACCCCAGGTGGACCGGCAATCTCTTGAGCACGTTCTTCATCATGGACAAGCGCAGCCTGCTCTTTCCCAGGGGCAGCGTCAGAGTGGGCAGAGCGTTGACCACCGGCGGTTCGAGCGCCATCTACTGCGGCCCCGCGGTGCCTCCGCCCGAGTGGATCAAGGCCAAGTACCAGATCGACCTCGGCGAATTCGTGGAAGAGGCGCGGCGGGAAATCGGCATCAAGCCTCTCCCCGAGAGGCTGATCGGCCCGGCAGCACAGAGGATAATGGCAGCGGCGCGCGATCTGGGGTTCAACTGGAATCCGATGGACAAGTTCATCGACCCGGAGAAGTGCGAGTTGAAGTGCCCTCACTGCATGCTCGGGTGCAGCAAGGGCGCCATATGGAATGCCAGAAAGAGCATTGAGGAGGCAGTCGGCCTGGGAGCGACCCTTGTTAACCAAGCCCTGGTGCAGGAGGTGCTCAGAGAGAACGGACGGGCCACGGGCGTCAGCGCGCTGACGCCCCACGGGCCGCTGAGGGTCGAGGCCAGGGTCACGGTTCTGGCCGCTGGGGGCATGGCCACGCCCCTGCTGCTGCGACGTGCCGGCCTGACCGAAGCCGGACAGGGACTTTTCGTAGACCCTTTGATCATCACCTATGGCAACTGCAAGGGCCTCTGCTCCGGGAGGGATATCCCCATGACCGCGGGGACAGTGGAGTTCGCCCCCGAGGGGATCATCATGACGGACCTGGCCTATCCCTGGGCGTTCTATCTCCTGAATGCCTACTGGAAGGGATGGAGGTACGTGCCCAAGGTCCTCGGATACAACAGCACAATTGGCATCATGACCAAGGTGAGGGATGCGTTGGGTGGGCGGGTGAACCCTGATGGCACCGTGTCCAAGACGATTACAGACGAAGACCGCCAGAAGCTGGAAAAGGGAGCCGCCATGGCGGAGAAGATACTGAAGCGAGCCGGCGCCGACCCGCGATCCATCTATACCTCTCCGGTGGGCGCGGCGCACCCCGGGGGCACAGTCCGGATCGGGCAAGGAGTGGACAGCGATCTCCAGACCCCCATACAGAACCTCTACGTGTGCGACACCAGCATCATCCCTGAACCCCTGGGGCTTCCTCCCGTCTGGACGCTGATCGCCTTCGGCAAGCGCCTGGCCCGTAAACTCGCCTCGGCCGTGTGACACCCGTCTGCCGGCGGGTAACCCGTCATTTCGAACGGCTATGGCATTTGACATATTCGCCTCCCTGTGGTAAACGAGTAGCACCCGGCGCAAAGCCATGGCGTTTTCTAAGTGACCCCTCAGCTTCTGGATTCCGCGAACATTCTTCTGCTCTGTCTGAAAAGGGGTAAGCAGCTTCAACACGTCAGAACAGCACTGCCCGTGCAGGGACGCGTCTGACGAGAAACGGTAGGGGGTGAACCATGAAGAGCAAGGAAGAGATAAGGCAAGAACTGGGAAGGAGGCTCCTCTTGGGGGAGATGATGGCGCGCAATGCGCGCAAGTTCCCCAATAAGGAGGCGCTGGTGTATGGCGAAACGCGCCTGACGTACCAGCAGCTCAATGCCCGCATCAACCGGCTGGCGCATGCCTTGCGGGATCTGGACATCAAGAAAGGTGACAAGGTAGCCATACTGGCACACAACTGCAACCAGTTCATGGAGACCTACTTTGCCTTGGCCAAGATCGGCGGCGTGGCGGTACCAGTCAACTTCCGGCTGCATCCGGACGAGATCACCTACATCCTTAACCAGTCCGATGCCAAGGTCCTGATCTCCGGCGAAGACTTTCTGCAAACGGCCAAGGGGATTGCGAAGGATGTGCCTCAGGTGAAGACCTACGTATCCCTGGGGGAGAAGCCATTCGAAGGAATGCTCAACTTCGAGAAATGGACTTCCGGCTATTCGGATGAGGAACCCTTGATTCTGGTCGATGAAGATGATCCGCTGTTCATCATGTACACGGCGGGAACCACGGGTAGGCCCAAGGGCGCGGTCATCACCCATAAGAACGAGATGGTGCTGTGGATGCTGGGGGCGTCCTTTGTGCTGACTGAGCCGGGCATGTCCAACCTGTGGAACTTCCGGGCGTTCGGAGCACCGCCCATATTCCACCTGGCATCCTTCGGTTTCTGCCAGTTCATGTTCTTCCTGGGTGCCACGGTAGTGCTGCCGACCAAGGTCTTCGATCCCGTCTATATCATGGAGACGATAGAGAAAGAGAGGATCAACGCTCTGGTGCTGGTGCCCGCCATGACGTTTTTTGTCCTCCTGACGCCCAATCTGGAGAAGTACGATACCAGTTCACTGCAGGTCTGGGGTTCCTCTGGAGCCATTCTGCCGGTTGAGACGCGGAAGCAGATCAAGAAGTTCTTCCCCAACGTGAAGATCTTCGACCTGTTCGGCCAGACTGAGATGAGCGCACTCGTTGCCGGCCTCCTGCCCAGTGAATCCGAGGGCCGGGAAACGTCGGTGGGCAAGATACTGCCCTTCATCGAGATGCGGGTGGTGGACGACGATGACAATGATGTCCCGCTCGGCGCCGTCGGTGAAGCCGTCTACCGCGGGCCGACGGTGATGAAGGAGTACTACAAGGATCCAAAGGCCACGGCGGAGGCCATGAGGAATGGGTGGTTCCATGGCGGCGACCTGGTGAGGCAGGACGAGCAGGGCTACATATACATCGTCGACCGCAAGAAGGACATGATAGTGAGCGGCGCGGAGAATATCTATCCGGCCGAAGTGGAGGCCGTGCTCTCCACGCACCCCAAGGTCATGGAATGTGCCGTGATTGGAGTGTGGGACCAGGAATGGGGTGAATCGGTCAAGGCCATAGTTGTCCGCAAGCCCGGCGAAACCGTTACGCCAGAGGAGATCATCGACTTCTGCAAAGCCCGTCTGGCCAGCTACAAGAAGCCCAAGTCGGTGGACTTCGTGGACGCTCTTCCGCGCAACGCCATGGGGAAGGTGCTGAAGCGGGAGCTCAGGGAGAAATACGGTAAGTCGGTCAGATACTAGGCCGGGGCTCCGGCTACGAGATCAATAGGGTAGTAGCGCGGGGAGTACCCGCTCCGTTCGGCCATCTTCCTGGCGTGGCCAGCGCAGGTGGAAACGCATAACCCGCACCCGTAGCACTTCGTCAGATCGACCTCTGAAGTGCCGCCCACCAACCTGTTCGCGCCGAAGTGACAGCGCTCCACGCACGTACCGCAGCCTGTGCAGTCCTCACGGTTCAGGGCCACCACATCCGGCCCGCGGTGCATCACCGCTCCCGCCGCCTGATGAGCCCTGAAAGGAAAACAGATCTTGCCTTCACAGTTACAGATGGCATAGATCCACCCACTTGAGCGGAGACAAGAGTAGAAGGTCGGTATCAAACCCTCTTTCTCGAACGCGAGCAGCGCCTCTTTCGCTTCACCGGCGCTCAGGTCCCTGTACTCTGCGGGATAGGCCGCCTTGTACGCCTCTGCGCCATACAGGATCACCATGTCTTTCATGTACGTGCCGCTCCTCTTGCCCAGGGCCTTCTGGCACATGCACGGGCCGACGGCGATCTCGACCCTGTCCAGCCGCGAGACAGCATCAACGAATCTCAGCGCCCGCCCGGTGGTGACCACCTCGCCTGTTGGCAGAACGGTCCCCATGAGACGTGACAGCACCCAGAGCACGGGCCTGGCCTTCAACTTCACGAAGAAGCGGGTGATGGCATCCAGAACCCTGATGATCATGGGTTCGTTTCTGGCGTAGAAGTTGTCTACCAGCACCTGGAATCTCCCCGCAGGAACCAACTTGCCGTTCTTCACCTTGTGATAGGACATCTTTCCGCTCCTCAGCCTGCCTGATCTGTCACCATAGCACTCAGGTTACGCCCTTGTGAGGAGTAAGGGAAACGCATTGCTGTCCCGTGGGCTCATGACGGCCGCGCGGGGATGACCACTACAAAGGGGCGGCCAGCGAGTCCAGTCCCAGTTCCGCAAGCGCTTCTCTGGTTGGCCGTCCGGTCCCCGGATCCCATCCCAGCTCGGCGTATGCCCCCTTAAGCAGGACATCCATCCTGGGAACGTTGCCCTCCGTGCCCCCATCATTCAGCGGCTTCAGCATCACTGCCGGCAGCATGTCGTCCGCCTTGGTGACGCCGCGGCGCATATTCAGCAGGCGCTTCATTGTCAGGAGGCGTTTGCCCATATTGGCCAGCTCTTCTGCCGTGACGTCCCATCCGGTGACGCATTTCAGCGCTGTGAGCATCCTCTCCACATTCAGATCCTGAAACTGGCACATGGTGAGCGCGTTATATAGATTCCGCCAGGCCTGTTGCCGCACGGCGATGCGCCCCTTCTCCTCAGACGACTCGAACCGGTCGCCGGCCGTGACGCCGAACTCGGGAAGCTCGCATTGCCCCATGTCAACCGCGTACATGTCACCCTGCATGTGGCTGCCCCCACACGGTGACAGGGCGTAAGTCACGGCCATCCCCGTGAAAGCCCGCGGATCGTGCATCGCCACCTCAAGACGCTTCACCGTCGCTGCCAGGTCGGCCACGCCGAACCGTTTGGCCAGGGCTGCGCTCCCCTCGGCCAGCACGTCGCCGAAGCCCTCGCGGCGGGCAATCATGCCGATCAGGAGGTGCGCCATCGCGGAGTCGCCGTACCGGATCTCCAGCCCGCCTGTGTCTTTGACAGTGAGGACACCACGCTCGAACATCTCGCAGGCCAGAGAGATCGTGCATCCGGTGCTGATCGTATCCACCCCGTACACATTGCAGAGATGCCCCGCGTAGATGACCGCCTCCAGGTCATCGACCATCATCAGTGAGCCGAAGGCGGCAATGGTTTCGTACTCCGGGCCGTCCACCCTTTCCACGCCGTATTTGACCGCCCGTGTCTCGCGGCCGCAGCCGATAGGACAGCGGTAGCAGGCGTATATCTTGTTCTGGTACTGCTCCGCCATCAGCAGGCCGGAGAGCTTGCTGGCCTCTTCCCAATACCCCTGCTGGTAATAGCGCGCCGGCATGTCGCCGTACATGATCAATGAATCCACCGTTCCTGCGGTGCCGGCCATTCGCAGTGCCTGCGGCAGTATGGCATCGGACAGTTCGGCAATGATGTCACGGGCCAGCGTCTTGAGCCCCGCCTCATCTGCGACGGGGACCTTGGCCTGCCCGCGCACCGCAATGGCTTTGAGCCTCTTTGAACCCATCACCGCTCCCATGCCTGTTCTACCGGCGGTCCGGCCATGGTCATTCATCACCCCCGCCATCTTCGCCTTGTTCTCGCCGCCGATACCTATGCAGGCCACGCGGGCCCTTTGGTCACCCAGCGCCTCCCGCACCAGGTCCTGGGTCCTGTACGAGTCGACGCCCCAGATGCTCGAAGCGTCATGCAGTTGAGGTTTGCCTTGTAATATGGACAGCCACACCGGCTTGTCACTGCAGCCCGTGATGATCAGCCCGTCGTATCCGGCGAAGCGGAGCTCGGGCCCGAAGAACCCTCCGCTGTTCGCTTCTCCCCAGATGTTCGTCAATGGAGAAAGGGCGCAGACGCTGTAGCGACCCGATGAAGGGACCGCCGTCCCGACAAACGGCCCGGTCATGAACAACAGGGGGTTCTGAGGGCTCAACGGGTCAGTCTTTCCGTCCACCATGTCATAGATGATGCGGGCCGCCAGGCCGCTGCCGCCGATGAAGGCGCGGGCGTGATTCTCGTTAAGTGGTTCATCCGAGAGTTTTCCCTGGCTCAAATCAACACGGAGCAGTTTGCCCATGTAGCCATTCATCACTGTGTCCTCCCCCTAGAAGTCCACCGGTCGCCCGTCATAGGCATATAGGAATAGCTGGCGTGTCTCTTCAGTGGATGGCGCCCTGACGGCGGTAATCATCTGGGTGTCGTTCAGCGCATCGTCCACCAGCTTGTCCAGTTGCGCCTCGTAGTCTTTGCGGCTGATGCCGGCTTCGGCCACGCTGGTCGGGCTTCCTATCTGGCGGCACAACTCCCGTATGTGACCGGCAAACTCTCGGGCGGCCTTCTCGCCGCCGTCGTTCGGGAACCCGGCAATGGTGGCGAGCTCGGCGAAACGCTCGGGCGCCTGGGGAGAGAAGAACTCTATGGTGTACGGCAGAAAGAGCCCCACAGCCCGGCCGTGAGGAACATGAAATATGCTGCCCAGCGTGTGCCCCATGGCGTGTGCCATCGAAGCCATGGCGTTGCCGAAACCGAGACCGGCGCAGGTGGCAGCATTGTGCATCCTCTCGCGTGCCTCGGCGTCAGATCTGTCGCTGACGGACCGGGCCAGGTACTTGAATACGAGACGTGTAGCCTGCAGACAGAGGCCATCGGTCAGATCCGTATGCCAGGTGCAGGTGTAGCCCTCCACGGCGTGGACCAGAGCATCGAGGCCTGTGTCCGCGGCTAGCCTTGGAGGCATGGCGGCGGCCATCTCGGGATCGACAATGGCGA
>JAUCPZ010000189.1 GCA_030372995.1 Dehalococcoidia bacterium
ACAAGTGGAATGGTGCCGTGGCTGTACCCGTTCAAGTCATACGACTTCCCAACCGTTGACTGGCATGGGATACTCACCCTCCGCAACTTAGCTCAGACTATGCTCGAGATGGCGCTCCTCGTCCTCGCGGTATCTGCCGCCATCATACTGATCCCGGCCCTCCGTGCGTGGGTGAGACGACGACGGCATCCGAAAGCCGGAAGTCCAATTCAATCAGAAGGCTCCAAGGAGACAGGGCCGTAGGCTGAACCGCTAAGACAGCCCTCGTCTCTTTTTGGCCGCAGGCACACCCTGACCAGTCTTGATTCTCACGCATGGCACCGGAAAGCGACGCAGCGGCTCAGTCCTAATTCCGGGTCGCCCTCATTCCGGTCCCTCACAGTCGTGAGGCACGAAGACAGTCGATCGCCCCCCGGCCACACAACGGAAGGCCTATGGCCCCTCTTCCGGGACACCCGCAGGCTGCTGCCGAGAAACCAGCCTTACTTGAAGTCTCCGCCGGACCTCTCTGGAACGGTGGCGACTACGACAGCGCGGACGAGCAGCACAGCGGCACCCAGCAAGGCACTAGTGATCACGAGCCACCAAACCAGCCCCGACCCGCCCTCCGGAACAGAGAGGGGCTGTACTTCAATAGGCGAAGGTGGCATAGAGCTGCCGCCCGTACCGTCTGCCGGCGACGTCTCTTGCCGCTTCACCAGGCTCTTCAAGACTCCGCTTATTCCTTCCCCTGTGGCACCGTCAGCGGGCGGCGCTGCATCAGGAGCACTGATTGACACGCTCACCGGCAGCGACCATTCCGACGTATTCCCTTCGGAATCGGTCGCTTTCACCTTCACCTGATACGTGCCAACCTCCGACCACGCATGGATCGCCGAAGCGACCGCGCCAGAGTCCACCTCGTCGATAGTTGAACTGGTGCCGTCGCCCCAGTCGATGGTGTATGTAAGGCTATCCCCGTTAGGATCGGTCGTCATCACCGAGTAGGCATAGGAAACACCACTCTCTCCGCTGGCCGTTCCCTGCGGGGCACCGGGTGTCAGTGGTACTTGACCGGGAGTTGTCATGTTGACAGCCAGTGTGGGTGACCATGCCGACACATTCCCTTCCGAATCCGTTGCTCTCACCTTCACCAAGTATGTGCCAGCCTCTGACCACGTGTGAATCAACGAACCGACGGCCCCTGAGTCCAACTGGTCAGTAGTCGAGCTGGTCCCATCACCCCAGTCGATGGTGTACGCGATGCTGTCCCCATCGGGGTCGGTTGTCGTGACTGCATAACGGTACAGGGTGCCACTTTCTCCGCCCGCCGCACCCGAGGGAGCCGCCGGTGTCAACGGCGGTTGGTTGGCAGCTGGAACCGTGATAGTCACGCTCAATGACGGTGACCACGCTGAAACGTCCCCTTCGGAGTCCGTCGCCCTAACCCTCACAGCGTATGTTCCCGGCTCGCTCCAGGCATGCCCAGGATAGGCTGTGGTTCCAGAGCTCTTGCTCCCCGTCGTGTGACTCTCCCCGTCGCCCCAATCGATCGTATAAGTAATAGTGTCTCCGTCCGGGTCTGTTGTCTTCACCCTGTACGTGTATGAGGTTCCGGCTTCTCCGCTGGTCGGTCCCGAAGGCGCTGCAGGAGTGAGCGGTGCCTCGTTTACCGAAACGGAGTAGTTCGGTGGCGGCTCAGTGCCGTACCAGTTGTCATAAGAGGACATGCGGACGAAAGCTCCTCCCTTGGGAGCTATGTACCCATATCCCGGGATATTGTCCATCTGCTCGTTGAT
>JAUCPZ010000190.1 GCA_030372995.1 Dehalococcoidia bacterium
CGTTCGGAACTCGTCGGCAGCGTCAGATGTGTATAAGAGACAGGGGCCGCCTGGGTAGAGCGTGCCTGCGCTGCTTCTCTCGGATCGGCGGTTGGGCGCGGCGTGTGGCTGGGGAATGGTGTATACGTCGGGTATGGTGTCCCGCTGGGAGCTTGCGTATAGGTCGCTGGCGGTGCCAGACTTGGATAGGGCGTCAGGCTCGGCCACGCCGTCAGAGTCGCCGCAACAACCGCCTGAACGACCTGGGCGTTCCGCGTACTTTCCGCCTCAATCGTCGCCCGCTCATCGATCACCGGAGAAGCAGTAACGCTCGGCGTACAACTGCTGGTGACAGTCGGCGGCAGCGGCGTATAGGTAGGATAAGGCGTGTAAGTCGGATAAATGGTTTTCGAAGGCGTCAGAGTCGGCGGTGCAGGCGTAGCTGTTGGGGGGATAGGCGTCGCGGTATCGGTTGGGCCGGGAGTCCGCGTAGCCCGCGCCGCCTGTGCCGTGACATCTTCGGCGCGCGTTGCGGTTGGCTCAGTGGTACTGACTTTTCCCTGGCAGCCTGTGATAGCGGTAAGCAGTCCCAGAATCAGGATTAGCTCGATTATGACACGTCTCGCCACAGTCCACCTCCCGGACGACTGGCAGTTACGCGCCTCGCCAAACGACTATCAGTATACTCAGCCAGGAAGAATCAGCAAAGAAGCCGTTCGCGTTTTCTTTGGAAGTGAATACGGGGGGAAAAAAAGAAGGCCAGTGAGGTTGGCAGCGACCTACTCTCCCAGGAGCCTGCGCTCCAAGTACCATCGGCACGGGTGGGCTTAACGACCGGGTTCGAGAAGGGACCGGGTGTACCCCCACCGTTGCAGCCACCAACCGAACTGGCCGGTGAACACATGATTGGGTATGAAACGAGCGATACGAGAAGAGTCAGGCACGTCTGTGCCCCCACGAGAGCGTCAATTTCTCCGCATCACGGTGATAAGCCCTCGACCATTAGTACGGGTCGGCTGAAGCCATTGCTGGCTGTACACCGTCCGCCTATCAAGCTGGTGGTCTACCAGCGGTCTTACCTGGTTACCCAGTGAGGAGTCTCATCTGGAGGCGAGTTTCCCGCTTAGATGCTTTCAGCGGTTATCTCCACCGAAGGTCGCTACTCGGCCATGCCGTTGGCACGACAACCGACTCACGAGCGCTTCGTCCACCCCGGTCCTCTCGTACTAGGGGCAGGCCCTCGCAAACTCCTTACGCCCACAGCGGATAGAGACCGACCTGTCTCACGACGGTCTGAACCCAGCTCACGTACCGCTTTAATGGGCGAACAGCCCAACCCTTGGGACCTGATCCAGCCCCAGGATGCGATGAGCCGACATCGAGGTGCCGAGCCTGGTCGTCGATGTGAACTCTTGGACCAGACTAGCCTGTTATCCCCGGGGTAGCTTTTATCCGGTAAGCC
>JAUCPZ010000191.1 GCA_030372995.1 Dehalococcoidia bacterium
AGATGTGTATAAGAGACAGACCATGCTGAACTTCAATCTCGGTGACTCCCTGTGGTGGCTGGGGATGCTGATCATTGGCGGCATGGGGACCACAACGGGGGTCTTCCTGGGGGTGGGAGTGATAAAGGGCCTCCAGATGGCCATCAGCAACTACGTCAACCCCCTGGTCGCCGGTTGGCTGCCGCCGACGGCTACTCAGCAGGTGCATGTGGCCTTGAGCCTGGTGGGGTTGGGGATGCTGATCCTGGCCTTCATGATTCTCGAGCCTCGCGGGCTCTACGCCCGCTGGGACAAGCTCAAGACGTATGTCAGGCTGTACCCGTATGCCGGCTACTATGAGTAGGGCAGACGATGGACGACGATGTGATATTGAGGCTCGATAGCATGGGACTCGCTTTCGGGGGGGTCCTGGCTCTGGACGGCCTGAGCTGCGAGGTCCGGCGCGGGGACATCTTCGGGATAATCGGTCCCAACGGGGCAGGGAAGACCTCAGCGGTCAATTGCATCAGCGGGTTCTATCGTCCGCAGAGGGGTGAAGTCTATCTCGAAGGCCGCAGGATAACGGGGCTGAGGCCGGACCGGATTGCCAGGCTGGGCGTCAGCCGGACCTTCCAGAACATCCATCTGTATGCTGGGATGACCGTCATCGACAATCTGATGGCCGCCAGGCACCTCTACTTCAAGGCGACCTGGCTCGAGGGCCTGGTGTACTATGGCCGGACGCACCGTGAAGAGGTGCAGAACCGCAGAAGGGTGGAAGAGACCATCGACTTCCTGGGGTTGGCCAGGTGGAGGAAGGCGGTCGTAGGAGCGCTGCCCTACGGGCTTCGCAAGCGAATAGACCTGGGCCGGGCCCTGGTTCAGGAGCCCCGGCTGCTGCTTCTCGACGAACCCATGGCGGGAATGAACGTGGAGGAGAAGGAGGACATGGCGCGGTCTATCCAGGATGTGAAGGAAGAGAAGCGGATTACCACAGTCCTCATAGAGCACGACATGGAGGTGGTCATGGACCTGACCGACCGAATTGCGGTCCTCGATTTCGGTCGCAAGATAGCTGAAGGGACACCAGCCGAAATCAAGGACAACCCTGCAGTGGTCCAGGCGTATCTCGGTGACGAGACAGTGACATAAGGATAGCGGATGTTCTGTAATGTGAAAGGAGGCGCAGCATGAGCAAAGCAGCCAGGGTTGTCATCGCGTTCACACTTGTCCTAGCCATCCTGGGGGGGAGCCTCACAGCGCTGGGGTGCGGGGAAGGAGAGAAGGCCGCACTCGAAATGCCCACCTTCGAGCTCTACCAGTTCCAGAGAGGGGCCACTTCGGACTTCGATGAGGCCACCATCAACAGCGCGGCTAATGCCGAAGCGAACGTCAAGTACGGGACCGCCAAGGCCATCTATCAATCCGTGTGGGCGGCCAATCAGGAGGGCGTCGCCAACCAGCTCTTCCCGCCACCGTACTGGAAGGGCGACGGGGTGACCACCAAGTACGCCTCGCTGGCCTCTGGCGATCAGACCACCGTCGATGCCACCATTTTCGCCACCAAGCTGAGCCAGGCGGAGCAGGACATAGTGGCCAACGCCGTCAACGGCATGTTCGCCACCTATGATGAGGAGCTGGCGGCGGCCAAGGCCCTGGAGCAGAACACGGCCTACGGCATTCTATACATGACGGACAACACCGGCGGCATGTCCACTGCCTGGAAGACGGACGCGGCAGCCTGGATGACCGCCCTGAACGCCTATGCCAGCGCCAACTACGGCGGCAAGACCTTCGCCGCGCTGACCTGGGCGGAGCGGCAGACGGTCATGGCCGCGGTGTTCAACAAGGGGGCCGGGACCATCAACCCCGAGTACGCCTTCTGGCGGGCGATGGTCAAGAACTCCTTCAAGTACGGGGTGGCCTCTTCGATGAACCCCACTGTCAGGGACGGAATCGCCCTCAGCCAGTTCGGCAAGGCCTACACCGCGCTTGACTGCGTGCAGGGACCCACTGTGGATGCCATGGTCTGGTACTCACTCTCCACTGACAACCAGGCTGTGGTCGAAGGCGCCGTGGCGGGGATGCTGATGAGCCAGGCAACCCTCGATGGGGTGTTCGCGGCCAAGGGCATGACCAGTGCCCAGGCGGGCTTCGACGCGGAAGTGACCAATGGAACCAACATGGAGCTGGCCTTCTACAAGTGGCTGGCCTACGAGTCCTTCCGCAACGGGACGGTGTCCTCGTACTACCCGACGCAGCTGACGGAGAAGGTCACTGCCATGTACCCCGGCAAGACCTATGCTACTCTGACCAAGTGTGAGCAGATGGCGGTTGCCGGCGCGCTATGGGCCAGCCTGGGTGCGGCTGAACAGGGGTTCGGAGGCAGCGTGGTAGCCGGCCTGTGGGGCCTGGTCCAGGCAGAGACGACCGATGCCGTGGCGATTGACCAGACCACGCTGGTACGGGGGCCCACCGGGCTCCAGGCGGCGACTGGAACCGAGACCGCGGTCCAGAACTGGAAGAAGGACGTGGAAGGCGGGCTGGCGGTGACGACGGCCTACTACCGGTGGCTGGCCAAGGAGTCTCTGCTGGCGCTGAGGGGCCTCGGGACCCTGATCCGGCTGAGCCAGGCCGAGTTCCTCTTCAAGGTGACCAACCCCAACAAGTATGCCATCAGCATAGACTCGGCGCAGTTCTACTTCTACGTCAACTCGACCGCGCTGTCGGCTGAGGGGACCAGGGTCGACACGGCCAAGGTAGCCATGAACGACAAGATCTGGGTCCCGGCGGAAACGGAGCTCCTGGTGAAGGTGGTGGCCCCGGTGAAGGTCATGGACATGGTCACCTGGGCGGTGATGGGAGGACAGCAGGCCGCCGCGGCGCAGAAGCTGGCGGGTGACGTGTGGGCCCAGTATCAGGCCGGCACGCAGACCTGGATAATCACCATCGATGCCTACGTGTCCGATGACGAGGGGGAGAACACCGTTACGGCGAGCTTCAGCCTGTAGACAGGCGGACCGCAAGGCGAAACAAGCTGGACAAGGGGGGCC
>JAUCPZ010000192.1 GCA_030372995.1 Dehalococcoidia bacterium
TCCCAGGCGGGGCCGCACGCCCAAGAGCGGAAGTGCCAAGCCCTAAGTTCCGGTCTTGCAGACCGAGCCTAATTCACGCAGGCATGGGGCGTCAAGAGGGGCGAAGCCGCGCACCTTCGGTGCGAAATCTCAAATCCTAAACCCTAAGTTCCGGTCTTGCAGACCGAGCCGAATTCACGCAGGCATGGGGCGTCAAGAGGGGCGAAGCCCCTCTTTGATTCAGTCGTCTGACCCGAGAGAGGGCCGTGTGATGAACACAAGCCCTGAGCTCATGGCTGATAGCTCATAGCAGTGACCAGCTCTGGTACGTCTCGTTGCAGCCAGCAGCTGCCTCTTCTTGGCAAGGGACGTCAAGAGGAGCGAAGCCGCGCACCTTCGGTGCGAAATCCCGAATCCTAAATTCCGGTCTTGCAGACCAAGCCGAATCCACGCAGGCATGGGGCGTCAAGAGGGGCGAAGCCCCTCTTTGATTCACTTGTGTGGCCCGAGAGAGGGCCGGGTGATGAATATTCGTCCGAAGAGGTCCTTCCCCGATTCCGTTGGGGAACTCAACCCACCGATGGCCAGACTTCAGTAAGATCCCTCGCCACCTACATCAGACCGCCGAAACGCCGGACACACTACGCCATCAGCATCAGGCCGCATGCCTGCCCTAACCGGTAGCCTTCCTGCGCCTCTTAGCCGAAGTGCGCGGCCGCTTTGATGCCGGGGTCTTCTTCACCGTCCGCCGCCGTGGCCTGGGTGTAACCGCCGCTGCCGCCACGGCATCTGGCACGTCAGGTGCCTTCTCTACCTCTGCGTCAGGCTCACGCGCAGCAGCCGAGGGGGCCTCT
Organism: Dehalococcoidia bacterium; assembly: GCA_030372995.1. GTDB lineage: Bacteria > Chloroflexota > Dehalococcoidia > UBA2247 > RBG-13-53-26 > JAFGCL01. The sequence goes on from JAUCPZ010000192.1 coordinate 834, forward strand.
CCCGCCGGAGACGCATCACCTGCAGACCCTGCCGGCTGCTCCGGGGCCGCCACGGCATCCCGAGCCGATTGCTCCTCCGATGACGCAGGCCCGTATTCGGACGGTGGCGCTGCGGAAACTGCCATTGGCGCCTCTTCCGCCTCTGGAACCTCCGCTATCTCCCCAAGAGCCGGCGCTGCCGCCGCCGCGGCAGAACCGGTTGCCCCTCCCGACAGCTGGCTTGCCGCCACTCCAGCGCCAGCGTCAGACGGGACTGCCTGCTCCAGGCCGGGTGCCGATGGCGCCTGTGCCGGCTCGGCCCCTCCCCCCGCCTCTCCCGGCGGCCGGGTCGGTGCCAAGACCGGCGCGAGTGCCGGGGCCAGCTTTCTCTGCTGGCGCTTAAGCCACCCAAAGAGAACGAGAGCCACAGCGGCCGCCACCAGAAGCACCGTGAGCAGCAGCCAGAGTCCCTGAGTTCCTGGCCTTTCCTCTGAGAGAGATATGCTGAAAGCCGCGGGTGACTGCGCCTCGCCCAGAGGTGTAATGACAACGACGTTGTTCTCTACCTCTTCGGCGCCTGGATCGATGCTGATGTTGGCCACTATGCGGCTGGGGGTCTCGACCGCAAAGCTGTTCACCGTTACGCCAGGGCCGAATCTGACCGCAGTAGTCCCGCCGAAGTTGCTGCCGCTGATGGTAACGTCGAGGGTTTCGCCCGGCTTGCCCGATTGGGGGCTGATTCCGGTTATCGTGGGTCCAGAGGTGCCCGCTGCGTCAGCCGGGACGATGGTGAAGACGCCATCGATGAACGTGAGGCAGTAGTTCCCGTTCAGCGCCAGGGTGCCCCGTCGAATCGCATACGTGCCCACCTTTTCCCCCGGTTCCCGGGCCAGCTCGCCGGTGAAGGCGTCATTGGCCACGACGGATCCCGAAGAGATGTGGTACGTGAGGACCGGATCAGCGTCGCCGTAGACCTTCCCAGAGTCGTCGGCCGCGACCTCGATGCTCCTCGGCGTGATGCTGAAGGCGCCTTCAACGAAGGTGAGATCATAGTTGCTGCCCAGGTTCAGCGTGCCACGTCCAATGGCGTAGGTACCCACACTCTCCCCCGCCTCCCGCGCCACGCTCCCGGTAAACGCATCGCCAAGCGCCAGCGACCCCGAAGAAATGTGATAGGTGAGAGCCGGATCAGGATCGCCGTACACCTTGCCGGTGTTGTCCGCTGTTACGGTGATGCGCCTCGGCGCCACGGTCAAATTGGCTGTGCCGTTGGCTGGGCAGTACCCCGCGTCGCCGGCGAAACTCGCCCCCACGCCAGCAGGATAGGCACCGGCATTGATGCCAGACAGGCTGGCCGCAGGGAGGTTGGCCACCCCGGTGCTATCCGTGACCGCGGTTCCGGCGGCAGCGCCGTTGAGCGTGAAACTGATCGTCTTGCCAGGCACCGCTGGCGACAGCGTTGCCGTCAGGCTGGCAGTGCCGCCGTAGACGCCAGTGGCCTCGTCGACCGTCAATGTGGCGGGCATGGCCGGCTTGAGCGCGACCAGTATCCCGCCGTTCGTCTCTGGCGATAACAGCGTCGCGCTACCGAGGCCGGTGGGGCCGGCGTCGGCCTTGACGGTCCAGGCCGCACCGACGGACGCCGAGTAAGTGCCGGTCACCTGACTATCGTACAGTTCGGTGAGTGCCCCGGCCGATGCGGTGGTCCAGCCAGACCATGTCGGTGGAGAACCGGCGGCCATCCCGAACATGATCACCGCAGCACCGGGAGTGGCTATCGTGATGCTCGTCGCTTGTACCACGGCACCTGTACCCACCAGGATCGCCCCGAGATCAGCGTCAAAAGGGGTGATCCCTGAGGTGTCAACTCCGGAGAACGCAACCAGCGACCCGACGGCAGCATCCGTCCCCGCGCCCAAGGCAAACGTGAAACTGGCCCCTTCGGCTCCGTCGGCCACTCTGTATAAGACCGACCCATAGCGTTTCACCGCCACGCCACCAAGTTTCTTGCCGCTTACCAGGGTCCATCCGGGCGAGGCCGGCGCTATTGAATCATTGCCCACCTGGGCTATGTTCACGATCATCACGTCCCCGGCCACCACGTCTGCCGGCTTGTCTATCGTAAGACTGGTGTCGAGGGTAGTCCCTGTTGTGGGGCTGCCGCGCTGCACTATCGCCGCGGTTACCGGCTGCGGCGTGGCGATGTTGACCACGGCCGCCGGAACCAGCGCCAACAGGAGAGCCAACCCGGGTATCAACAACCCCCTGAGAGCCCTCACAGTTCTCCATGACACGGTTTGCATCAGCTTCTTCATCTCGTTCTCCTTTGGACGGCCTCAGCAGCCGCAGCTTCCTTCACTCGGTGAGCACGGGCAGGCTGTTCTATCTGGGCTCGATACACGCTGCCGTTCATACGCTGACTGCACGTGCTGCCCCAGAGCCGTCAAGGCATCTGCCTTCCAGAGGCACGATGCACATCCTACGCGGATGACATCACAGAAGTGTCTCATCAGGCGGGACTCATCGCACGTTGCTCTCTCACTTTCGCACCGCATCAGCGAAGCACGCCAGCGCGCCGATACCACGATCCCGTTGCGGAGACTCCACTTCCGCTGCCCCGGGCACCGCACGCCGAATATCGGCGCGGCTGCAGAAGGTGCGACGCTCACTGGATGTACTTGACATAAATCCGACAGATGCATACGAACGGGAGAGTGCGCCCTGGGCTGACTGTCGCCGGAGGAAGAGATTCCGCGACCGGTTTGCCTGGGTCTAGTCGGTCGCCGGAAAGATGGGGTATCTGACGAGGCTCGAAGGGTGAACCAGACGGACAACGAACGGAGGGTACATCATAGGCCGGCTCGACCTCTTCAGGTTGTAGACAGGCATGAGCGCCAGAGCATGCGGCGGCCCGCTGCCGGGCGTGCTCCCAAGCGACTCCGCACCAAAGCTGGGCCGTGCCCCTGGTCCGGTCACCAGCGCCGGAGCCATCCTGATTCCCCTGTAAGTCGCCATCAGATCACCACGCTTGGAACGGTTTGCCGATCTTGTACCGAAAGATAGCATCCGCAGCAACAGCGGTCAAGCAATCCCTGCATGCTGTATCATACCCGGGTGCACCGCGCCCTTGACGAGACCTGTCACAGATTACTAGAATCCACGCAGCGAGTTGGCTTCAGCGTGACAGTTGAAAGGAGATCCCACGGATGACGCTGCCTTGGTCGGACCCCACTCAGACCCTTGATGAGACAGAGAGATGGGTTGTCAGAAGTCAATGGTTGACTGCCCGCTTGCTGTGGGGCGCCCTCATGGCGTCTCTGGCCGTCTACGTGATCATCGCCAATGTCGCAGGGCCGGACGCGGCAGCGGGCATCGAGACTGCTCCGGGCGATCCCTGGTGGCTGGTTCACTTTCCCACCTGGCTACTGGGAGCCATGTCGCCGCCTCTGCTCGTCGTGGCCTTTCTGATACGCCGCGGCGCCAACAGACCACACAAGTTCATCAGACAATTAACGGGCACATACATGGGCACTGCCATCATTTCATGGTCCATATGCGAGTCCGTCGGTATCTTCGGCCTGGTGACTTTCTTTATGAAGGGGGAGTTCCTGTGGCTGTACGTCTTTGTCGGGGTTTCAGCCGTGGCTCAGGTTCTGATGCGGCCCCGCAAACGGGAGATCATCGACGAGGTGATCCGGACGAGACCGCAGGCGAGCTCTTAGAAAGGCCGACGCTACTTCCATTCTCTCCCGGCGAGAACCCTCAGAATCTTAGGAAGCACCTCCGCTGCCACATATGAGGGGGCGTTGCACCCCACCCTCACCACCAGCCTCCCCCGGCACACAGATTCCGCCGTCTCCTTCAGGATCTCACACAGCCGCGGGTAGCAGTCTGCTGTCAGCCTGCGGGTGCCATAGCTGTCGCGATGCGTATCGAGGCCGCAGAACCACAATATCAGCTCCGGCTTGAAGTCTTCGATGAGGGCCGGTACCTCGGTGCGGAAGCGCCGCACGAAATCATCGTCCCCTGACCCGTGCGGCAGGCATACCTTCGTCTTCCCTTCCCCGCCACCGTAGCCACAGTAGCAGATGTGAAGCACATCTTCGTCTCCACTGAACAACTCCCTGGTGCCGTCACCGTGGTGCGTGTCGGTATCGACAATAGCGAACCTTCTGCCCCTGCCTTCTTGGCGTGCCCAGGCCACAGCGATCGCTTCATGGTTGATGTAGCAGCCTCCATAGGCATAGTCACGCCCCGCGTGATGCCCCCCAATGCCCACCAGCGCCAGTGCGTTACGCAGCTCCCCCGAGAGGACCTTGTCGAAAGCCATCACCACCGCTCCCGCCGAGCAGGCACTCACCATCCACATCCCTTCTGCGCGGACCTGTTCCAACCAGCGACGGCTGTGCACCCGCAGTACCAGATCTTCAGCCACAGGCTTTGCCTCAAAGAGCTTCACCCCTTCTGTCTCAAGAAGCCCGGCCCTGACTATGCCGTCGAAGCCCTTCCCGATATCCATGTCGGAGGGAGCGCGGTCATTCCTCATGACCTCGTTGTAGAAGACGCCTGTTCCCTGCAATTTGCCTCAGTTTCGCGTTCTTGGCTACGATCCCGGAGGGTGACCACGCGTTCAGGCAGGCAACGGCCTTCAGGCCCGGTGCGAAGGCTGGGGTTCCGTGCCCGGCTCAGCCAGGCCGGCCAGCCTCTCCGGATAAGCCATATTGTAATCCGCCAGCTTCCTGAGGGCTGCCGCAGCGCCCCGCATGGACAGGAAGAGCGGCAGGCCCAGGTCCGCTGCCAGTTGGCGTACATCGATGGAAGCCTCAAACGAGTTGTTGTCCCCCATGGAGTGCAGCACCACCGCCTTGGGCAGTTCGCAGTCATAGGCCGCCAGGACTATGGAGCCGGGGCCACCAGCCGCCCTCGCCCGCTCCAGGGGCACAGGACTGATATCAAAGCCGTGGTGGTACACCACCAAGTCCAGGCCGGGCCATTGCTTCAGCAGCGCATTCAGCCTTCTCGCCCTGGGCATGCCTCCGGCCGCTGCCACCTCACGCAGGTATTCCCCGGGCGGCCGGCTTCCCATTTTGGCCACGATTTCCATCGCGTCGGGAACGAAGCCCGTTCCCAGATCGATCGGATTCCGCAACATGCTGTTCGCCAGGTCAACGAACTCCTTCAGGCTCTCCCTTATCCCTTCCGGAATGGGGATCAGCCTGAAACCAGCCCGGCTCAGTTCATCGGTGGCCATGACACTGGCGCCACCCCCGTGCCCGATGGCACACACGTTGAGCCCGCGGAACGGCCTCACGCGGAGAAGCGCCACCAGCACGTCCACCATTTCCTCGACGCTGTAGACGCGTATGGCGCCTACCTGCTTTAGCAGGCCGTCCCACACCGTGTCTGAGCCAGCCAGCGATCCGGTATGCGAAGCTGCCGCTCTGAGCCCGTCAGGTGAGAAGCCCCCTTTGAACACGACGACGGGTTTCGCCGCGGCGGCTCTCTTCAGCACCTTGACCAACCGTGCGCCGTCGTGGGCGCCTTCTATGTAGGCAGCGATCACTTTCGTCTCCGCATCCGAAGCGAAGTAGTCCAGGAGATCGCTCTCGTCAATGTCGCAGGCATTGCCATAGCTGACTATCTTACTGAAGCGCAGTCCTCGCGATGCCGCATGCCTGGCCATGAACGTGACATTGCCGCCGCTCTGGCAGAGGAAGCCGATGGGTCCCGGCTCCATGCACAGATCCGCGCTCAGTCCAATCCGGCCTTTCGGATAGAACAACCCGAGGCAATTAGGGCCGATTATCCGCATGTTGCCCTGCTTGGCGACGGCCACCAGCCTGTTCTGAAGCTCTATCCGGTCGGGTTCGCCGGTTTCGGCATAACCTGATGAGAAAACGTGCACTACCTTCACACCGATATCCCGGCATTCCTCCATGATCTTCGGTGTGTGAGCAGCGGGAACGCAGATGACCACGTGGTCCACCGGGCCCGGGATGTCCTTCACGCTGCGGTACATGGGCAGGCCGTCCATTTCGCCGCCCTTCGGATTCACCAGATAGATCTGGCCGGGATACTTGTTCTTGATAAGGGATTCGAGATAGAGCCTCTTTATCCACAGCTTGGGCAAGTCCGCCGATATGCCCACTATGGCAATGGAGCGGGGGTGGAAGATGTATTCCAGCGGGTGAGTGGCGCCGTGGCTCTCGTTCGGCATGTCGGTAGCTGTCATTAGTGTAGCATTCGCCGGCCCACGCTTCAAAAATGCGTCTCTTCTCCTGCTGTGCCTGGCCCTGCTTAGGCGGATACAACATGCGGGGTGCCCACCAGCTGCGAACCCGGCGGGTTCATTCCCATAACCAAGAATGGTTGAGGTGATAGAATGGCCACGGCGTTACCGTGCGGACTACCGCGTTAAGTCATGAACAACGAGCAGCGTTTGTCAATACAGAATCCCCACCGCAACTACCCCTTCTGGCACAAGGTGCAGATCCACTGTCATAGCCAGGAGAGCGATGCCCGGCGCGGGCTGACGCCCGCGGCACTCGAGGCAGCCTACCGCGATGCGGGCTACACCTGCGTCTTCCTCACGGACCACAACCGCGTCACACCCGATCCTCAGGTTCCCGGCATCCTGCACATCGACGGTGCAGAATACGGCCTGGGCCGTCACCACGCTTTGGCCCTCGGAATTGAGCAGCGCAGCAACGAAGCCACCATCAATTCAGTCACCGGCTGCGCCTGCCGCCACATCTCGAAGAGGCTTCTCCACATTGCCGAGGCGGACAGAGCGATCGCCGTGGCCGCGCACCCCAGCGCCCGCCACTTCTGCACCAGGCTGATCTGCCCGCACGGGTGTGGCGGTGGATGGTCTCCCCAAGAATTGACCAAGCATGCAGGTCATTTCGCCGGCGTGGAGATATTCAATGCCAACAACGCCGCCCGCAGGAGATGGAGCCTCAACCGCTGGGACGAGGTTCTGATGGCAGGATCATTCAAGACGTGGGGGTTCGCCAGCGATGACTGCCACGACATCCGCAACCGCAAGACGTTTGACCGCGGCTGGATACTGGTGAACTCAGAGATAGACCCGAAGGAATGGCAGCAGGGGCATGTCGATCCCGTTGTGCTGCGCCGGGACATTGTGGAGAACATCCGGGGTGGGAACTTCTGGGCCGTGGTCCGCCAGGGGCGGGGGAGTAGGGTGGGGGTGGCGCCGCCCGGCCTGCACATCACAGTCTCCGGCGACCTCATCTCTGTTGCGGCTGACCGTGCCTGCGAGGACATCAAGTTTGTGTGCGGGTCTTCGTCGCGGCAGGCGTCGACGTCCGAGTCGGTAGCCAAGGCGCCCATCTATCGCGTCCGTGACTGGGAAGACTACATCAGGATCCAGGTGGTACTGAAATCCGGCGAAGGCGAGCTTCTTCGGGCCTTTTCCCAGCCGTTGTGCGTTCGCCGCCGAACAGAGGAGAGATAGCCTGCAGTGCGACCGGCCGCTTCCGGCCTATTCGTCCTGATATGTGACGTCGAGCTTGATCGTGGGTTTGAATAGCCACCTGCCGCCAGCGAAGACTACCGATTTCTCCGCACTTACGTCGAAGTCGATGACCAGCACGGTGGTCTCGTCCGCCTTGACCTCGAAGTTCCTGACGAACTTCAGTTCTCCGGAGGGCAGCACCGCGTCTTCGGCCGGCTCGAGAGCGGCCTCTTCTTCCTGGCCGTCAACGACGATTTCAACCTTCACGATACCGATTCGGATCTGAGTGTAGCGCCCGGCTTCGACGTCACCCTCACCCAGGAGATCGCCAATGCCGCTGAGTTGAAGCAGATCGACTGTCTTGTTGAGATCATCCGCCACCGTTACCCACTCGCCATCCGTGTCTCCATCTCCTGCCCGGTGAACAGTTACGTTCTCGAAGGTGATGTAGATGTGCGAGACCAGCGGTTCGTTCTTGGCGTCTGTCACCCTTACCTGCAGTGTGCCGAAGTCGCGTGATGGGTGGTTGACTGCTGGCACGACGACGAGAGTCACGACCAGGATCAGGACCAGTGCGGCCGCGGCAGCCGCCGGTATCCACAAGGCGCGCCGCCATGAGGGCCTCGGCGAAACTTCGGCCGCTTCGCCAGCCAGCCGGTTGCGCAGCCTGGTCTTGAAATCCGCGGAGGCCGCCTCTCTCGTGTAGACGTCTTTGAGGATCCTCATCAGCTCCTCATCGTTGCTGTGGCTATTCACTTCTCCCCCAGGGCTGACCTGTCACCTGATTGATTAGTCGCGTCCACTTCGATGATCCTTTAAGGGTACGTCACAATCTGTTATCATCTCACCGTCTGGACTGTCACTTTGATGTCTCATAAGGATAGAGAAGCGGCCGGTCATGCGCAAACATAAGGCGAGTCCGCGGCCTACGCCTGGATACGTCACCGGTCTCAACCCGCGGAAACCGCCAGAGGAGGGGACATGGACAAGCTGATCTACATTCTCTGGGGTCCGAAAGAGCAGGAGAGGAAGCAGAGGCAAGAAGTCTTGCTCCGGGAAGTCGCCCCCAAGTTGCTGGCTTCCGGGGCGAGGAAGCTCACCATGTACATCGCCGATCAAGACTCGGATTTCAAGTCTGCGGCCCCCTTCCACCCCGGCGAGCGCATGTGCGCCGAGGTAGCGCTCTGGCTGGACAGCGCTGAGCAGCGCACGCCGCATGAGGAGGCACTCCGCTCCGCGGGCTTCCGGTTTGCCGGTTACCTCGTCGATGAGAGCATCTACACCGAATACGGCGGCAACCGTCACTCGGGCCCGCGCAACTGGCCTGACGGCACGCGCTCTCCTGGCATAGTGGCAGTCACCCTGATGGAAAGGCCGAAACGCCTTTCTCGCGAGGAATGGATCAGGCGCTGGCATGGCAGGCAGTCACCGGTTTCGGAGGCCATGCAGCCGCGCTGCCGCTACATACGCAACGTGGTAGTCAAGGCACTCACACCCGACGCACCGCCATACGAAGGCATAGTGGAGGAAGCCTGGCCTTCCGTCAAACACGCCACCAATCCCTTCCTCTTTTACGGCGCCGGCAAGAACCCCTTCAAACTGGTGTGGAACATGATCGTCATGTTGAGGAGCGTGACCAGCTTCCTGGACCTCACCCGCATACGGACGACGTACACCAGCGAGTACATTCTCAAGAGCTGATCGCCCTGGGCAGCCGCGGGTGGTGTCCACATGTTGGAGAAGGATTTGTGACGCCGACGGCTGTGATTTGTCTTGACAATCCAGCACAAACGGCCTACTATTGGAGTCGATCTCGGGTGGTCGAACCGGCCGAAGTGGCTATGTCCGCCAGAGCAAAACAGGTAGGGTTGTCACCTACACAGGCTCACTCGGATATCGAGTGGAAGCGGAGAGGGCTCGAAGGCGGAAGAAGACCAGAGAAGCTGGAAAGGTCACCCGGGATTCTTTTTGTGCCTCCGCACCTATGAAGCGCCGTAGCGCAGATCAGCCTTCGGCAGGCCAGCAGCATACCTGCCAGGGAACGTGCCCTCCAAGTCTATTCTGCTGGCCCTGATGGCCTCAATCTTCTGGCTCATCGCGTGCAGCTTGCGATTCAAGAATCTCAGCACATCCCGCTCCGAACCGTCCCGCAACGTCCTCAGCGTCAACTCGACCGCTCCGAAGTTGCGCGCTCCAATCTCCAGCCTTTCCAACTGCGGAGAATGCGCGATGAATTCGCACACGGAGTCCACGAAGCCGTTGTGATAGGACGCAGCGGAGTGGTACTTGACCAGAATCGCGATATCATCCCTGGTGCCCTTCAATCTCGCCTCATGTTCTATGGCCTTCTTGTGCTGAAGCACGTAGCGGTCGGTCTGCAGTTCCGGCGGTAAGTACCTCGCGCGGGCTTGCGAAGGACCTCTCAGATACTCCCGGCGCCAGCTTATGGCCAATCCGAGACCATAGATGCCGCCCAAATAGTCGACAAATGGCAGCCCGTCGCTCGCGGTGACACAGAGGTTCTGCTCTATGTACCTTCTCCTCGAGCGGCCAATCGGCCCCTGCAAGACCTCTGGATGTATGAGCACCCGTGGCCAGCCCGCTAGGGTCTCCGCCACCTCGTAGGCCTGCGTAAAGGCCGGTCCGAACATCACATTTAATCGGCGCTCCTGCTCCTGATAGTGCTTCCCCACCGTGACCGCACCCCTCAGGAAGGTCCTCCTGATCGTCAGCCTGGCCTGAATGAGTCCGATGGCGTAGAGCAGGTATAGCAGGGAAGTGCCATCGATCCTGTCGGCACAGAGGACAACGGTGTCCGAGAACATCTGGTAGGTGACCTCGGGAGCTTTCTCCTGGTAGTCGGCAGGCTGAAGCTCCTTGAGCAGCCTCTGCGCCTCTTCCACGGACTGGCTCAGCATTTCGAGCGTGGCTTTGACGCGCACCGCCTGCCTCTGGTCCGTCTCGGAAGCCTTGATCCGGTTCTTGAGGCCCATGATGTCCAGGTAGCATATCAGGCGGTCGCCATAGACTTGGCCGCTCATGGTACTCTGCGCTCCCTTTTCAACATCCGGGGGAGTTGCCCCTTTTCATGATGTCCGTGCCGCGCCGCCACAACGCAGTGGAATGAAGGAATGAACCACGGCGTCAGCCTGATTATACCAGCCCCACCGCATTGGCATGAGACCGAATGCCGTTCACCCGGCCTCCCGGATCCTCTCCAGCCAGGCATTCATGCGGTCGAAGAACTCCAGTGAGGCGGCATCGTACCTCGCCCGGTAGTCCCGGACCTCGGCCGGATGGAAAAGCTGCTCTTCACCAACAGGCGTCACTGGCAGCACCATTTCATCATATCCATTCCAGTTCTCATTCACCGGCAACCCCAACTTCTTCAAAGCCCTGTCCACCGTGGCATCCACCAGGACCAGCCTTCCGCATATCTCCACTTTGCAGGCCAGGTGGTAGCTGACCGGCATGACCTCGGCCAGCCTTCGCAAGTGCGCCGGATAATCCACCTCGAGATCTCTCCACCTGAAGGGGTACACTACGTACAGCACCGGTAGCCCCATCCTCTCGTACATGTCCCGCAACAGGAAGTGCTTCGGTGTGCAGGAGCCTTTGCGGACCGTGAGCATCCGCGAATAAGACTTCGCGCTGTTGATCTCCGGGATCACCGCGTACGGAATATCTCGGATCTTTTCAAAGACGCTTATCCGGCTTTCGACCTCAGACCTGCCGCCGGTCCACTCCATGAACTTCTGGTCAATGGCCCTCTTCATGCCCTCTTCAGTCACCCCGCTCGCTGCATGCCGTCAATGCCCCTTTGCCAAGAAGACGCCAGCGTGAGTCGCTGCGTTCTACTCATACTCCTTCGGGACAGCGCAGATTATCACCAGGCGGCTGCTCGACGACTTGTTCCGGTACTGGTGCTTCTCGTTGGGGAGTATGAGAATGAAATCCCCTTGCTTGATCTCACGCTCCTCGCCGCTGGACGTGACCACAACCCCGTTGCCTTCGATAACGTAGTTGATGTGCTCGTTTGGATGAGCATGGTATGGAGTGTGACCGCCGGGCTCGAAAGTGAACACCCGGAAACTGAACACTGGTGAGCCATCATTCTTCGAAATGGGTACCTGCTTGCTGATGCCGGACGCGCCTTCCATTTGCGGTATCTCCCTCTTGGTTGCGGCGAGCGTCGTTATCTTCATTTGAGCTACCTCCGCCAGCAGCGATTCTGTCCTCTAATCATACCAGCACCGCCGGGATCGCGCGCTGCAGGCCCACTAGCACGAAGGCACCCAGCTTGCGGCCTCGGGAGGGCCGCTGATCGTCCAGCGCTGCCCGACGCACGGCAACCACAGCCGCGCGAGCGAGCGGGCAGCCGTAAAGCAGGAGGTCTTTCCCCCTCTTTGAGACCGCATCATGCGAAGAAAAGTGGCCTGGGGGTATTGACACACGCTCGAGTATGTGATAGCTTCAGCGCAAATATAAAACAAAGAGAGGAGGAACTGGACTATGGCACAAGCGTACTGCGTGAAATGCAAGAAGAAGGTCGAGATCCAGAATCCAAGGCAGGTGACCCTGAAGAACAAGAGGCCTGCAGTTCAGGGCGTCTGCCCGAAGTGCAAGACCAAGGTCTTCCGAATCGGCAAGGGCTAAACCACCAACACGGGGGCCACTGCAAGGGTGGCCCCCATCCTCTGGCAATTCCAGCCGCTGAGTCCCCCAGTATCCGGGCCTTGCACGATACCATCTTCTCACTGGCAATGCCGGCACGCAGACAGCCCATCTGTGGCAACGATACCAGCTTCAGCGACAGTTGTGATCAGCCAACTCGACTTCCTGATCCCATGCGGTGCATCGCGTACAATCCTGCGCGCCGGTATCCCAGCCGGATTGGGACATTCGGGTCCGCCGAAACGCCGGCCCGCGAACGTACACCGTGCTGGCTGCAGCGTCCATCCAATGTACTCCAGCAAGGTCAGTAGTCCATGGTCACGTTCTTGAGGACAGTGCACGGCCTCATCGCCGTCGTGATGATAGCCTCTGTAGTTGCTATCTACTACGCGGCGTTCACGAAGACGCACGGTCTCTGGCTGTACCTGGCAGCAGGCGCCCTGTCGCTTGAGGGATTGGCGATCGCGATGAACAAGGGAAACTGCCCTTTCGGACACGTCTCCCAAAGATTCGGTGACAACAAGCCTTTCTTTGAGCTCTTCCTGCCGCACCGGATCGCCAAGCAGATGTTCAAGGTCAACTTCATTATCGTGCTGATCGGAGGCATCCTCTTGATGATACGATTGCTGGCCTGACCGACCTCCGGAGCGCCTTATTGGGGGATCCACGTCGGCACAGACCGCAACCCCAATCACTGAACGGCTCTCGTTCTCCCGGCGCGTCCGCGTCTGACCGGCACCGACCATCCTCCCCACTTCCACACCAGTCGTCAGCACACTCACCGATGGCATGCCACTGGAGTCCGTTCCCAAGGCAAGGCCTGCGCTCCGGAAGAAGACGGTTGGGCAGACGGCTGTGGCATCACGATGGACGCCGTGTTCCAGCCTATTCTGCATCACCATCTCGGCGTCACAGCCCTCCGCCGAAGGTGGACGAGTCCGGTATGCAGTGAAACGCACTGGCTGGTCTTGACCAGTCTGCAGCGGCCATCTACAATCCAACGCGTAACGATCAGCCTAGGAGGGATGAAATGCGGTTCCTAAGAGTCATGGTCATCGCGGTTCTCTTTCTGGCATGTGGAGTCCTTGGTGCGAGCTGCGCGGGTGCGAGAGGGGTGGGAATCGAAGACATCACGAGCAATGATGATGGCACGATCACCATAGAGTTGAGCAACGGGGAAGAGTACACCACTGACAGTCTGAAGGGTGACCGGGGAGAACAGGGTGAACCAGGGCCGAACATGATTGTGGCCATGGGGGAAATAAGTCCCGGCGGCAACATAAATCAGGGATACAACGTGAGCAGTTGCACCGGTACAAATGTAATTGGCGGAGGCATCACGTACAGTATTGCACTCACAGGCATCGACTACGACCCGCACGACTATGTGACGCTAGTGACCTACTCGGGTGACTTGGAGTGCTATGTCAGTTACGATGGCGCCGACGGGAAGCTTGTGGTCTATGTTAACGGCAACATAAACACAAGCAGCCCAACTTACCGTGGTTTCTCTTTCGTCGTCCTCGCAGCTCCCTAGATTCTGCCAGGAGACGGATAGCAGAGGCGCAGCGGCCGAGGAACTCGGCACACGTCGCTTGCTGCGCTTCTGCATCAGGTGGAGACCAACCTAGTTCGGCTGACCAGCCGCACCAGCCTTCGCCAGGGCCTTCTTGGCCTGTTTGTCCCGGTACATGCGGTCGTCGGCTTCTCTCATGATGTCGGCCAAACGGCTCCCCTGATTACCCGTCGCCCCGCCAAGAGAAAGGCTGAGCGGAGTTCCGGGATGGGTGGCATTGTGCGCTGCCAGCGAACGTTTGACGCGCACCAGGACTTTCTCCACCGCGGACGCATCGGCACCGGGAAGCAGCACTGCAAACTCATCGCCGCCGATCCTGGCCACGACATCCCCGGCGCGGAAGGTGGTCACCAGAACCGTGGCCGCACGCCGCAGAAGCGCATCACCGGCGGCATGGCCCTGGGTATCATTGACCGCCTTCATTCCATCCACATCAACCATGACCACACTCACCGGGAACGGACCACCGGAATTCATTATCCGGGCGAACTCGCGCTCGAAGTAGGCACGGTTGTAGAGACCGCTGAGGGCATCGTGATTGCCGACGTACTCCAGCCTCTTCTCCGCCCGTTTCCGCTCAGTGACGTCCCTCACCATGACCAGCGCCTCGTCCTCACGGCTCGCGGCCACGCGCGCCTCATAGTAGAGCGTGTCCCCTTTGAACGGAATCTGGATATCGAACGTCTGAGTCTGCCTCGTCTCGAGCGCCTGTTTCACCAGCGGCATTCCCTGGTGGACGACTTCAGCCGACAGATACTCGTACTGGGGTAGTTCGTTGAACGGGAGACCACCCGTGGACCTGACCTGTGACTTTGCGGCGCCGCCGGTCTCCGCTGCTCTCGCATCGAGAATCGTCCCGTCTGCCTTGATCCGGAACATCAGGTCCGGAATCGCGTTTAGGAGAGCCTGTTTCTCAGCTTCTCTCTCCGCCAGCTCCCGCTGCGACCTGCTCATTGATGCCAGCATGCCGTTGATCGCTTCACCCAGCCTTGACACCTCATCCTTGCCCTCGACAGCAACGCGCTCAGTCAGGTCACCGGTCTCACGTACTCTCTCCACACCTCTGCTGAGGCTCAGTAAACGTGCGAGAACAACCCGGTTCATCAGGACAACGACTGCCAAGGCAAATGCCACGAACACAGCCGTCAGAAGAGCGACGAGCCAGTAGAGAGTCTGCTGACCCTGGTGATAGATGTCACGGGGCATGTCTGCCCTTATTATCATGGCCGGATTCCCGTACACATCGTTTAACAGGCCATAACCGGCCACCATGTCGCCGCTGAGGGCCTGAGCGACCACAGGGGACTCGTCAGAGAGGCGCGGCCGCACCTCCAGATAGTCCGCGGGCATCTCCGGATCATCCCAGCGATACAAAGCAAGGGAGAGATGCGTCTGTTCAGCCAGCCGCCCCACCTCTGCATCATCAAGCAGCCGGGCGAAGATCGTCCTCCCCTGGATGGGCCCGTAGACGGTATCGACGTTAATGGGGAACGACTGAACAAGCAGCGCGGTCTCGGGCAGGACGAGTATGCCTGTTATGCAGGATTCATCCGTCTCAGGAGGTGCCGAAAGCGGGTTGTCACTGCGCATGAGTTCCTCGGCGAACCCTGCAGGGAAAGGTACGGGCTCTCCCGTCTGCAGATCGTACCCCAATCCCACCGGAGGATCACCGGGCGCCATGACGAAAGCGACGTAGTTGATGTTCAAGACAGCAAAGGACGGACCGTCCACACTCATCTCCAGGTGGACGCCGTCCTCATCCTGAACCCACTCGAAGGAACCGGTGTCAAAGACCTCGGGGCCGAAGGCGATGTTGATGCTGGAGAAGTCCTTGTAGAGGGCGCTCACGGCCCGCTGCGTGTTCTGGCTCGTGTTCTCCTTCTCGAGTTCGGCGAAACGCTTCATCAGGATAGTCTGTGATACGGCAAACGTCATGACCAGAGCGGCCGCAAAGCCGACACAGATCATCAAAATAGCCTTCTGCCGCAGGCTCATCTATGCTTCTCCATGTTGACCTCTTCCCGGCAACAGTCCTCGCAGCGGCGTTGGGGAAAAGTGGTCCCGGGTCACGGCCGGCCGGGAAGTGGTCCCCAATGCCAGTATAGGCAGAGCGTGTCACTGCGGGTTATCAGGATGGGCGAGGGGCCTCACCGTTTCCTTACGGTTATTCGGCGGGTCTGTCTCATCTTCTTCTCGATGTGAGGCCATTCTAAATGCGGTTTGATACCTTATCCCCCGTGGACGTGTCACAGGTCTGTAATATGCGGCAATGTGCATTACGTGGATGCGGGCTCTGCTAGAGGACGTTGGGAAGCGGAGTCTGCACTGCGCCAGGGACCTTCCCCGCAAGACTAGCCACCGCTCTGCCGGGCTCCTGCGGGTGGGGGCGCAGCCTGGCCATCCAGAAGCTGCAGCACCCTCTCAATGCATGTCAGAGCCTGCCTGCCTCTCTGGGTGATTCTGTAGCTTATCCTCCGGTCCCGCCGCTTGCTCTCCAAGTACCCGCGCCGTTCGAGTGTTTCGAGATAGTACTTGGCTCGTTTGTAGTTCAAGTTGCTGCCGTAGATGATCCTCGTCTGTCCGCTTTGGTTCTGCGCTAGTCTCAGGATCTCCATTACGATGCGAATGTCATTTCTCCTGCCGTTACCCCCGTTCATCGGCCACCCCCGTGGATTCCGTGAGTTCGTCTCTGCGGTTGGCTCCCCATCGTTCCGCTACGAAGCGGCGTCGGGAATTCGGGTGCGCCCGGCACGAACGAAGGGAGACACACAAACAACCCGAGACGAATTAGTGAATCGCGTTCTGACCCCCCAGAGCTGAAGAGCGCCGGCCTGCTTCCGGCCGGGAATCCCTGATAGTGATCTTATCGCCCTAACAGCAGTCCGCGACGACACACAGTGTAGCACAAGGTGCTCGGGGATGTCAAACATACAGGATAGTCGCGGCCCGAAATCTCCGCGGCAGGATACGTTTCGACGATCCCCCGACTCCGCCCCACCGCCACAGACCAGGGACAGGTACCACCGATAGCGATTGTTGATACCTACCGTGGTTCCTGACCTCGAAGACTGTGCGTGCAGCGTTCTGTCGATTAGAATCGCCACCGAGGGGGAATCCCAATAACGATGCCCGGAAGGGCCGCGCAGGGGCGGCCCGGTGCGGTGACGCCCCTGCAGGCTAACCCAAGCGAACGTCGCCCAAAGCCCGCTTTGCGTCGCCTGAGATGAAGGCACCGGACGCTGGGGGGAAACCAGACGGGCGACGTGCTCCAGGAAAGGGGGTGATATCTGTACCGCCGGAGTGAAACACGGAACCGCCTTCTTGGCAGCACGCACAGCACCCAATCCCAATATGTTCGGGAAAGAAAGGAAGTGATCACGCAATGAGAAAGAAGTTGTTGCTGAGCCTGTTCACCATCGCCATTGTCGGCTCTCTCATGGGGCTGGGGGCATTTGCCCAGTTCACCGATCAAGAGACCTCTTCAGTCTCCTTCACGGCCGGCACCATCGACATCGCGGTAAACGGGGAGAATCCGTGGACCGGCACTTTCACCATCGCGGATGCCAAGCCTTGCCAGGTGTGGTATTCCAGCTTCGTAGTCACGAACGTCGGGACGAACCCGTGTGTCGTGTGGAAGACACTTGACAACTTTGTGACGGGCGGCGGAGACCAGCGCTACATGACAGCATCGTCCGAGCCTGAATATCAGGTTGATCCTGAAGACACGATCAACGACATCGACAACTGGATCAACTACGACCTCTCCGTGAAGGTCTACAAGGATGAGGCGTCAACGAACCCGGTGTGGCACCAGGTGCTCTACAACGAGAATGAGGTGATCGGGAATCTCGAAGACGTCCCGGTGATACTGGGCTCCATACCCGTCGGGGGCCGCATGGAGGTCACCGAGAGCTACCACCTGAGAGTCGACACCCCTAATAAGTACCAGGGCGACACGCTGACGTTCGACATCGTGCTCAAGGCGAGTCAGCTCGAGGGCACCATGCTGGTACTGGAGAACAAGGATCCCGCGGCTGGCTACCTGGTGCAGTTCGGCGATGTAATGAGCGGCACCCTGACCTACAACACGGTGGGCAGCAAGTTCGAGGGAGTCCTCAACGCCCAAGGGCTTCTAGCTAGCACCCCTTACGACCTCATCTACTACGCTGACCCGTGGCCGGGAAAACACAGTGCCCTTATCGGCACCTTCACTGCGGATGGGTCGGGCTACATCACCGATGCTGCGGTGTCGGTCGATCTTGGTATCGACCTGCCTGCTCCGGCCGATGCGAACGCCCCCATCGGCGCCAAGATATGGCTGGTGCCGGCGGCTGACTACGATGAGGTCACAGAGAAGAGCATGATAGCGTGGAATCCATCCCTGTACCTCTGGGAAACCTATCTGATCTGGTACAACGATACAGACGTGTAGACGCGTCGGGGATCGAACAGTCAGATAGTCAGGTAGTAAGCAGTGACTTGGCGGAGGGGTCTCTCCTCCGCCGAGTCGCGGCATTCGTACAAGGGCAGTCTGGCGGGCCGGCGGGAGGCTTCGCATAAATGCGCCGGCAATTGGCCTGCGGACTGCACTGAGGACGCGAAAGGGAGTGACAGATGAACAAGCGACTGATAGCTGCAGCGGTCCTGGGATTGTTGTTGCTTTCCACGCTGGCGCCGTCCCTCGTGATGGCTTCGGCGTCGACGCCATCACTGCTGGCCGGCGTTGACGTCAACACTGACACAGCAACGAACACGGTGATTTCGACTCGACTCGCTGGAACAGACGCCACAGTAGAGTCATTCAACCCTGAGATGAGCGGAGGATGGGGAGGAGAATACGGAGGCGGAGCGGTGACAGCCTTCCCGGAGGACGGCGACCCGGCAGGCTACATTCGCCTTGAATGGGCCGCCGGCAGAGCCAGATGCATCGAGTTGCGCGTCCTGGATGGGATTGCCGACGACAGCTTCGATGTCTACGTCAGGAACCGAGGGGGTTGCTGGGCCCTGGTTTACAGCTATTCCGCTGATCCGTCAACGGCCGAGCAGTGGGTGACGCACTACATCAGCAGCTTCCCCGCGGGGAGGGGCCGATCCACAACCGTAGAGGTCAGGATCGAGCCGGTGAATGTTGGCTGGTCGGGTTTCGATACGTGGGGGCAGCTTGCCGTGGACTATGTCAAGATTTGGGGACAGGGGTCCGGTTGCATTGCACCGTGCAGGTGGTAGGAACGGGCTTCCAACCGTGCGCGCCGCGCCCAAAGAAGGAGGCCTGATTCTGAGGACGCACACGGCGGGAGAGGAGAACGCACCGTGACAAGGCTTTTGGACCGGATGGCGACTCTGACTCTGGTCTGGCTCCTGGTGATAGTCATCGCGGTCTTCGCACTGCCCCGGCTGGGCGGCTGGCGGTTTGATGCGGTGATGTCGGGAAGCATGGAGCCGGCCATAGCCACCGGTGGCATTGTGTGCATCAGGCCGACTGATGGCACCAAAGTGAACGTCGGAGACATCATCGCCTACAGATCAGGCGAGGCACTCATCGTCCATCGGGTGGTCCGGATCGACAACAGTGGCCCTGAGCCATCGTTCCTCACCAAGGGAGACGCCAACGAGGCGGCGGATGTGCTGGAGGTGCCTGCATCGAAGATCGCAGGCACAGTGGTGTTTGACCTCCCATACGCCGGATACGTCGTCAACTTTGTCCATTCGCGGCTCGGGTTCCTGCTGGCCATCTTTATCCCCGGGTCTTTGATCATACTCCTGGAACTGGTGAACATATGGAGGATCGTCCTGGGGAATGACAAGCCGCCGATCAGAGGCGGGCCGGGAGGGCGGAGGGTAGCTTCGAGGGGGGACGCCGCCGGGGCTCACGACAAGGCCCGAAGTCTGTTGGGGTGTCGGCGCTTGCCGCCACGGCCCCAGGTGAGGTGGGACTATGCCGTCCAACCCACCGACCGGGCGGATGACCCGCTTCTGACAACGGGGCCCGGCGACCGCAACTAAGGCCGCCAGTGGCGGTGACGGGCTGTTTCGCCTGAGAAGTGTTCAGCACAGGAGGGAACCGAAGGGCCTGCTTGCCGCAAGACGAATTTGTGAGGCGGCCGGCCTTCATGATCAATTGGAGGTGGCGGCAAATGGCCTTGCGGGCGGAGTGACGTTCTACCGTGGGCTGCAGAGATGTGCTGGGGGCGCCGATTCCATCGCAGTCTGGAACGGCTTCCATCTGGCTCTCTCCCGGTGCCAAGCCGCCCAGCTCCTCGGCACGAATTGCGGATCGTATGCCTCCCGGCAATGACCTTTGGGGTAGACCATGATGTCCAGGCACGGTAACCCCCTCCTCAGCGGTTCCCACACCCGCTTCGGATCCGCAGGCGAGTATATCAGCAGGACCTCTTCATCGTCTGCCACCCTTCTCTCCCGGTACAGCTCCCACAGATGCCTGAAATCCGTCTTGCTCGACACGACGATGATGGCCTCATCGGAAAGGGCCGGGCTTTCAACCCCGAGCACGGCGTAGGCACCCTCGGGATCTGCCTCGATTGCACCATCCTCGATAGTGGCAAAGAAGCTGCACCATCTGACGCAAAGGAAGTGCCCTTCAACCTTTCTCCAAGGTATCGCCTCCCCGAGCACTAGGGGCTGTCTCAGGGGTGGTGGATCCAGTACTTCCTGCAGCAGTGATCCCAAGGACATCTTTCTCTCCTCGTGACAAGGGCGGGCGGCGGATGCTGCCTCCTCACGGCAACACGGGCCCTGCCCGCAGTCCGCACGGCGCCTTGACTCCTCAGGGTAGCCCAGGCAGTTCACTGGCGGGTCTCAGCGCCGCATGGCCGCGTCACAAAGTCCTCACGCCTTGAACATGACGGTGACATAGACCACCATCCTCATCCAGGGGGCTGGAGCAACATCTGCATTTTCGGACGCCCTGCGCGCGCCTGCCGCGAAGCTTCATCCGCGTTTTCAGGACCGCAGGAGCCGCGGGGCGCCACGGCTGCGCGCCGGGCGCGGGGTGACATGCATCGGTTGCATCATGCCGCCCCATTTCCGGCCGTTCAGGATGGCCGGGACAAAGAAGAAAGCCTACCTTGCGAAGGTAGGCTTTTCTTTCTTCCTGTCTCAGACCGGGGGGTGTCCTGTCCAAGACACCCCCATGATAGCCCAGGTGGCGCGGCCTTGAATTGGACCGGAATGAGAAGATGCTTAGAAGAAGGTTAGAAGGGCGCCCCCTGACAAGAGTGTGAACCCGCCGCACGGGGAGGGCGGGAAGAGTAGCCCCGGGGCGGACGGCCGGTGCCCCCTGCCTGAGGACGGATGCCGCCGGCGCGGCCAAGAGATCTCGAGAATGTGCCGTACTCTAGAGTGGCCCGCTATGGATGTCGAATCCCCAAACGAGGGGGCTGGCGCGCATGCGCTCCGACTCCAGTCTGTAATTGGTGCGCGACTGCCCGGCGTCAACCACCCTGGTGCCCAGACAGTTCGGGCAGGTAACAAAACCCTTCACTGCTGTCCCGCATCTGTGGCACCTGTCGATGACAACGTATGACTCATTACGCTTCTCGCCGGTTCCCTGGCACTCCGGACACACTATGATGCCTTTTGCTCTGCACCTGAGACAAGGCTCAGTCTCCCTGTCCAACCGCGGTGACTCCCGATCAACCAAATCGAACCTCCTGCCGAGTATTCCGCAGCAGCCGGTTCTTCAGGAGTCCAAGCGGGCCCGGGTCGGAGCAGTGCCGGAGTGCCCGCACCGACCGGCTCAGAAAACGAAGAACCGACCCCTCAAGGGTCGGTTTCACTAGTGACTCCCCGCTGGCCAAGTGACCAGATACGGACAGCGGTTCGGCGTCCCCCCATTGCGGTAGTCAGTGTCTACTCAATCGTTATGGCTGCACCCCTCTGGCACATTAGTCGTCTGTCCCACCATCATACCTCTTCCGGCACCCCCCAGTCGCCTTGGCCCCGTGGCTGCTCAGGTCTCTGCATCCCACCGCGCCGACCGCACGTTGGAGAGCACGGGCCGGAAGAGCTGTAGCGCAGGCTTTCGTTAGCATTCCGTGCAACCACGTGATGCTCGATCACTTTCCGAAGATGCCTTCGCCCACGAGCGGCCCAGCAGCTTGATTGACATAACCTCGAGCCAAACAAGCAAGATGAGAACCAGCATCCGCTGAACGGCGCCTTCCCACCGGGCGAAGAGATCGAACTGGTACGGCAGATAGAGGGCTACTGCAACCGCAGTAACGCAAAGGGAGAACCGCGCGTAGTTCCTCCATACGGCATCCCTCATCATGCCGAGCCCCGTGGCCAAAGCCGCGCCGATGATGGCAAGCGTCCCGGCGGCAGCGAAGAATCCATGTAACATGCCGGAGGCCGTCGGCTCCGCCACTCCAACGTCGCAGGGAAAGATGCCGGTCATGAACAACGAAATACCGGAGACGGCCAGAAGCGGGCTGGCGATCCTGGCTAGCCGGTTGCCACCAAGTTCGGCGTGGAGCCCGGCAGATAGAACAACCACCAGCGCTCCTGACGTCATTAGTCCCAGCAAGTTGAAAACGGAGG
>JAUCPZ010000193.1 GCA_030372995.1 Dehalococcoidia bacterium
TCGTGGGCTCGGAGATGTTTATAAGAGACAGCGCCGGGGGTCCAGATGGTCCCTCATGTCGAAATCACCTGCGCCGGCTTTGATGGGCCGCACAGCGCCGCCACCCGAGAACTGCGTTGGAAAATCCATCCTGCACCTCACGTGATAGGGTCTGCCCAATTCGGTATGGGTCTGTTGCAGAAGTCCCAAAACACCCCTCACCCCTCCCCCTCTCTGTTTGTGCCAAGACATGGGTAACAGGTGGACCAGGGCGAAGGGTACCGACTGTGCCAGGACATGGGTTACACTGTTGTGGTATCCTCATTGCAGGTATCAATACTGCGGAGGGTTGCCAATGCCTTGGAGGGAGACCACACCCATGTCTGAAAGACTTAGTGTTTGCAAGCTGGCCGAGGAAGGCCACTACTCTATCGCTCAACTTGCTCGAGACTTCGGGATAAGCCGAAAGACTGTCTACAAGTGGATCGGAAGATATAGGCTTGAAGGTGAGACAGGTATATTCGATCAGTCCAAGCGGCCTGATCACTCTCCGGGGGCTACCTCTGAGGAGATAGTCAAGGCTATTCTTGAGCTTAAGGACAAGTATGGCAACTGGGGTCCCAGAAAGATCCGCAAGCTTCTTGTGAACAAGGTTGGGGATCATGCTCCCAGCATATCGACAGTCGGACGAATACTTAGTCAGCACAGCCCTCCTCAGCCTAGGTATAGTAATGCTAGGCAAGAGGCCTTCTGCCGTTTCGAGAGGGCGCTGCCAAACGATCTGTGGCAGATAGACTTTACCTCTCCGATCATCTTGCCCAGTGGGGGAAGAGGATGGCCTGTCCCCATCCTTGATGACCGGTCCAGGTACTGCACCGGTCTCATATGCGCGCCTGATTGCTCTACTGTCTCTGCGCTTCGTTGCTTCAGAGAGGCTGCCGGACGGTATGGGATGCCAACAGAGATGCTGTCCGATCACGGCAGCGCATTCGGAGTGAGCAGAGAATCTGTAAGCGTCTTCACAGCTTACCTGTGGGCGCTTCAGATAGAACACACTCAGGGAAGGTATGCGCATCCGCAGACTCAAGGGAAGCTGGAGCGGTTCAACCAAACACTTCAGAAGGAGTGCATCAGAAGACACACCTTCAGCAGCCTTAGCGACTGGGACAAGTGCTTTGAGGAGTTCAGGTACACCTACAATTACATAAGACCGCATGAGTCGCTCTGTGATCAGGTGCCGGCTTCGTGCTACAATCAGTCGGAGAGAGCATTTGTAGAACCCGACAGAGACTATAGGGAGCCGGGCGAGGGCCTTCTGCACCGACGAGTAGACGTAAGCGGCAGGATCTGGATTCTGCAGCACAGGGTACATGTAGGCGCGGGACTGGCGGGCTGGATGGTGTCGGCAGTGCATGAGGGCGGCGGCATCTGGACGATAAGATACCGAGGCAGAAGCATCTGCCAGGCGAGCTTGACCAAGCCCGCAGCCTATAAGCCGAGGCCCTGACAATAATAGAAAAGTGTTACCTATGTCCTGAGACACCATGTTACCTATATGTTGCGACATGTGTTACCCATGTCCCCGGTTTGAACAGAGAGGGGGAGGGGTGAGGGGTGCTTTGGGACTTTTGCAGCAGACCCCACATCCAAATATCGAGAGCCCCGATAGCTATCGGGGCGGCCTATCGAATATCGAGCATCGAATATCGCAAATTGCGAGAAGCCATGAACAAGGTCATCAAACTCACAACTCCCTTGACCGATACGGACCTGAGGGGGCTGCACGCCGGGGACGGGGTGCTGCTCAGCGGAACGGTCTACACTGCCCGTGATGCCGCCCATCTGCGGATGTTCGAGCTTCTGCGTGAAGGGAAGCCCCTGCCTCTGGACCTCGCGGGACAGGTCATCTACTACGTGGGACCGGCCCCGGCGAGGCCCGGACGTGTCATAGGCTCGGCCGGACCCACCACGAGCGGCCGCATGGATGCCTACGCGCCTGCTCTCATGAAGAACGGCCTCAAGGGCATGATAGGCAAAGGCGCCAGAAGCCGCCCCGTCGTGGAAGCCATGAAGAAGTACGGCGCGGTCTATTTCGGGGCCACGGGCGGGGCCGGAGCGCTTCTCGCACGGTGCATCAAGAAGGCGGAAGTGCTGGCCTATGAAGACCTGGGCCCGGAAGCCATCCGCCGGCTCGAAGTGGAGGACCTCCCGCTTGTGGTGATAAATGACGTCTACGG
>JAUCPZ010000194.1 GCA_030372995.1 Dehalococcoidia bacterium
TTCGGAACTCGTCGGCAGCGTCAGATGTGTATAAGAGACAGACTTTGACCTGTTTCAAGTAATCGGCTGCCGGGCCGAACCAAGCCACTGGCACCACGTCTTGCTCCTGCACATGCCCGATCCAGACCAGCGGGAAACCACTCTCCTCCGCCACAATCCGGCAGATCTCCGAGTACAGTGACTTGGCATCGCCGATTCGGACGATCGCCTCATTGGCTCGACTGAGCACGGCGTAGAGTTGCGTCAGTCTGAGTATGTTCTGCTCGCGACGTTTGCGCTCGGTGATATCGCTGTGCATTGCCAGATTACCCAGGTGGCGCCCTGTCTCGTCATACATCGCCTTGGCAGTGCAGAGCGTCCAGATCGCGGAGCCATCTCTCCGGCGGAACTTGTATTCCTCGTGCACTATCTGACCCTGCTCGAGCTGCCTTCTTGAACTCAGGACGAGATGTCTCTGGTCATCGTCCATGAAGTCGAGGCCCGTCTTCCCGAGTATTTCCTCCTTGGTATACCCGAGCATGTCTGCCATTCTCTGATTGACGAAAACGAATCTGCCATCCGGTGACCCGATGACGATGCCCTCCTGGGCTGTCTCCACGATTCCGCGGTACCTGGCTTCGCTTTCGCGCAGTGCCTCCTCGAACCGCCTGCGCTGGGTTACGTCTTGAACTTGGACCAGGTAGCCGCCGGCAGGTTCCTCTCCCCCGGAGATCAGCGGGGTGATGGTCACGTCGAGGTACGCACTCCCTGACCTGCTGGTCCTGTACAACCGGTCTTGCTTGACCTTCTCAAAGTCAAACAGGCTCTCGTATTTCACCGTTTCGCCGCGGCGCAGTCGATCCTTCACGTCATCTGACACATTCGGGTCTTCGAAGAGTCGGAAGCCTTTCACTTCATCCACCAAAGCGACACCGAAGATGTCCAGGCACGAGCTGTTGGCAGTCGCCAGCTTCCCATCAGCATCGTAGATCTCGATTCCCACCGGCGACCTCTCGAACATGTTCCTGAATCTCTCTTCACTTCGCTCCAGCGATTCCTTCGCCTGTCTGTAGATGGCATTCTCGATGAGTTCCCATTGGCCTCCCCTGCGAATCAGGGCGAATTCATGGTTACGGATGACGTCCATGACCTCAGCGGCCCCGCACTTGTCGAGGCTGTAGGTGCACAAGGCCAGCATGCGGTATTTCCGAATGACGTCATTGATCGCTGCCTCATATTCGGTGAAGCTACCCCAGTCCTGCTTCTCCAGCCAGAATGTGTTGCCAGTAAGTCTCAAACCGGAGTATCCTGCAGCCAAGGCCCCATTGAGCTTCTCCACCCAGCCGTTGAGCACTCGCTCCTGGTCGAAACTCCCGCCCTTCAGATACCAGTCAGTGTGAGGTAGTATCTCGATCTGGCCCTTTTCCATCCGGTCAGCGAAGTCCGGCATGGCCCGTGACATCGCCTGCGATGCTTCCAGCGCGCTCAGTGGCTCGGCGGTGATCCACATGCAAAACTCGTTGTTCTCCAGGCCGGCCTTGAAGTAGGGAACCAGGGTATCCAACAGGTCTTCTTTAGTCTGATAGAACTGGCAGAAGTGGGTTCCCCACGGAACTGAACCGATGATGTCGATGCCCGTCTTGATTGAGTCTCCGTCCATACTCTCATCCGTTCTCAAACCGTGTCGGCCAGACAAGGAACGAGTCTCTGTCGATGGCGGCAACTGGTCAGTCGTCGTGGTTCTTTACACAAAGGATAGTAGATGGGGTTGTCTCCTTGAGTGTGACGGGGCCGGCCGTTGATCTGATTATAGGCTGCCCTTACTCCCTGTCAACTCGATAAACCGACTCGATCCCCCGCACCACGATGCCCACTATAGAGGTGCCCAGACGCTGCGATACGTACCGCCCACAGCATCCATGTAAGTATGTTTGCGGATACCCGACCCGCCTGAAAACTGGAACAATGGGCGTGACAGGAAGCTTCACGCAGACCACGGGAAGAGTAACAGAAGGATCTAGAGTCGCGAAGCCAGTCCAGACCAGTCGGCAGTTGGCGCACTCGCAAAGTGTCGAAACGGAGGAGTCGATATGTACAAGAACATCCTGGTCCCAACAGACGGTTCCAAACTGGCTGAATTGGCCTTCCCCTATGCGGAGGAACTTGCCGGCAGGCTCAGCACGAAAGTGAGCATACTGCACGTAGTTGACCCGAAAGGATCGGAGACGCTGCCAATGCACCGGGCATACGTCGAGCGGTCGGCTGACATTTTGAAGCGCCAAATAGCAGAAGTGCAGAGGAAGCTCGGAAATCCGCACGCTGCGGATAGTGTGCGTGTTGCCGGTGAAGTGGTCGCAGGCCATGCCGCTGAAGAGATCCTGCATTACACGCAGGAAAAGGGGATCGATCTGATAGTCATGTCTACGCATGGCCGGACCGGGATATCGCGCTGGGTGTTGGGGAGCACGGCTGACAAGGTGCTGCACGTCTCACCGGTTCCGGTGCTGCTGGTGCGATCGGATGCGGCACAGAAGGGCAGCTTTGAGAAATGGACGGACATCACGCTGATTGTCCCGCTGGACGGCTCTCCGCGGGCTGAGTCAGTGCTGCCTCACGTTCAAGCTTTGGCGCAGCAGGCTGGCAATGAGATGCTCAACGTTGTGCTGATCCGAGTCTGTGAGGCTCCGCCAATGCCGGCTATTGCGGGGCCCGAGCTCGCCGTCCCTGTTGACTACCAGAGACTCATGGAGGAGAGCTGGGAGTGGTGCAGGCAAGCAACGAATCAGTACCTGGCTGGTATTGAGAACCACCTGAAGCAGACCGGTCTGCAGGTCCGCTCAGAACCCATCGAAGAGGTGAGGTTCAGCGTAGCTGATGAAATCGTGGACTATGCCAACAAGATCCCGTTCAGTCTGATCGTCATGGCGACGCATGGTCGCTCGGGCGTCAGCAGGTGGGCCTACGGCAGCGTGGCCCATAAGGTCCTGATGGGAGCCTCAAGCCCCGTCTTCCTGGTCAGGACAGCATGAAGCAGCGGGGCATAGCTCCGCGAGAAGGAGGCCTAGTGTGCAGAAAGATGATGCAGTGAGATCCATCGCCTATAGCATCTGGGAGGAGGAAGGACGTCCGGAGGGGCGGGCTCTCGATCACTGGCTGAAGGCCGAGGCTCAGTGGAATGAAGAACGGGAGTTCGAGGAGCATTTGGCCAAGGACGTCGAAGGCTGTGCCCTGTGCACGTGATAGGTCTAGAGCCGGGAAGGCTGCCAAAGAATGCGGCAGGAGGCTGAAAGGTGGAGTGAAATGGGAGAGCGGGATCACGTTTATACATTTGGCCTGTGGTTAGTCAAGCCAGGGAGAGAAGGGGATTTCATTGCTGCCTGGGAGACATTCGCGCGCTGGACGGGCGAAAGTCAGGTAGGTATGGCGGGTGAAGCTAGACTCCTGCAGGATGTCGACCGGCCGGGCCACTTCGTTTCGATCGGCGGATGGTCGGACATGAATAAGGTTGAGGCCTGGCGTCATTCCGCTGAGTTTCAGTCCTTCTTTAGCAAAGTCAGTGAGTTCTGTGAGGAGACACAGCCCCGCACGCTGAAACCAGTGGTCCACGTGGTGCCGGCAAAGAGATGAGACTCCGGTGCGTTCAGGTAACATGCAAGGGACCCGACAGATGTAGCAAGTAGCGGCTGTCTTCATGCCCCTTGGTCAGGTTCCTAGCTGCACATTAGACCCCGATCCTCTTCGGGCATCGTTGTTGGCCGCTACCGCCCTGTTCGTCGGCGTTGCCAGCTCAGCAAGCACTAGCTCCACCAACCTTGGTATCACTGCCTCCACTTCCGGCGTAAGGTCCATTCCCCACTCCATCTCCTTGGGCTCCACACCATAGATGATGACCTCGCGCGGTGCATCGCCCAGGCACTCCATGTGGATCAGGGCGTCCAGCAGGCCAAGCTGGTGAACTGAAGTCTGTGCACCTCCAAGTGCGGCTATGTCGGTGGGGGTGAGGCGGTACAGGGTCCCCGCCGCATTGTTGCCTCTCACCGCGTCAATGACGATGACTTTGCCTCGATTGGTGAAAGTGTCGAGGAGGGCCATGGAGGCCGTGCCCCCATCGAGTACCTCCACATCACCCGGCAGTTCCATTCGTTGCAGCGCTTCGACTACCCGCACGCCGACGCCTTCGTCGCGGAGAAGAATGTTGCCAATCCCCAGGACCAGCGTGGACGAACGCTGTGGGTAACGCATGTCAGTCGCCATCTTGTTGAACCGGCCTGGCCTCGACGAAAATCGTCGGATCAGGCAAGCACTTGCCTCGATCCAGAAAGAACCCCCTGTTTCACTAATGCATACCAGAAAGCCCGCCACTGGAATCGGTGCCTTTCGTCTTCTCTTCGTACCACTTGCCGTAATGACTCTTGGCGAATTTCACGGACAGTTTGCCGCTGATCATCGACTTCAGGGATTCCGTCATTCTCGGATGGACGGCACCCAGATACAGATGGACCAGGAGCATCGCGCCGGCAACAATGAAGCACAGGTCGTGGATAATGGTCGCCCATTGGAAGAGCTCGGCGGGGATGCTGTTCTTGAAGAACCACATGAGCATACCAGTTACTATGAACCCGATGGCACTGAGAAAAGCTACCAGTGCCCATAGCTTCTGCCCGGAGTTCATGTCCGGCTGCGGAGGCATCTTCTTCTCGTCTCCGCCGAAATAGTAGTCGGGGGCAGCTTTCAGCCATTCGATATCGTCCTTTCCCCAGGTGAAGATCTCCTTGACGAAGTTGACTGATCGCCGTGGCTTAGCCATCAGGAAGACCAACGGGGAAGCCACAAAGATGACGGCGGCGATGCGATGGATGATTCGTGTGTAGCCTCCGGCTGCGGCTGCTCCGAAGGGATGCACGTAGAGAATCAGGCCGGTCACCGCGAGTACCAGAGCAGCTATCGTCATCGTCCAGTGAAACAGCCGTGCGCCTCTGCTGTAGCGTTCTACTTCAAGTTCATCTTTCATCCCGCCTAACCTCCATCTGCCTGATCACCCTGCCCTGCGCTTACCCTGATTGTGGATTTCACACAACTCGGTATCGGCCGATCTCGGTTCCCTTCGGCGTCACTAGGTGGACGGCGCAGGCGATGCAGGGGTCAAAAGAGCGCACAATGCGACCTATCTCAAACGGGTTCGACTCATCCCTGATCTTGGTGCCGGTGATGGCCTGCTCCACGGGGCCGGGCTGACCAGCATCGTCACGGGGCGATAGGTTCCACGTACTCGGAACCACGCATTGATAGTTGCTGATCTTGCCGTCCTCTATCTTGATCCAGTGGCCCAGAGCCCCGCGTGGGGCATCCCATAGGCCCATGCCCTCGCTTTCTGACGGCACCACCCATTCCGTATACACTGGTTCGCCAGGCTTCAAAGCCAGCACCCAGCCCACCATGGCATCAGCCACCAGCTTGCACTCCAGTGCGCGTGCCGCGTGCCTGCCCAGGACACTGAAGAGAGCAGCGGGCTCGGCGCCGAAATGGGCCAGCGTATCGTTCACCAGTTTCTGAACGGTCGCATCTCCCGCGGCATACGCTACTACCATCCGGGCTAGTGGCCCTACTTCATATACGTTCCCACCGTAGCGCGGTGCCTTCAGCCAGCTATACGCACCAGCCTTGGTCGGGTCGGGATCGGTCTCGCCCTGGCTGGGATGCAGTCCTGATCCGCTCTTGTACCAGCTGTTCTTTACGTCTTCCGTGATCTTCGAGGCATCGAGGTCATGGTGAACCAGGTCGGTGGCCGATACCGTTCCTTGTGTCAGGAGTCTCGGGCGTTTGGCCAAATCGGTCTCGGTCGAATCGAGGTCGAATACGCCATAGCTCAGAAGATTGCCACAGCCTGCTCCGATGCCGAAGTAGTCTGAGTACGCTTCTGCCACGGCAATCACATCAGGGATGTAGACGTTGTCGATGAAATTGCGGAGTTCCTGCAGCTTCCACAGGTAACTAGCCATCTTGTCGGTAGTGGGAGGTTCCGTCGCTCCCCCGGGCACCGTGGCCACGTTATGAGGCATCTTTCCACTGAAGATCGCAGACATCTCATGGGCCAGACGCCGCATGTTGAGCGCCTGTACGTAATGCGCCACGGCCTGCCGGTTCAAGTCGACCGACAGGCGGTAGTCGCCTTCGTACCGGGGGAGGAAGGGACCCAGCATGTCCGGATCGCCAGCATCGGTGGCCCTCTTGATGAAGCTGGCGACGGAGGTCAAGGCGGGATCCTTGTCGGCATAGCCGGCCACGGCGGTAACGTCAACGTAGTCCAGCGCCGTCAGATGATAGAAGTGCAGGATATGGGACTGGATGTAGTTCGCTCCCTGGATCAGGTTGCGGACTATCCGCCCGTTGTCCGGTATCTGACCGGCGATGCCAAAGGCACTGTCCAAGCATAGCGCTGAAGCCAGCGCATGGGCCGTCGGTCAAACCCCACAGATGCGCTGCACCAAGAACTGAGCGTCGAACGGGGCGCGCCCCCTGAGGAATAGCTCAAATCCTCTGAAGAGGGTTCCGCTGCTCCTGGTCTCCTTGACCTCACCGCCCTCAACAACCACCTCGATCTTCAGATGGCCTTCAATCCTGGATATGGGATCGATGACAATTGTGGACATCTGGTCAGTCCTCCTTCTCTCTACTTATCCGGGCACGGGCTACCAGATAGTTGAAGCCCAGTCCCAATGCCGCGAGGCAGACGACAGCATAGCCGAATGGTTTCAGTATGTCCTGCCTCAAGCCGACCGAAGGCGATACCTTCGGGACTGAAGGGAGCATGTAGGCGTCGGGGCCTTCTTTGAGTATGTACATGGCATGCAGCCCTCCTACCTCATCGTTCCCGTAGAACACAGCGTTCGAATAGTCGGCCTTCAAGGTATCCAGTCTCTCGCTAGCCTGTGCCACAAGGTCGCTGCGGTCGCCGAAGATCAGAGCACCTGTAGGACAAGCTTCAGCACAGGCAGTAGGCTGGCCGATTGTCACTCGCTCTGGACAGAAAGTGCACTTGTGCATCCTCTGGGCGCCGGTTACGTTGTTACCGCCTATGCGCGGAACATCGAATGGGCAAGCCTCTCTGCAGTAGCCGCACCCGGAGCATTTCTCAGAATCGTAAAACACGAAGCCCAGTTCATGATGTGTGAGAGCACCGGTGGGACACGTCTTAACACAGCCCGCATCAGTGCAATGCATGCATTGATACTTGCACAGAAGCAGGTCAGCACGGCCATCGATCGTGACCTGTCTAGCCTTAATCAGCGTGAGCGTCCCCGGAGACAGGGCGAGGGGGTTGTCGTACAGCAGCCCGTAGTCATTTGACTCCGGTGGCAACTTGTTCTGGGTGCGGCAGGCCGTCTGGCAGGCGCGACAGCCGACGCACTTCGATGAATCGTAGAGCATGGCCTTTATGCCGCTTGCCGAGGCCGCGTCAACAGTTCTGGGAGCAGCCAGTCCGAGACCGACCAAGGCAGCAGCGCTGCCGACCCCGGCCAACTTCAGAAAATCTCTTCTGTCCGTCGACATGGCTAGCTCCCCGCCTTAGGCTCTTCTGGATTCTTTTCTCGGCTCTTGGCGACGGCTACCCCCGCTGCTCCAACGGCCAACCCCGCCAGTGCACCCAGTCCCGCAGCCACACCAGGGTTGAAGCCCGAGGACTTCTTCTCCTCAGTGGGCGGAAGCCACTCCGGTGGTGTCACGCCGTAGATCTGAGCCTGGCTCATGAGCGGTGACATCTTGTCAGGGAATCCGGGCTCTACGCAGCCTATGCACAGGCTGTTGGCCCCCACGCACCAGCTGGTGCCACTGTTCCACAGCCGGACCGGACAATCGGCATGAGTCACCGGACCTTTGCAGCCGAGCTTGTACATGCAGTACGAATCTGAGAATTTCTGGGAGAATCTGCCGGCGTCAAAATGCCCTCTCCTGGGGCAGTTGTCGTGGATCAGTTTCCCATAGAACAAGGTGGGGCGCCCGTCGCTGTCCACTGCGACAGAGTTCAGTCCACCGACGAGAACGCTGGCTATTGTACCTACGAACCAGTCAGGGTGGGGTGGGCAACCGGGAACGTTGATGATGGGGGTACTGATGCCATTCTCCGTCAGTATTTCCTTGACGCTCTTGACACCGGTCACGTTTGGAGATGCCGCTGGGATGCCGCCATAAGACGAGCAGGAGCCCAATGCAATCACCGCCATGGCGTCGGGGCTGAGCGAAGTGACTGCGTCTAGCATGATGACGTCACTTCCGGACTCTTCACCGATCACACAATAGATGCCGTTGTCTTTAGTGGACACTGTCCCTTCGACAACCAGCAGGTATCCGCCTTTCTTCTTGGCAGCGTCGTGCATTGCCTTCAGCGCGAGCTCTCCCTCCGCAGCCATCAACGTGGCGTGGTAGCGCAGGCTGACATGACTGCCAGGCACAACTTCATCGACCAGCACATTCTGGATCTTGGGGCTCAGGGTGTTAAGCATCGAGACAGAACACCCGGTACAAGTGCCGCCCTGCAACCAGATGACAGGCACCTCGGATACTGCCTGAGCGGCCGTTGCCTGCGACTCCTCGTCGAACGCCGGGAAGCTGACCAGCAACAGCGCAGCTGCTGCGGCCGATCCTGCCGATATCTTGATGAAATCACGCCTGGATATGCCGTGACTGGATTTCATGCGCGTTCCTCCTCCGAAAAGCTGTGGAATTGCGGACCACTAGTGCGGTCTGCATGAGATTGCGTAGTCCCAGCCAGCCCCATTTTCACATGAATGTCTCCGTCCTTACGTGGTGGAAACTCCGATAGGAATCGCAATTGCGTTTCCCGGATTTATCTCTTTCGTCACTGAGTCGCCACCCGCCAAAATACTCATTCTTGCCATTTCCAGCCCTTAGGCAGACAATTCTCTACGGATCCTTTGTGGATTCCCAGGATGCCCGGTAAACGGCAACGCTGCTCCGGAAGCCGCGATCCTACGTCCCGATCTCCGTCGATTCCGCCTGTGCCAGCGTTGTGACCATTGGGCCGGTCTTGCTGCCAAAGCTGGTGAAGGCTCCTAGCGCGATGGCTTTCCTCTGAGCGATCGGCCCTGATGCCGGCATCTTGCCGAGGCTGAATCCCTTGACGTTACACTGGCGGTCGAGTATTACGTCGTCCACAGTGGCGATCTCTGTGCCACCTTCACTCACTATCTGCCGGCCATGCAGTTGTCTCGCTGGGACGAGATCGCGGAAACCCACGATATGCCCCGAATCTACGACGACGTCTCCCCTCTCCACCAGCCAGGCATCCACGCCGCATGTCTGAACTTTGTCTCGTTCGATCATCAGCTTCTTGCGCTTTACGACGCCCTTTCCGCCCAGATACACGGCGACCACCCTGGTAAGTTTTGGGTCCAGGTAAAGGTCCTTGATCTTGCCCAGTTTCCTACCATCCGAAGTGCTGATCACGGGCTTGTTGACGTGCTCCTTGACTGTAGGCATTATCTTCCTCCTCCGCACTGAAATTCTCACAGACTGCATTCACTTTCCTTCTTTGCCCAAGCTCCACCGCCAGTTGCGGATGTCCGGCATATCTTCACCGTGCTCTCTTATATATGCCTTGTGATCGAGAAGCCTGTCACGAAGGTACTGCTTGGTATAGGCCGCCTGCGCACTCAAGCCCGGCACTCGATCGATCACGTCTCCAACCAGGTGGAAGCGGTCAAGGTCGTTCAGTACCACCATGTCGAACGGAGTGGTCGTCGTTCCCTCCTCCTTGTACCCGCGAACATGGAGGTTATCGTGGTTAGTCCGGCGATAGGTCAGCCGGTGTATCAGCCAGGGATAGCCATGGAAAGCAAAGATGATGGGCTTGTCTTTGGTGAAGATGATATCGAAATCCTTGTCACTGAGTCCGTGCGGGTGCTCAATGGGTGGTTGCAGGGCCATCAAGTCAACCACGTTGACAACACGGACCTTTAGCGTCGGAAAATGCTGACGCAGGATCTCAACGGCCGCCAGTGTCTCCAGCGTGGGCACATCGCCGCAGCAAGCCATCACCACGTCAGGGTCACTACCCTTGTCATTGCTGGCCCATTCCCAGATGCCGACCCCGGCGGTGCAGTGTTTTATAGCGGAGTCCATGTCGAGCCACTGCAGCTCCGGTTGTTTGCCGGCCACGATGACGTTGACATAATTCCGGCTTCGAAGGCAATGATCGGTCACGGAGAGGAGGGTATTGGCATCCGGCGGCAGGTAGACCCGGACAACCTCTGATTTCTTGTTCACCACATGGTCGATGAATCCCGGGTCCTGGTGGCTGAAGCCGTTGTGATCCTGGCGCCACACGTGGGATGAAAGCAGGTAGTTCAAGGAAGCAATGGGCCGCCGCCACGGGATGTGACGTGATACGTGCAACCACTTGGCGTGCTGGTTGAACATGGAGTCAACGATGTGGATGAACGCCTCGTAGCTGGAGAAGAAGCCGTGCCGTCCGGTCAGCAGGTAGCCTTCCAGCCAGCCCTCGCACTGGTGCTCACTGAGCATCTCCATCACGCGGCCGTCCGGCGAGACGTGGTCATCGATGGGAATGATTTCAGCGGTCGAGCAGCGATCCGTCACTTCGAACACTGCCGCCCAGCGGTTTGACGCAGTCTCATCCGGGCTGAAGACGCGGAAGTTGCGCTGGTCCCAGTTCAGTTTCATCGTGTCCCGGATGAAGGCGCCCATGATCCGGGTAGCTTCCGCCTCCACTGTGCCCGGCTGAGGCACCTCGACCGCATAGTCTCGAAAATCGGGAAGCCTGAGGTCGCGAAGCAGCATGCCGCCGTTGGCATGCGGGTTGGCTCCCATGCGCCGCTCGCCCTTTGGTGCCAAGTCAGCCAGTTCCGAGATAAGTCGGCCCTTCGTATCGAACAACTCTTCGGCTTTGTAGCTCTTCATCCACTGTTCCAGGATCTTCAGGTGTCCGGGCTTCTGGGCGATATCCGTAACGGGCACCTGGTGGGCGCGGAAGGTTCCTTCGACGGGGAGCCCATCCACCTCTTTCGGACCGGTCCAGCCCTTAGGCGTACGCAGGATGATCATGGGCCAGCGGGGCCGCTGGGTGAACCCATCCTTGCGGGCTTTGGACTGGATACTCTGGATCTGGGCAACCACTGCGTCGAGTGTCTTGGCCATGAGCTGGTGCATCTTTTCCGGATCATCGCCCTCCACGAAATGCGGGGTGTAGCCGTAGCCACGGAAGAGCTGATCCAGTTCCTCGTGACTGATGCGTCCCAAGACAGTAGGGCCGGCGATCTTGTAGCCGTTCAAGTGCAGGATGGGCAGCACAGCTCCATCGCGGACCGGATTGAGGAACTTGTTTGAGTGCCAACTGGTAGCCAGCGGCCCGGTCTCGGCTTCGCCGTCGCCCACAACGCAGACCACCAGCAGATCAGGATTGTCGAAGGCGGCGCCGAATGCGTGCGCTATGGAATACCCGAGTTCGCCCCCCTCGTTTATGGAGCCCGGCGTCTCCGGTGCCGTATGGCTGGGGATGCCGCCCGGAAAAGAGAACTGGGTGAACAGCCTCTTCATACCCTGCTCATCCTGCGAGACCTCGGGATACAACTCGCTGTAGGTGCCCTCGAGGTACGTGTTGGCCACCAATCCCGGTCCGCCATGGCCAGGGCCGGTGACGTAGATGACGTTCAAGTCGTACTCCTGGATGATCCGGTTGAGGTGAACGTAGATGAAGTTCAATCCGGGCGTGGTGCCAAAATGACCAAGGAGCCTTGGTTTGACGTGCTCCACCTTCAGCGGCTCCTTCAGCAGTGGATTGTCATACAGATAGATTTGGCCCACTGACAGATAGTTGGCGGCGCGCCAGTAGGCGTCCATCTTGCGGAGCTGTTCCGGTGAAAGAGCCTTCGTTTCCATCATTCAATCCTCCTTCTGCCCACCAAGGCCCAGAACGCGGCGGACCGTCTTGGCTATCATGAGTTCCTCGTCCGTGCGAATGACATAGACTGCGACCCGACTGGTTGGTGCGGAGATCACCCATTCGTTTGCCGCATTACGGTTCTGTTCGAGTTCGATTCCGAGGAACCCCAAGCCATCGCAAATCCGCTCCCTGACCGCGGGCGCGTTCTCTCCGATGCCTCCGGCGAAGACCAGCGTCTCGAGCCCGCCCAGCGCTGCCGCGAAGGCGCCGATCCATTTCTTGACGTGGTAGCAGAACAGGGCGACTGCTTCGGCCGCCCGCACGTCGTGGGCCTCACTGCCAAGCAGGTCGCGCATGTCGGAACTGGTCTCCGAAATCCCGAGCAGCCCGGACTCCGAATTGACCATCTTGTTGAATTGCCTGGGGTCGAGGCCCTCGGTGCGTGCCAGATACCAGAAGAGGCCGGGATCGAGATCACCCGACCGGGTGCTCATTGGCAAACCGGCCACGGGGGTGAAGCCCATGCCTGTCTCTTATACACATCTGACGCTGCCGACGAGTTCCGAACGGTGTAGATC
>JAUCPZ010000195.1 GCA_030372995.1 Dehalococcoidia bacterium
CCCCCCCCCCCCCCCCCCCCCCCCCCCCCCCCCCCCCCCCCCCCCCATTTTTCAAGCAGAAGACGGCATACGAGATACACAGCGCTGTCTCGTGGGCTCGGAGATGTGTATAAGAGACAGGGGTGGCGGCGGGGGTGCCGGAGGGGTCGTCATCATACTCGTGGCCATCGTCCTGGCCATACTGGCGCCTATCTTGGCGCAACTGATCTACTATGCCGTCTCACGGAAGAGGGAATACCTGGCGGACGCCTCCGGGGCGCTGTACACCAGGTATCCGGAAGGGCTCGCTTCCGCGCTGGAGAAGATCGCCGGCTCCACCATCCAGCTCAGGTCGGCCAACATGGCCTTCGCACCCATGTACACTGCCAACCCGTTCCGCAAGGAAGGCAGGGCAGCCGAAGACCTCACCAGCACCCATCCGCCCATCAGCGAGAGGATCAGGATCCTGCGCAGCATGGCTGGCGGTGCTTCGCTCGCGGCCTACAACATGGCCTACAGCCAGGTGACGAAATCAGGCAGAGGCGTGATTCCTCAGTCGGCTCTTGTTGGCGTACAGGCTGTCGGAGTGCGGGCGGCATCAGCACCGGAACCGCCGCCGGAGAAGATTGAGCGCGTCAGGGAGACCTCTGACCTGATGTGGAGGATGAGCAACTACGGACTGGTAAACTGCCAGTGCGGTACCAAGATACGGGTGCCCCCCAATTTCAAGGGCCAGGCTATAAGGTGTCCCCACTGCGGGACAGTGAATAGCGTGCCGTCGAAGCACTAAGCGGCTTCCTGCACATTGCAGCCGCCTGGAGGACGTGTCGATCCTTGTCCCGTGACCGGCCCGCCAGTGTACCAGTTGTTCCTCAAGATCAATGGACTCACGAAGCGGACCGCCGCCGTCTTTCTGACCCGCGGTGGGCCTTTGGCAACATCACAGATGGCACC
Organism: Dehalococcoidia bacterium; assembly: GCA_030372995.1. Taxonomy (GTDB): domain Bacteria; phylum Chloroflexota; class Dehalococcoidia; order UBA2247; family RBG-13-53-26; genus JAFGCL01. Next base: position 934 of record JAUCPZ010000195.1, read on the forward strand.
GGGACGCTCTGCGGACGGACCGTGACAATTATCTCTGAAGTGGTCATAATCAGAGCTATGGAGCGGATCGAGGAATTCCTCCAGCCCACTGAACTGTGTGACTTCAACACCTGTGCCGCCATCCGGGACAAGGCCTCTCAACTGGTGCGCTTATGTGCCGACGACCGGCAAAGGTTCCAGGCACTCTTCGAGTTCGTAAGAGAGTTGCCCTATGGCCTGGAAGACTGGGACGTGAAAGCCTCGGAGACGCTCCGGAAGGGCTGGGGTATGTGCTGCGGCAAGACCAATCTCCTGGTGGCCATGTCGCGGGCGCTGTCCATTCCCGCCAGGTACCGTGTATTCAAGATCAGGGCCGAGCGCCGATTGCTGAGGCATGTCCTCGAGCAGAACAAGAACGTGGCCGCGCAGCTCGGCAACCTGCCCCCGGTGCAGGACCACGTTCAGTGTGAAGCCTACCTCAGCGGGTGGCGGGTCTATGATCCTTCCCGGGATACGGCGTTCGAAAACGGCCTGCGCAAGCTGGGCATCCCGCTGGAGAGGATTCCGGTGGCGGACGCGGACGGTGCGGTTCATTATGAGATCATGGCCTCGATAGACGAGTGGGCCAGAGCCAGACAGGACAGCCGGAAGGTCCGGGAGGCCAGAGAGGCGGTGTTTGCTCAGGTGAACGAAGAACTGGAGAGGGTGAGGAGGATCGGCCGGCGGCCGTAGGGACATGGATCTTTTCGAACATCAGCGCCAACGCTTGTTGAGCCAGGAAGCTCCCCTCGCCGCCAGGATGCGGCCGCGGACGCTTGCCGAATTCGTGGGGCAAGAGCACCTGGTGGGTGAAGGCCGTGTGCTGCGGAAGAGTATCGAAGCCGACCAGCTTTCGTCTATGATACTGTGGGGGCCGCCGGGCAGCGGCAAGACCACGCTGGCCAATGTGATCGCCGCGATCACGAAGTCGCATTTCAGCCCGGTATCAGCGGTGAGCTCAGGGGTGTCTGACCTGCGCCGCATCGTCGAAGAGGCCAAGGACAGGCGCGGGATGCAGCAACAGAGGACCATCCTCTTCATTGATGAGATTCACCGGTTCAACAAGGCGCAGCAGGACGCTATATTGCCTTATGTTGAGGATGGCACGGTAACCCTCATCGGCGCTACTACAGAGAACCCCTCGTTTGAGGTGATCGCGCCTCTTCTATCCCGGTGCCGTATCTTCACCCTCAACGCGTTGACCGCCGAGCAGGTCAGGACCTTGGTCAAGCGCGCGCTGGAGGACGGTGAGAGAGGGCTGGCGAAGTTGAATGTTGAAATCGATGAGGATGCCCTGAAGCATCTGGTGGTGATGGCCAACGGCGATGCCCGGATCGCTTTGAACGGTCTGGAGTTGGCGGCCATGACCACCAAGCCGGACGCCGAAGGGAGGAGACGGGTCTCCCTGCCGACAATCGAAGATGCCCTGCAGCACCGGGCTTTGCTGTACGATCGTGCGGGTGAAGAGCACTATAACCAGATATCGGCGCTGCACAAGTCGCTGCGGGGATCCGATCCGGACGCGGCTCTGTACTGGCTGGGGCGGATGCTGGAGGCGGGGGAGGATCCGCTGTACATTGCCAGGAGGCTGATCCGTTTCGCCTCCGAGGACGTGGGCATGGCCGACCCGCAGGCGCTGACGGTGGCGGTCGCTGCCCAGCAGGCGGTGCATTTCGTGGGGATGCCCGAGGGCAACCTGGCCTTGGCCGAGGCGGTGGTCTATCTGTCTACTGCGCCCAAGAGCAACTCTCTCTACAGGGCGTACTCGGAGGTGCAGGAGGACATCAAGAAGACGGGGCACCAGCCGGTGCCGCTGCACCTGCGGAATCCCGTCACACCATTGATGCGGGACGTGGGCTATGGCAAAGGATACAAGTATGCCCACAGTTATGAAGGGCATTTTGTGGAGCAGCAGAATATGCCTGATGCGCTCAAGGACAGGGTGTACTATCACCCGGGCGATCAGGGCTATGAGAGGGACATCAAGGCTCGGCTGAGGGAGTGGTGGAAAGGGAAGAAGTAGTTGGAGGTGCCGGGATGAAACGCATTGTGATTACCGGTGGGACAGGACTCATCGGGCGCGCGCTGAGTTCCAGTCTGCTGGCAGATGGCTATGAAGTGGTTATCTTGAGCCGCAACCCGGAACGCGCTGTCGGCCTGCCGCCCGGCGCCCGGGCGGAGCGGTGGGATGCGCGCACCGCTGCGGGGTGGGGTGCGCTGGCCGACGGGGCCTACGCGGTCGTCAACCTGGCCGGGGAGGGCATAGCCAGCGGCCGGTGGACGGCGGAGCGCAAACAGCGGATACGGGATAGCCGCCTGAACGCGGGCCGGGCCGTGGTCGAAGCCATCGAAGCAGCAAGAACGCGTCCGCATGTGGTGGTCCAGGCCTCCGGCGTCGGGTTCTACGGGAACGTGCCGGAGGGTGTGGCGTCGGAGAACAGGCAGGCTGGCCGGGACTATCTCGCCCGCCTCGCCGTGGAATGGGAGGAATCCACGCGCCAGGTGGAGCTAATGGGAGTGCGGCGAGTTGTGATCCGCACGGGCATCGTGCTCAGCAAAGACGGCGGCGCACTGCGGCGGATGATGCTGCCGTTCCGCTTCTTCATCGGCGGTCGGGTCGGCAGCGGCAAACAGTGGATGTCCTGGATACATATCGCCGATGAGGTCGGGGCGATCCGGTTCCTGATCGAGAACCCGAAAGCTGTGGGCGCTTTCAATTTGAGTGCGCCGAACCCGGTGACCAATGCCGATTTCAGCCGGGCACTGGGGCGCCGGCTGCGCCGTCCGGCGGCCGTGCCGGCACCGGGGTTCTTGCTGCATCTTCTGTTCGGTGAGATGGCTAGTGTCTTGCTCGATGGGCAGAAGGCAGTGCCACGGCGCCTGATTCACTTGGGGTACACTTTCCGGTTTGCTGAGATCGATGCGGCGCTCGCCGACATCCTTGCCTGATTCTACCTATCGACCACATGCAGAGGAGTGGAAACATGAGTGAGACTGCGAAGACGGTGCAGAACCGCGTCAGGTTCCCGGCATCGGGAATCGTGCTCGAAGGCATATTCGAAGTGCCGAGGACAGGGGCTTCGTATCCGGCCGTCGCGGTGTGCCATCCGCACCCGCTGTACGGCGGGGATATGCACAACAACGTCGTTTCGGCCATTTGCCAGGCTCTGGCCATGGAGTCCATCGCCACTCTGAGGTTCAACTTCCGCGGCGTCGGCTGCAGCGAGGGCGGGCACGACGAAGGCATTGGGGAGCAGCTTGACGTCAGTGCGGCGCTGGACTTCCTGGAGTCTGCGGAGGGCGTGGACAGGGGACGCCTCGGGCTGGCCGGTTACTCGTTTGGGACGAAGGTGGCCATGCCCGTGGCACTGCGACAAGAGAGGGTCAAAGCGGTGGCCCTGGTATCGCCGTTCCTCGACGAAGCGGACTGGCAGAGTCTGAAGACCTACCGCGTCCCCAAGTTGTTCATCTGCGGCAGCGAGGACGGCTTCATCTCGCCACAGAAGGTGAAGCGGCTGGTGGGTGAAGCGGCGCCGCCCAGCGAATGCGAGGTGATCTCGGGGGCTGACCATTTCTGGTGGGGTTTCGAGGGCAAGATCGCCCCGAAGGTGGCGGCGTTCTTGAAGAGAGCGCTCTTTGGGGAAGCGCGCTGAAGAGACAAGGGGAAGACGTCACCGCTGGCGGCTACTGTCTCTTGAGTCTGGATTGGTGCGGCATGTTCTCAGGATGAGGGCGGATGATCTCAGGTGTCAGGACGAGGCTGAGGCCGGCAAGGATAACCGACAGGAAGAAGATCTATCTTTGGATGGCCCATTCTGACGTGACGCCGTCAATGATGGGTCCTCCGGACTACCCGGATTATCCGATACCCAGTTGGAAGGAGTTCTGTCAGGAATATGCAGAGCACTTCTTCAGACCGTCGGGTGATGGCAGGGGCAGGAATTTCGTCATCATCGCAGGAGGCGAGGGAGTGGGCACGGTTGGCTATGATCGATGCAACAGGGGGAAGAGCAGTGCGGTGCTCGACATATGGCTCAGCGAAGAGAAGTACTGCGGGCGGGGGTATGGCACCGATGCACTGAATACACTCTGCCGTCACCTGTTTGACAGATACGGGATTCGACACTTCTACATAAGCCCCTCATCACGGAACAAACGGGCGGCCGCAGCCTACACCAAAGCCGGTTTTCGTCAGGTGGCCATGAGCCGGCGGGAACTGGAGAAGGAATTCGGCAGAGGCGTGAACATTCTGGACTACTGCGACAACACGGTTATGAAGAGAGTCATGAAGTGGCGCAGGTCTGCCCGGCCGCGACGAAGCGTGAATCCTCAGGAGGGGCGGGAATCCTGGTCAGGCGTACGGCCTCAGTGCCAACCGTAGACCCAGTGATATCAACGTTTCCTCAACAGTTGCACCCGCATCTTGACATCGGATGCACTATCATGATATCTTGTGTGACAGTGGGGGCGGCACCTTAGCTTATCATATCAAGTGATGGTGTGACTCACTTCTTTGTCTCGCTGGGCATCGACCCACTGTCCGGGAGTGGTCACCCGAAGATAGTGGGGACCTAGTAGTGAAACCGACCCGAAGAGATGGGTTCTTGCGTTTCTTGGCGGGGACGGCGCGGACAGGATGAGTGCAGTTCCGATTTCGCGCGAATAGGCACGCGTTCAGCGTGGAATATCTGGCAGTTCGGCCCGCAGAGTCGAATTGCCCCACACTGTCGGATGAGAATGATGAGACAGGGGAGGTGTGGATGAAGAAGAAGTCAATGCGGGACCTTGACGAGATGCGGAAGTCACTTTCAGTAATGATTCGAGCGTCAGGAGGAGAGCGAAATGACACGACTTAAGAGGTTGATCAGCAAACGGAGGCGGTGGTGCGCCGTGTCAGTAATAGCCCTGACCATGGCTGTAGTGATTGTGTTGGCGACTGCCGCTGCCACCTCCGCGGCGACCTACGACATCTGGCAGCCCAAGGGTACCTACGAGAGTGCAACGATCGGTGGTGCCTTGTTTGAGACGTACACACTCGGGTCGGGTACCGGGAACTTTCATCCGTTTCTCAGTTTCAGTTCCAACGATGGGGTTGAAGAGGGCTACAATACCGATGCGGACCCACGAGCCGACCCCTATCTAGAGGATGTAAGTGATGTCCATACCCATTCCTTGGCCATGATGGCGGTTCCAGTGGTTAAGATCGGTGACAACTACTATTGGGAGCTCATATGTGACACTAACCAATCCGGCAGCAATACGGATCTGACTATTGAAGAACTCGAGGTGTATGCGGCGGATAGTGCCACTATCACTGGCTACCCGTTTCCCGCCGCCAACGCAACCATGGTCTGGGACTTTGATGGAGACGAGGACAACACTCTACTCTTCAACGGGTTGTGGGGTAATGGCAGCGGAACCGGGGACTTGAGGATTCTGATTCCCTATACCCCTGGGCTCTTTACCAGCGGCAAGACATGGTTCGTTGTCTACGCCAAGATGGGCAATGCCACTTATCCCTGCAATGACGGTTTTGAGGAATTCGGGATCATAAAATACGAACCAACATCGTATCTCACCGTTGACAAGATTACGGTTCCCAGTGGTTCCCTTCAGGGCTTCAATTTCACACTGTCCGGGTACCATTGGGTGAAATCAGGTGGGGATGATGTTCTGGAGCCATTTACCACTCCTTTCAGTCTAACTGACACAGCTGCTCCCTATCAGAGCGTCCCACTTACTGCGGGCGTTTACACAGTGACCGAGACACTACCCGATGGCTGGACGCTGACCGATATCAGCGGGGAGGATTCGTCCAGTGGTTCTACCGCTACGGTATTCTTGGCGTTTGGTGAATCAAGGACCATAACATTCACCGACACCCAGAAGTCCAAGATCATTGTCGACAAGGTAACCGATCCTTCTGGCTCCTCGCAGCTCTTCGAGTTCAATCCGAGCTGGAGTGAGAGCAACTTCTACCTTGACGATGATGACACGCCTTACGACAGCGGCTGGCTGGTTCCCGGCACCTACTCGGTTGACGAACTGGGAGTGACGGGCTGGG
>JAUCPZ010000196.1 GCA_030372995.1 Dehalococcoidia bacterium
TGTCGATGGTCACGAACATTGACCCACCTGCCGGCCATTTAGTCACGAACTTTGACCCACCTTAGTCACGATCTTTGACCCACCCGGGCAACTGAATACCATTGTCGCGGAATCCATGAAGAGGAGCGGCGATGGCGTATACGGAGGTTACCCGAGTGGAGATCATTGAAGTCATCAGGCAATGGCAGGCCGGCCGCAAGATACGCGAGATTGCGCGGTCGACGGGCATTGCCCGCAACACTGTCCGGAAGTACGTTCTGGCTGCTCAGAGCTGCGGTCTGTCCCGGGAGGGACCGCCCCCGGACGAGGCACAGATCATCGCCCTGGTCCAGCTCGGCCGGGCCGGACCGCGCGATGCGGCAGTACCCACCGACAAGGTGCTGGAGCCATGGGCGGACCAGATCTATCGGTGGATCAAGGACGATCACCTCAAGCTCACCCGGATCCAGGAACTGCTGGCGCAGCGGCACTGCGTGGTGCCCTATAGAAGCCTGGGGCGATACGTCACCCGCAAGGGCTGGTTCGGCAAGAGCACCCGGGCCACGGTGCGGATGGCGGACACCGAGCCTGGACAGGTGGCAGAGGTGGATTTCGGCCGGCTGGGGCTGTTACGGGACCCCGAAACCGGCCGCAGACGCCTGACTTGGGGTATGGTGACCGTGCTGGGCTATTCCCGGCACACCTTCGTCTGGCCCCTGTACAGCCAGCGGCTGGCCGACGTGATCGAGGGGCTGGAAGCCACCTGGGCCTTCTTCGGCGGCCTTCCCCGGTACCTGGTGCTGGACAACTTCCCGGCGGCGGTGGTCGGTCCTGACCCATTGAACCCGCGCCTCAGTCGCGGCTTCCTGGAGTACGCCGGGTACCGTGGCTTCATCGCCGATCCGGCCAGGCCCGGGCACGCCAAGGACAAGCCCAAAGTCGAGCGTGGCGTCCCCTATGTCAGGGAGCGCTTCTTCAAGGGCGGCCAGTTTAGCGGACTGGAGGACATGCGGGACCAGTCCCGGCGCTGGTGCCTGGAGACAGCCGGCCAGAGGGTACACGGCACCACCCGGCGCCTGCCCCTGGTGGTCTTCCAGGAAGAGGAGCGTTCACATCTCCTGCCCTATGATGGCGAGCCCTACGATGTGCCGGAGTGGCATGAAGCGGTGGTGCATCAGGACCACCACGTCTACTACCGGTACGCCATCTACTCCGCGCCTGACACCACCTGTCCGCCGGGGACAAAGATAGAGGTCAGAGGCGACCGCAAGCTAGTTAAGCTCTACCGGAGTGGAAAGCTGATGAAGGTCCACCCCCGCCAGCCGCGCGGCGGGAGATCCACCGACCCGGATGATTACCCCAGGGAGCTCACCCCCTACACCCTGCGCTCTCCAGACCATCTGCGGAAGCTGAGCGCCCAACTCGGTGAATCGGTGGGCCAGTTTGCCGACAGGCTCCTGGGCGGCCCTCTGCCATGGCACAAGATGCGCCAGGCCTTCAAGCTCCTGAGGCTGGGAGAGAAGTACACCGCCCTGCGGCTCAACAGCGCCTGCCAGAAGGCCCTCTCGGTGGACCTGATAGATGTGCGGCGGCTGGAGCGCATCCTGGCCCAGGCGCTGGAGCAGGAGGCGATGGCAACAGCGGTGCCTTCATCATCAGCCGGACTGCCCGGGCGTTTCGCCCTTCCCGGCGGCGCCTTCGCCCTACATGAGGCCCACCCGGCGCCGCCCAGCCAGACCGAAGAGACTCCGGAGACTGCCCTGAACGAAACAAGAGGAGGAACACCGTGACCACCACTGCCGAACTCACGCCGCTGCTCAAGCGCCTGAAGCTGGGCCGCATGCTGGACACCTTGCCCGAACGGCTGGCCCTGGCGCGGCGGGACCAGCTGGACTACGCCGCCTTTCTCCAGATACTCCTGGCGGACGAGATCGCCCGGCGGGACAGCCGCAGCCTGGAGCTGCACCTGCAGTCCGCGGGCTTCGAGCAACTCTGCCGCCTGGAGGACTTCGACTGGACCGCCGCCATAACGGTGAACCGGCGGATCCTGGACACCGTCTTCTCCCTGGACTTCCTCAGACGCCACGAGCACGTCATCATGGCCGGGCCCGTGGGAGTGGGCAAGTCTTTCCTGGCGCAGGCCCTGGGCTATGCCGCGGTACGGACGGGCCACAGCGTCCGCTTCATCCGCGCCGATGCCTTCTTCCGGACCCTGGCGCAGGCGAGGATAGATCACACCCTGGAGAAGACCTTCCGGTCCTTCCTGACCCCAGACCTTCTGATACTGGACGACTTCGGCCTGCAGCGGCTGGGCGCCCAGCAGTCCACCGACCTCTATGAACTGATCATTGCCCGCCACCGGCAGTCCAGCTTCGTCATCACCAGTAACCGTGCGGTGGACGAGTGGCTCGGGCTCTTCGACGACCCCATCCTGGGCAACAGCGCCCTGGACCGGCTGGCCAACGCCAGCTACCAGATCGTCATCGAGGGGACCAGCTACCGCCAGAGGCTGTCACCGCACCGCAGAAAGGAGGACCGCAAAGCCGTTTTGACACCCCCGGAGCAGAAGTAGTACAACCCTATCACCCGGGTGGGTCAAAGAATGTGGCTACGCCTGGGTCAAAGATCGTGGCTATCGACAGGCTCTTGGCCATGCCCCGGATGCTCCGTCCTGCCTGCCAGTGCTCAAGGATCTCTGCAATATCGCGCACCGTTACTCTCCTTCTTGCCATCTTGTGCGGTCCAGCCTCCTTCAATGCCAGCTGGACCAAGGATGCCACGTATCGAGTGGCGGTGCGTCCCGGGGGTGGGTCAATTACTTGAACAACGGGGTGGGTCAATAACCTGAAAAACAGGGTGGGTCAATTCGGTGAACAATCGGCCCTCCAGGTGGGTCATATCCGTGAACAATGACAGTCCGGCATCTCTTCCGTCTCTGGCCTGCTCGCTAGCAGCTCTCCCACCGCGGCCAGGCTATATTGCCTAGTTCAACGAGCGGCTACCGGAGAGGCTCCACGTTCAGAACCTGCGACAAATCTGTCGATTCTCTTCAGGAGCTCTCTCGCTGGTATCTCGGGAAACGGATCGTTCTGGAGATCGTCCCAGGTGTCGATGCGGACCTCCCTTCGCGGGTCGAGATCAAAGTCAGCCGCCAGCTCAGCAACCTCATCCGGATAGAAGTTGTTCAGCAGCATCCGCTTCGATCTGCCTTCGTACTTGTCGACTTCGGAAGATGCCGCGCCGTCTTCAAAGGGCTTGGAAGGACTGAAGACCACTTTCTCATCGGAGAACAGGAGACGGCCTAGTCCGTTCTCGTCAATCCAGTCGAGTTCTTCCTGGGGGAGAGGTTCTACAAACGGAAATGAGATGAACAGGCCTTTTGCGACCTTGTCCTTCGCCGCACGCAACAGCTGCCGGACGCCACAGTTCCTTCCACCTATCGCATGGTTGAGAGTAGACTCGACTTCAGCCAAGATCACTTCCGGCCTGCAGGCAGAATCAACTCCTGAACGGGATGTGGGGGGTTTCTTCAGCCACCTTAGACAGGCCAGTTCCGAAATGTGGCACCCTTCTTCGACAAAACCGAACTCCCTTAGATCCTGAAGTAGAGGAGACCGCCATGCCATGACATCATCAACGCCTGACAGGTCTTTGGTTGTCTTGCCGTACGTCCAATCAGGTTGTTGTACTATGTAGCCCTCTTCCCTGAAATACAGCATGCAGATGAGTTTGCCGAGTTCCTCTGTCGAAACAACGTACCTGCCACGTAGTCGCTCCGTGGTCTTCTGCTGGACGATTACAGTGGATTCCTGGAATTGCTCGGCGAACTCGACGAAGTTCTTCTTGTAGAAGCACCGCTCGGAGAATACCGGATCATGGTATGTGAAGAGGTAACTCTCCGTGAAGTAGTCCCGCAAACCGCCACTTATGGCGTCGGCGAGCTCTCTCTTTGAGAATTCCTTGAGGCCATCTGAAGACAGCGGGTAGCGTCTGTAGGGGTTGTAGCCCAACCCGAAACCTACGTCTGCGAACATCAGTTTTGTCCTAACATCCAACGGCATGACCAGGTCGCCGTCGATATCGAACAACCTACGGCCGGCATGATGATTCAGCCAATCGAAGACTCCGCAGAAAATGGGTGGCAGAGTTTGCATGTGTTTCCTCCTGTACCTCGGTTGGGCCCACCCGGTGGGAAAGCGCGTCTGCGCCCGAACGGCTTGTGGCCACAGGTGTCCCCTGTTGCACCTGAAACTAGCACGGTGTGTTAACAGGCGAGTCTCAATGCGGCCGTACTCAGTCACAAAACCCTAATGGACGCAAGGTCGCCACGGATACCCCGTCGTAGGCAGCCAAGTTCGACCTACTGAGATCTCTTGGCGGGGCGAAGTCGACCTAGCGACCGTTGCCGCTGGTTTCACCTATTGGAAGCGGGGGGCCAGAGCCAAGGATTCCACGCTGCCATAGTGTTCCTCGCTCAGCTATCCTGGAACAACGCAAGCGGCGACCCACGCCCCGTCACCCGCGCCCGGATTCCCATCTTCACGCACCCCGCTGCGAAGCGCGGGTCCGTCGCCTCTCTGGCCCAGACGTAGGCCTCTCCCGGCTGGAGTGAGAGGAGGTCTGAGGGTTTCAGCCTGGCGAAGGCGGAGCACCAGCGCTTGATGTGCCGGAGGGACTCGGGCGACGTCATCCGGTGCAGGATGATGACCGAAGACAAGGAGATGACTCCGGAAGGGAGGGACTCAGGGTCCTGTGCGGCCATCACCACGTGCGTTTCCGTGCGGCACATCCCCTCAAGCACGACCACGGCCTCTCGCCCGCGGTCGGTGTGGAGGTACCTGCCGGCCTCATCCAGCACGACCAGCATCGGCATGCTCGGGCCCTTTTGGCCCCAGGACCTGACTGTCTGAAGCCGACGCAGTGACAGAAGGCAAAGGCTCATGGCATCGTGCTCGTCGATGCTCCTGGCGCGGGCATCCAGTATGGTCACCGCGCCGGGTCTGGCATAGTGGTCCCACGACAGCGCCTCAGGGAGGTGAAGATAGCGCCGGGCATGGTTCAGGCGCATCTTGGCCGTCCGTCGGAAATCGCGGTCCGTCTCCGACCGGTCGATGGCATCCCGGATCTCCTCAACGCTTGCCGGGAGGTGCACGTCTGTCTCTTATACA
>JAUCPZ010000197.1 GCA_030372995.1 Dehalococcoidia bacterium
CTCTGTGCCGCCGGCAAGCCCAAGAAAGTAGCCCTCACTGCCTGCATGCGCAAGTTGCTGACCATCTTGAACGCTATGCTCAAGCATCGTACTCCATGGCAATATGTTAATACCCATAATCTTGAGATATGTTCTTGGCAGGCAAGACAGTTGCTCTGCACTCCTTTGCGGAGCACCATGTTCCCTCCCCCTTGATGGGGAGGACGAAGGAGAGGATGAAGCATGTCGCGAACCTCGTCAGGGACGCGTCTAGAACAGCCCCCGGACATGGCCGGTTTCCACATCGACATCAATCCTGCGGAAGGCGGGATCGGAAACGGTTCCCGGCATGAGGTTGATCTTGTCGGTCACGGGGCACAGGAACCGTGCTCCGGTGTATACGAGCACATCCCTGATTGGGAGCGTCCAGCCTTTGGGCGCGCCCTTGATGTCAGGATCGTGGGTCAGGCTGAAATGCGTCTTGACCATGACGGTGGCGTAGTCATCGTACTTCCGGTCCGCCTCCAACGCCTTGGCCTTGTCCTCGGCATCGAACTTCCACTCCACGCCATCGGCGCCGTACACCACCCGCGCTATCCTCCGCACCCTGTCGCGCAGCTTCATCTCCAGCGGATAGAGGTAGCGGAACGTGGCCTTCTCGTTGCACGCGTCGATCACGGCCTCGGCCAGATCCCGGGCGCCCTCCCCGCCGTGAGCGAAGTGCTTGGAGACGACGCAGCGGGCGCCGGTGGCCTCGGCAGCCCGGCGGATCATCTTGAACTCGGCCTCGGTGTCGGTAGGGTAGGCGTTGATGCACACCACCGGCCTCAGCCCTGATCTCATGATCACGCCGATGTGGTGGAGCATGTTCGGCAGGCCGTTCTCCAGCAATTCGAGGTTCTCCTCCTGATACGCGGGCGGCAAGTGGGGTAAGCCCGGTGTTACTTTCGGTCCGCCGCCGTGCATCTTCAATGCCCTGGTGGTGACCACCAGTACCGAGGCATTGGGCGTCAGCCCGCTCAAGCGGCACTTCACGTTCCAGAACTTCTCGAAGCCGATGTCCGCGCCGAAGCCGCTCTCGGTTACGTGATAGTCGAACATCTTCAGGCCGATGCGGTCGGCGATGATCGACGACTGGCCCAAGGCGATGTTGGCGAAGGGGCCGGTGTGGACCATGACCGGCTGGTACTCGACCGTGGAGCAAAGCGTGGGATTGATGGCGTTGCGCATCCACGCGGTCATGGCGCCCGCCACCTCAAGGTCGTTGGTGGTCACGGGGCGGCCCCACTTGTCATAGGCTACGGTGATTTCCCCGATTCTCTGGCGGAGGTCCCTAAGGTCGCGGACGATGGAGAGAATGGCCATGACCTCCGAGCTGGGAGCGATGCCAAAGCGTGACTGCATGGCATAGCCGTCCATGCGGGTGCCCAGGCCGATGACAATGTTGCGCAGGCTCTGAGCGCAGAAGTCCATGATCCAGCCCATCTCCACGCGGGTGGGATCGATGTCCAGGCGGCGCATTCGGCTCAAACGTGCCAGTTGCTCGTCGGTGTAGTTGCGCTCGTGCTGCAATCTGGCCGTGAGCGCCACCATCGCCAGGTTGTGCGCGTTGGTGATGTCATTGACGTCACCGGTCAAGCCCATGGAGAACTCGGCCATCGGGATCAGCAGGGCATTGCCACCGCCGGCGGCCGTGCCCTTGACGTTCATGGTTGGTCCGCCCGACGGCTGGCGTATGGCTCCCCCAACGTTGTGGCCTTTCTTTCCCAGGCCCTCAATGAGACCGAGCGTGGTGGTGGTCTTGCCTTCTCCGAGAGGGGTAGGCGTGATCGCCGTGACTTCCACGTACTTGCCATCCGGGCGGTCGGCGAGGCGGTTCATGATCTTGATGAAATCGAGCTTGCAGACGCGGCCATACGGTATGACCTCGTGCCGCGCCAGGCCCAGCCTTTCGCGCCACTCGTCCGGGGTGGGCAGGCGCTTCTCTGCTGCCTCGGCGATTTCCCAGGCTCTCATCTTGGTGGTGTCGTACGGCACAGAAACCTCCTTGGCTAGTCAGCATCAAGTGTGCAGCAGTGGCTCAATTCTGGCGCGGCGCTGCCAGGCGCATTTCAGCGGCACGGACCGTATTCACCATCAGCATGGTCACGGTCATCGGGCCGACCCCTCCGGGGACGGGCGTAATGGCCTTGGCCTTCTCCCTTATGGCATCGAAATCGGTGTCCCCGACGAGGCGGAAGCCGGTCTTCTTGGTGGCATCCGGAATGCGGTTGACGCCCACGTCGATCACGACGGCCCCCTCCTTCACCATGTCGGCCGTGATGGCCCTAGGGCTGCCCATCGCGGCTACCAGTATGTCGGCCTGCCGGGTGATCTGGGCCATGTTCTTTGTCCCTGTGTGGCAGATGGTCACGGTGGCATTGGCGCCGGCTTTCTTCTGCACCAGAATAGCCATCAGGGGCTTTCCCACCAGGTTGCTGCGCCCGCAGATGACCACGTGCTTGCCTTCGGGACTGTGGCCACTCCGGACGAGCAGCTCCTGCACGCCGTGCGGCGTGCAAGGCAGGAAATACGGTTCGCCGATCAGCATGCGGCCCACGTTCACGGGATGGAAGCCGTCCACGTCCTTGAGCGGGTCGATGGCGTTGAGCACCTTGTCCTCTTTGATGTGCCTGGGCAAAGGCAACTGCACCAGGATGCCGTGGAACCTCTGGTTGCCGTTGAGTTCGGATATTCTGGCCAGAACCTCAACTTCGCTGGCGTTCTCGGGATAGACGATGGTCTCAGAGTAAATGCCCAGCTCGGCACTGGCTTTGCTCTTGCCAGACACGTACGAGACCGATGCCGGGTCTTCGCCGACTCGGACCATTGCCAGCCCCGGCGTGACCCCTTTCGCTTTGAGGTTGGCGATCCTTGCCTTCAGTTCGGTGCGGATATCTTCCGCGATTTGGGTGCCACTGATGAGATCTGCGGGCATTCCTGGTTCTTCCCCTCTCGTTAGATGACGGGAATTATAGCATCGCGAAGAGAAGGCGGACAATCCAAGCATGAGCTGGATTGCCGGCTTCGCGGAACGATCCGCCTGAGGCGGACCTGGGGTTTGGCAGTGACCCCCGATTCTCTCTTGCTCCAAGATTGGGGGATCAAAGGGGGTTGATGGCCGCTGGGGCGGTGGGCAGGCGTCTGCCTTTGTGGACACGGGAGCGCCATCCAAACTATAATTGACATATCGATGGCCGCAAAGTTCCAGCTCATCCCCGGTGGCACGGTCACCACCCCGCTCGGGTTCTCTGCCGGTGCAGTTCATTCTGGTATCAAGACCAGGGGCGACCGCGTTCTCGACCTGGGCATTCTGTATTCGGAGGTCTCCTGCACGGCCGCGGGCGTTCTCACCACCAACAAGGTGAAGGCGGCGCCGGTCCTGGTTTGCCAGGAGAGGCTGGCAGGCAGGAAAGCCCGGGCCGTCGTGGTCAATTCCGGCTGTGCCAACGCCTGCACCAGCGAGCAGGGTCTGGCCGACGCCAGGGAGATGACCAGTTTGGTGGCCAAGAAGCTCAACATACCGGTGAATGAGGTGTTCGTGGCCAGCACCGGCGTCATCGGCGTCCCTCTTCCCATGGCCCGCGTCCGCAGCGGCATCGAGCGGATCGTCATCTCCCGCGACGGCGGGCACCAGTTGGCCCGGGCGATACTGACCACTGACGCCAATCCGAAGCAGATCGCGGTGACGACGAAGGTGGGCAACACCAAGATCACCGTGGGAGGTATTGCCAAGGGGGCGGGGATGATCTTCCCCAACCTGGCCACGCTGCTTTGCTTCCTGACCACCGACGCCAGGCTGGACCCGAGGCTGGCGGAGTGGGCGCTGCGGGGGGCGGTGGATGCCTCCTTCAATATGATCTCGGTGGACAACGACACCAGTACGAATGACACCGTTCTCCTGATGGCCAGCGGCCTGGCGGGGAATGCTCCCATCAGGGACGGGACGGCAGAGGCGGATATCTTCAAGGCCGCTTTGCAGGAGGTCTGCGTCTATCTGGCAAAGCGGGTGGTGCGGGGTGGTGAGGGCGCGACGCGCCTCATTGAAGCCAGGATTGAGGGGGCGGCGAGTGAAAATGATGCCCGTGCAGCGGCGCGGGCCGTGGTCAGCTCATCGCTGGTCAAGTCGGCGGTACACGGGGCCGACCCGAACTGGGGCCGCATCCTGGCCGCGGTGGGGCGGAGCGGGGCAGAGGTCGACCACTCCAGAGTGGATCTCTATCTGGATGAGATCAACGTCCTGAAGGCCGGCTGCCCGGTCCAGTTTGACGTAGAGAAGGCACGCCGGGTTCTGAAGCAGGAGGAGGTTCCCATCCGCGTGAACCTCAATCTCGGTGCAGAGATGGCTGTCGCCTGGGGCTGCGACCTCTCGGCCGACTACGTGGCCATCAACAGCGCTTACGCGACGTAGAGCGGCTGCGCTTGGCGGAGCGGGACAATTCATTGATTCGCTCTCTTCCGGACTCAGGGACGGAGAGCGCAACCTTTTGATATCCACTCACGCTTCTGCTATCCTTTAGGCTCTAATTCAACTGGACTGAAGGACACAGGAACCTTTGGCTGGCATCATCGTCATCAAGCTTGGCGGCAGCACCCTCGGGAGCCACGATACCACTCTGGAAGACCTGGTGGCGCTTCAGAAGAAAGGCGTGCCGACGGTCGTCGTTCATGGCGGGGCCAACGTGGTCACCGAATGGCTGCGCCGCATGAATATGCCCACGCGGTTTGTGAATGGTCTGAGGGTCACAGATGCCGAGACCCTTAAGGTGGTGGTGGCAATTCTGGCGGGCCTGGTGAACAAGGAACTGGTGGCGGCCCTTCAGGCCCTCGGTGGCCGGGCTGTCGGGCTGAGCGGCATCGACGGAGGCCTTCTCGGGGCCCAGGTGAAGGAGCCTGAGTTGGGCTATGTGGGCGATGTGGCTGAGGTTAACGCGGAGCCAGTCAAGGCGCTGCTCGCTGCCGGATTCATCCCAGTGATCGCGCCGCTCAGCATACAGATGCCGCCAGAGGCGGGCGACCACAATTTCATTCTGAACGTCAATGGCGATACGGCCGCGGGTCGCATCGCCGCGGCGTTGGGCGCCGAGAAGCTCATCTTCCTGACTGATGTGGCCGGCATTCTTGACGGATCAAAGAAGCTGATCCCGAAGATGTCGGTGCCGGAGGCGAAGGCCATGCTGGCTTCCGGGGGTGCCTCTGGAGGGATGATTCCCAAGATCGAGGCGTGCCTGGCGGCTCTGCCCACCGTGCGCACAACGCGGATCATCGACGGCCGCATGCCTCATGCCCTGATCAAGGAGGTAGAGGGCGGGATGGAAGGGACCACCATCGCCTGAAGAAGGGCGAAGTATGAATGGTGAGGAATGAAGGATGAAAGGGGGTTTCTCCCAATTCCCAGAGACGGGCACACAGTTTGAAGATGGTTGAGGTCAGCGGTGACTGACATCCGGCCTCTCTGGATCCCTGTTTCCGCAGGAATGACATTGCTTAGGGCCTCGAGAGGGGTCGGAGGATTGAAGATGACAGACGGAGTTGACGATGACAAATTGGCGTGAAATCGAGAAGAAGTACTACATGCCGACCTTTCAGCGCATGCCGGTTGTATTGGTGCGCGGGCAGGGCGCCAGGGTTTGGGACGACAATGGCAGGGAGTACCTCGATTTCATCGGCGGCCTGGCGGTGAACAGCCTGGGGCATTGCCACCCGGTGGTGGCCAAAGCATTGGCCAAACAGGGCAGGACACTGACCCAGACATCGAATCTGCTGTATTCAGTACCCCAGCTACAGTTGGCAGAGTTGCTGGTGAAGAACAGTTGCTTCGATAAGGCGTTCATCTGTAATAGCGGCACGGAGGCCAACGAAGGCGCGGTGAAGCTGGCGCGGCGCTACGGGAAGCTTCATCTGGACGGGGCCTACGAGGTGATCACCACCTTCAATTCGTTTCACGGCCGGACGCTGGCCATGACGGCCGCGACGGCACAGAAGAAGTTCCAGGAGCCGTACACCCCGCTGCCCTCGGGCTTCGTCAATGTCGAGGCGAACAGCATCGCGGCCATCAGGGACGCCACCAACAAGCGGACATGCGCGGTGATGCTGGAGCCGATACAGGCTGAAGGCGGCGTGAATGTCCCGTCCGAGGATTATCTGAAGAAGGTGCGGCAGTGGTGCGACCGGAAGGATATCCTGCTCATCCTGGATGAAGTGCAGACCGGCATGGGCCGGCTGGGATCCCTTTTCGGCTACCAGTTGTATGGGATTGAACCCGACATAGTCACGCTGGCGAAGGGAATGGGTGGCGGCGTGCCGATCGGGGCGTTTCTGTGCAAGAAGAAGGCCGACGTGTTCAAGGTGGGCGAGCACGGCAGCACCTTCGGGGGCAATCCGCTGGTCTGCGCGGTGGCCTATGCTGTCACCAAGTACATCATCGAGAACGATGTGCCGGGCAACGCGCGCCGGGTCGGTGGGTATCTCGGCTCCCGCCTGGCGAAACTGAAGGCGAAGCACAGATCCATTGTTGACGTGCGTGGCCAGGGCCTGCTCTGGGCGGTGGAGTTCAAGGAGGACATGGCAGAAGAGATCATGTTGCGCTGCATAGAGAAGGGCCTCCTGATCAATAAGCTCAAACCGAACGCCATCCGCTTGATACCGCCCCTCATCATCACGAAAGGGGATGTGGACGAGGCGGTGGGCATATTGGGCAAGGTGCTGGCCGGAGAGGCTAAGTAGTGAGTACTCGTGTACAGTCAACGGATAAACCCAGTGCATATCTGTCGCCCTCTCCCATCGCAGGAGGGGACATGACGGGAGCACACCGCGGCGTGGCCTGTGGAGCAGCCGAGGGTGTGCAGAGGGACGGAGTTCCTCTGCGTCTCTTTTCCTTCCCCCGAGATGGGGGGCCAAGGGGGTTGACTGGAGTCATTGACTGTTGAGGTGTAAAGAAATGGCAAAGAAGGTTGTCTTGGCGTACAGCGGCGGGCTGGACACATCAGCCGCCATCAAGTGGATCAAAGAAGAACACGGCATGGATGTCATCGCCGTCACTGCCGACGTAGGCGCGGAGAAAGATCTGGAAGCCGTGCGGAAGAAGGCCCTTAAGGTCGGCGCGATCAAGGCGATCGT
>JAUCPZ010000198.1 GCA_030372995.1 Dehalococcoidia bacterium
CCTGGCTGTTGTTGGTCATGTGGACAAGCCCCGCCTCTTCAGACCGTCGCACTGCATCCAGCGCCTCCTGCCTGGTGACCTGTCTGGCAAACCCCCGTTCGATGAGGAAGCGCGCGGTGGCATCGAAGATCAGGCACACATCCTTGGGTGCCTTGCAGGCTGCGACGCTCACGCGGCAGGCACACTGGGCCAGGGCGATGGTGTCATTCCGCTCGAGCATCTTGGAGATGACCTCGAAAGGCAGGACCTCCACGCGCTGATCCACGGCGCTCTCCACCGGCAGCACCCTGGTGAGCGGCGTCGGGCTGCCGGCAAACGAGCTGCCCAGCCCTTCGCGGTGGTACTCCTCCCACAGCTTCGCCAGCGTCCGGTGCATGGGCTCGCCCCCACCCTTCATGAAGGGGAACTCGAACAGGCCGGGGATGGTGGGCAGCAGGGAGTAACCCATGACCCCGTTCTTCTTGCGGCTGAAGACAATGCCTTTGCTGGCCATGGACTCGCACCGCAGGCTGGCTTCCTCCACGGAGACGCCGCTTCTGGCCGCGATCTCCTCCACCGGGATGGGAGTGAATACCATGCCCACGGCAACCTTGACTTCCTCGGGGGTGAAGAGGATCCTCAGTATCCTATCGATCTTCTCCGACGGTGGCGCGCCAGCGAGATGTCTGTCCAGTATCTCTCGCAGCTTCCCGTAGTCATCCATGCAGATCACGCTCCTTCGCGTCCGCAGTCCCGGCCTTCAGACGAGCCGGCCCCCTGCGCTCCAGTCATCCTTCACAGCACAAGATAACATACCTTGGCGGCGGCAAGACGAAACCAGTGGCGTCGTCACAGAAGCGGAAGCACGCTGCACATTCGCTGACATATCCTGACTGGCCGGACGCCAGAGTGGCCTGCCTTCAGCGCTCCTCCCGCAGAACAAGTGTGCTGAGCCGGTTGATCAGACCTCTCGGCGCTGCTCTTATCAGGATCGAATGCACCAGCCAGTTCCGTACCAGCGGAATATGCAAAGGTTTCTCTTTCTTGAAGGCTTTGACGGCCTTGCGGGCCATGTCTTCTGGATCGCTCAGGCCGCTGATCCGGAACCACCAGACGCGCGGCGGGAACCCGCCGCGCGCAAGGAGGGGCGTTCTGGTGTACGAGGGGTTGAAGGTGAGGACCTTCACTCCAGTGCCTCTGAGCTCGCCGTTGACCGCTTCGCTAAGGCTCTGCATGAACGCCTTCGAAGCACCGTAGGCCGCATGCCAAGGCGTCGGCTGGAACGCTGCGGTGGATACCACGTTCAGTATCCTGCCCCCTCCTGCCTTCACCATGTCCGGCAGGCAGAGCCTCATCAACTTGAGGTAGGCGGTCACATTCACCGCTATGAGTGCTTCGTGATCCGTGATTGGTATGTCAGCGAAATGGCCGTAGTGCAGAATGCCGGCGTTGTTCACCAGAACGTCTACTTTGCCCAAAGCACTCTTGGCGGAATCGTACATGCGTTCCGGGCCGCCCGGTTCTGCCAAGTCAATGGGAAAGCCTGATACCTTCACTCCGTACTTCCCCGCCAGTTCAGCACACCAACTTTCCAGGACAGCCTTGTCAGACGGGTGGCAACCCAGAGCAAGATTGCCCCCCTCGGCGGCAAAGCATCGCGACAGTCCCCTGCCTATCCCGGATGAGGCACCGGTGATCAGGACGTTCCTGCCTTTCAGGTCATACTTCGGCAAGTTCCCCCCTCTCCAAACAGCGTGCGCGGTTACAGACAGCTCAGCTACCCGTCAGACCCAGGGTGCCCGTGTATCAGATGCGCATCCTTTGCAGGCTTGCTGTCAGTCGGTCTTCTGGAGTATGTGGATGCACATGGCAGCCTCTTCCACGCCGATGTTGCCGCCTCCGTTTTCCGCGAGCGCCGTGCGGGCCCCGGGCACCTGGCGGACGCCGGCTTCGCCCCGGAGCTGCGTTACCAGCTCGTGTATCTGAGCCAGCCCCGAGGCACCTATCGGATGCCCCCGGCACTCCAGTCCGCCGCTGGTGTTGATGGGCTTGGCGCCACCCAGCTTCGTGGCACCTGTCAAGGCGTACGGACCGCCCTCGCCCAAGCGGCAGAAGCCCATGGCTTCGGTCTGATGCAGCTCCCCGAAGGCGGTGGCGTCATGCAGCTCTGCGGTGTCGATGTCCTTCGGCCCGACTCCTGCGATCTCATAGGCCTGTTTGGACAACCTCTCCCCGATGTCGGTCTCGTCGAGTCCTCGGTCCGCGCCCTGACCCAGCACTGATGCCAGTATCTTGACTGGCCGGGCATTCCGGAGTTTCTTCAGGAATCTCTCTGAACAGACAATGGCGGCTGCGGCGCCGTCCCCGACCGGCGCGCACATCGCCCGCGTCAGCGGATACGCCACGGGCTTGTCCGCCAGTATTTCCTCCACCGTCATGGGATTCTGATACTGCGAAAGAGGGTTCAGGGAGCCGTGCCAGTGGTTCTTGGAGCAGACCACGGCCAGCTGATGTTGGGTCGATCCAAACCGGTCCATGTGCCAGCGCGCGGCCGCGGCGTAGGCGTCCATGAAGATGCTGCGGCCCTCGCCCGGCGCAGTCTGGTCTTCCGGGATCTTGACCTTGAAGGTCTTGCTCACCTCCATGATCATGTTGATGTGCTGCAGGAAGTTCTCCACATCCATGCAGGAGGCGTATGCTCCCAGCGAGAGGTTCTTGTCAGGATGGCTGATCTTCTCCGAGCCGAGAGCCATGGCCACGTCATACATCCCGGCCCTTACGCCGGCGTATGCCAGATGCAAAGCAGTCGAGCCCCCGGCGCAGGCATTCTCCACATTGGTGACGGGTATCTTATCGATGTGCATGCCGCGCAGGATCACCTGCCCCCGGATGGAGTGCTGGTTGGAGAACATCCCCCAGAAGGTGTTCGAAAAGAACACCGCCTGGATATCCTGGGGAGTCAGGCCTGCGTCCTTCAGGACAAGCCCAATGGTCTCTTCCGCCATGGAGCGCACGGTCTTGTCGGCATACTTGCCGAACCGTATCATTCCCACGCCAACGATGTAGACGTCGTTCATAACTGCTACGTCTCCCTCAGCAACATCTCGGCGGCGGCAAGAGAGAGGGAATCGTTTGATCCGTCCTCTATCATGCCCGCTCTGGCATCCCGGAACAGCTTCTCTACCGGGGCGTCCTTCGTCAGCCCGTGTCCCCCGAACAGTTGCAGCGCTTCGCTGGTCACCTTGAAGGCCACCTCCGTGCAGTA
>JAUCPZ010000199.1 GCA_030372995.1 Dehalococcoidia bacterium
TTGTCTTCCACCGAAAACGAGACGCCCGCCTGCTGCGCCCCGTCCCGGAGGGTTGTGTCGTACAGTTCCACCCTTCTCAACTGACCGGCCTGCCTTTCGCAATGGAGAGATTATACCATCAGGCCTACTCCACGCGCCGACATATTCCGCGTCGACCGTGCCCTTCGTGAATTGGGCAAGCCTGCGAATCCAACCCGAGATGCGCTAGAGGCATCCAGTTGTTCGGCACTACCTCATCCGCTATAATCAAACCGCTCCCGGTTCCACCGTGGGTGCCCTGCCGAGTGGTGTAGCGGCAGCACAGGGGAATTTGGATCCCTTAGCCCAGGTTCGAATCCTGGCTCGGCAGCCAAAGGCAACGCCCGTTGGCCCCTACTCTTCGACTGAGCGGCCCGCACTCATCTCCGCCGTCGACACCGCCCCAACAGATGGCGCCCACCAACCGTGACAGACTTGGGCAACTCAGACCGGCGAAGACATTTCTCAGACACACGCCCGCCCAGGCAGACGATTCCCGGGGGACCGGCGCGCGAGGGATTGCAGCAGGTGCCGGCGACTAATCGGGCAGAGGAGACAAGCCTAGACTGAGATTGTAGACACACTGAACCCCCGGGGGCGCTGAACCACTTCCTGTACCTGGTCACTTGGGGAGCGGGGAGCCAATAGTGAAACCGACCTTTTGAGGTCGGTTTTTCTTTTTCCGGGGGGGCACCGCCAAGAGCTGATTGTGAGGGAGAGGGATCGAGACGATGGCAGAGGATAAGAAGACTGAGCAGTCACTGAAGCCGGCACCGCAGCAGTCCAGCCGCAAGACCACCAAGGGCGCAGGACACACCATTCCCGTTCAGATGTTCTAATGGTTGTGTGGTCTGCCGGCCAGCGGGCGTAGCTTCGCGGAGAGTCCATCAGAAAGGCGCGCGCCGCATCCGGAACCAAGAAGGAGACAAGAGACCCAGCCAACCCACACCTGCACTGAGCTCTGCAAGCCTTCCTGACGAAGGCACGTGTTGCGGGGGGAATCTGAATCCCCCCGCTTCCAGTTTCCGCTACGCATCGCGCGTATCACAGTCTTTGGAAGCGCCAGCGTCTTGTTCGCGGGCCGTTCTTTGTCACCAATCCCAGACGTGCCACGCGAGAAAGCTTTGGCTGAGTCAAGATCGAATAAGCGATCCAATACCGGAGGAAGCGTGAAGCTCCGTCGCAGAGGATCACCGTCGGAAGACAGCCAAGAACAGCGAAGGCAACTCCTGGCGAATCGCCCTACCACTTCTTGGTGTCTGGTATTTGCGTATCCTTCGTGATAACGAAGCCAGTGCCGCCGCACTTTGGGCAGGTGACGAATCCCTTGCGCTTGCTGTCTGCGCAAACCTTGCAGGGCCCAATCACGACCCAGGATTCGTTCCGGGCTTCACCCGTGCCTTTGCAGGCCTGGCAGGTTACCTCTTTCCTGCCGCTGCAACGGGGACACTGTTCCTTGACTTCGCCCACAGGAATTCCTCCTTCCGTCCCGATTCGCCTGCCGGGAGCGCTTATCCTTGATCGGCCGCCACTGCAGCAAGATTATACGTGATCCTCGCTCCCATCACCACCTCCTGTCCCCAGAGGATCCAGTCCCATTCTTCGCCGTTTGCGTATGGGTCTCGTCCCTGTCATTCAGGGCTTCCCTCTGCCGCATACTACTTCACGGCACGCACCAGCATGAAGTCGAGAGCCCCTTTCGGGTGCATCATCCTGCCCACCGGTCTGAAGACGTTGCCGTCGAAGCTCGCCAGGAGGTTCTGATCTCCCCGCTTCTGCAGCATGAAACGCGTTTCAAAAAAGTGGACACCCAGCGGCAGGCCACCGATGCCATGCTCATCGAAGGTGAATCTCTGCGTGGCGGACCTCTGCCGCGATAAGCCGGCCTCTGAAACGAGAGCGTACAGCTCGGGCCCCGTGTAGAACCGGTAGCCTGGATGCGCAAGCTGGAATGACTCGGTCAGCGTCGCTCTCAATTCCGGATCGGCAGGAGCCTCGTATTCACAAAGCACCAGCCTGCCACCCTTCTTGAGCACCCTCTTCATCTCCTTCAGGGCAGCGAGAGGATTCGAGAAGTGATAGAGTCCAAGCATGCAGAAGACGACGTCAAACGCGGAGGCTTTGAAGATCAGATCTGCTCCTTCGGAGTACATGACTGCGGCACGGCCATTCTTCAACCTGGCCAGTTTGGCCTGGGATAGCCTCACCATCGCTGGCGAGCAGTCAACGCCGATGGCGCGACCGTTCGGTAGAGCTTCCGCCAGAGCCTGCAGTAAGAGGCCGCTGCCGCAGGCTGCATCGAGGGCTGTCTCGTCTCCTTTCAGAGAGGCGATGTTGAGGATCTCAGCGCAGAGCTTGGCGCCAGCATCCGAATCGGCCCACATTCTGTCGATCTGCAGCGCTCTGCGGTATGATGTCTCAGGTTCGTAGATGATATCCATACCGCCTCCCGATCGAGACCCTGGCTGGACGCCCTCCTCTGGGTCGCTTATAGCACGGCCGTTTCTCCCGTGTCAATGCCTTTTCGGGCACGAAGGGGAGAACGGTTCGAGGATGGCAACCACATATGCGACCCGTTCCTCCGCACGGCCGCGGCCGCCGGCGTTGCTGGTGACCGCTGCTTTTGACTGACAGGCGGATTGTTGTAGAATTAGACAGCGCCAGTCAATGGCGAGAGGTTCCCCGATAGCTCAACGGTAGAGCGGGCGGCTGTTAACCGCTAGGTTTCAGGTTCGAATCCTGATCGGGGAGCCAGGTTTTCTAGAGCGGGTCCGCCTCAGGCGGATTAACCGCTAGGTTTCAGGTTCGAATCCTGATCAAGGAGCCAGCGTCTGGTCCCATGTTCACCGTTTACGTCCTCATCAGTCAGTCCGATGGCAGACTGTACATAGGCCAGACTGAGGATCTCGCTACAACGACGCGTCTCACCCTGTGGGCCGTTC
>JAUCPZ010000200.1 GCA_030372995.1 Dehalococcoidia bacterium
AACCTTATGCAGGGGTGCCCGAGCGAGAGCGAGGGCTCAATGC
Organism: Dehalococcoidia bacterium; assembly: GCA_030372995.1. Classification (GTDB taxonomy): domain Bacteria; phylum Chloroflexota; class Dehalococcoidia; order UBA2247; family RBG-13-53-26; genus JAFGCL01. Next base: position 44 of record JAUCPZ010000200.1, read on the forward strand.
GGCAGCAAGTCCGGTGGAATTCCGGCACAGTCCCGCCTGCTGTAACAGTCAGAACTCCGGCCCCTGTCTGGAAAGCCCGGCAAGTCAGCATGTGACCGGGCGAACAAAAGCCTCCGCGGAGAAAGGGGGACCGAAATGACTAGAGCACCCTGATGCCCCTCGCTCTGCCGGGCCAGGGGTTTTTCTTTGCCCCGCCCGTCAGGCCACACCCCCACAGCATCTGCATGGCGGGACATCACTGGCTTCCTCAGGCCCATGCGCCTGACGGAAACCTCATCTTTCCCGGACATGAGCCACGAGGGCCGTTCGGTTTGGTGTCCCCCAACCATTGGTGTTGTGGGCTTCGCATGACACAGCATCCCGTACATCTTGAGGAGGATATCGTGAAGAAGATCGCTGTTTTATTGCTCAGTCTCGTGCTTTGCGCCATGACACTCCTGACCAGTGCGTGTACCAATACTGAATCCTCGTCAGCCCTCCTGGATGACCTGGGCCGGCCCATCGTGACGGAGGGCAAAGTCGAGAGGATAGTCTCGCTCGGCCCCAGCATCACTGAGATGCTGTTCGCGCTCGGCTTGGGTGACAGAGTGGTCGGCGTCACCGACTGGTGTGACTACCCTGAAGCGGCCAAGTCGCTGCCTAAAGTGGGCTCAGCCTTCCCCGGCTTCGACATCGAAGCCATCGTTAACCTAGAGCCCGATCTGATACTCTCTGTGGCCGGTACTATCGTGGAAGACCTGCGCGCCCGCGGCCTCCAGGTGGCAGTCCTGCAGCCAAGAGACATCCAGGGGCTCTACCGGGACTTCGAACTGATCGGCACGGTCACCGACGCCGAGAAAACGGCGGCCAAGGTGGTGAGCGACTTGAAACAGAGAGTCGAGGCCGTGGCGGCCAAGACGAGCCGCGCCGCCGAAAGGCCCAGAGTCTTCTATGAAGTCGATGCCAGCATGAATGAAGACAAGCCGTGGACTACCGGCCACGGCACTTTCCAGGACGACCTCATCAACATGGCGGGCGGCACCAACATTGCCGCGGCCAGGTCAGGCTGGTATGAACTAAGCATTGAAGAGATCCTGGACGCTGATCCTGACATCATCATACTGGAGGACTACCAGTACGGCGCCACGCCCGAGAGCGTGGCCTCGCGGCCAGCCTGGACTGGTCTGACGGCGGTCAAAGAGGGCCGGGTATTCGCCATCGAAGACCCGAACCTGACCTGCCGGTATGGGCCGCGGCTGGTCGACGGCCTGGAGCTGCTGGCCCGGGTCATTCACCCGGAGCTCTTCCCGTAGGATGGCTCCTTATGTGGTGCGTGTGATCTTACCAGGAGCCGATGTTGCGCTGCTGGCTCGCTGC
>JAUCPZ010000201.1 GCA_030372995.1 Dehalococcoidia bacterium
AGGGCAGACTGGCAAAGGACATGCTCGGCGTCAGGCAGTCGGTTCTGTGTCACATTCCCTGCCACCTCAAGGCACAGGATGAAGGCAGGAGTACCCTGGAGTTGCTGCGCACGGTGCCTGGGCTACACGTCGCCGCCGCCAACGCCACGTGCTGCGGCATGGGCGGCTATCATGGATTCAGGAAGGGCTACACCAGCCTGTCCCTGGACATCGGGCGGAGGCTCCTTGAGGACATCAAGAACTCCGCAGCAGAGATGGTCGTCACCGGCTGCGCTGCCTGCGCCATGCAGATAAGACAGGCGACGGGCATCACGGCCATACACCCCGTCCAGCTTCTGGAGGAGGCTTGCGGCCTGGACCGACAAGGGGGCTCAGGAGGAAAGTGAGCATGAAGGACCAGCAGGTAGCATACATAGACCTGTCCACCGGTGAAGTCAAGAAGAAGCCGATTCCCGAGAGCATCAGGCGCAGCTACCTCGGGGGCCGCGGCATCGACGTGTACCTGCTTTACAACCATCTTCGGTCTGGCATCGATCCGCTCGCGCCGGAGAACGTTCTGACCGTCAGCGCCGGCCTCGTGGGCGGGACCCTGGCACCTTCAAGCGGGCGATGCCACATCGGCGCCAAGTCACCGCTCACCGGCCTAATCGGCAGTTCCAACATGGGCGGTTTCTTTGCCCCCGAGCTTCGTTTCGCCGGGATCGACCACCTGGTGATCACGGGCAAGGCCGATTATCCCATCTATTTGTGGATCGACAACGGGGACATCGAGATCAGAGATGCCTCCAGGCTCTGGGGAAAGGACACCGGAGAAACCCCTGCCTTGATACGGAGTGAGTTGGGTGACGAAGAGGTGAAGACTATCTGCATTGGCGCCGCGGGCGAGAACCTGGTCCGTTACGCGAACGTTATCAGCGGACTCAAGAACGCGGCCGGCCGCACCGGCATGGGCTGCGTGATGGGATCGAAGAATCTGAAGGCGATTGCCGTCCGCGGCCGCCGGGACTTGCCGATCGCCTACGCAGACGAAGCCCTGCGCTATATGGAGCACCTGCTCAGGCTGATGCGCGAGAACCCCATTCTTCAGGAGCAATCCCGTTTGGGCACGGCGATGTTCCAGATGATGATGGATCTTATCGGCAAGGTGAGGAACCGCAATCTGCAGCGCAACCAGTTAGCGGACGGCCAGAGTCTCTACGCAGAGAACATCCTCAAGTTCTCAACGTCGATGGCCGCCTGCTTCGGCTGTCCGGTGCACTGCCGCCACCGGTACCAGGTGCCCGAGGGCCAATACAAAGGCCAGTGGGCCGAGGGCCCGGAGTGGACCACCCTAGGTGCTCTAGGATCCGAAACGGACTGCCACCGCATGGAAGCAGTCCTGGTCGGGAATTACCTCGTGAACAAGTATGGGATCGACTCGCTGGATTTCGGCAGCATGCTGTCCTGGGCCATCGAGCTGTACGAGAGGGGGATCATCGACGAAACGATTACGGGCGGGCTGAAGTTGCAGTGGGGCGATGAGCAGTTGATGTACGAGATGATCAGGCTCGTGGCCACCCGGCAGGGCTTCGGGAACGTCCTGGCCGACGGGCCGAAACGGGCCGTCGAGAAGCTGGGCGAGAAGACAGCCTACTACAACATACACGTCAAGGGCATGAGCTGGCTGCATACCGACGACCGGATGGCCCCGAGTCACGCGCTGGGGGTGGCGACCGCCACCAGGGGGGCGGACCATCTTCGCAGCCGTCCCGGCTCGGACGCCCATATGCTGCCACCGGACCAGGCCGAGAAGCTGTTTGGCTTTGCCCTGCCGGGAATGACCGGCTACGAGAACAGTGGAAAGCTGGTGCGGTGGCAGGAGCTCATCTACGCCATCTCGGATGCCCTCGGCGTATGCAAGTTCCAGGCCCTCTACATGAGCCCCTCGGCCATCGGGTTCGGTGAGTACGCCCAACTGGTGCGCCACATCACGGGGCTGGATCTCTCGGCCGCGCAGATGACGGAGGCAGCCGAGAGGATCTGCACTCTGGAGAGAATGTTCAACAACCGCGAGGGGGCTTCCAGGAAAGACGATATGCTGCCGCAACGCTACTTCACCGAGCCCACCCCCCTCGGGCCGGAGGGTATGAGAGACAAGCTGATCGAGAGGGAGAAGTATGAATTGCTGCTCGACGAGTACTACGGGGCGCACGGATGGGACACGAACGGGGTGCCGACGGCCGAGACGCTCGCCAGGCTCGGGCTGGACAAGGAGCCGTCCCATGCTATCTGAAGCGGACGACCGCGGGGGCTTTCGGCCGAGAAATCCCAGATCCGAAACCCGAAGTCCAAATAGTGGCTTGATCAACCCAAGTGCTCGGTGCAGAACTCTGGATTTGGTGCTTAGCGCTTAGGATCCTGGTGGCAGAAGGGGGTTGAAATGTACAAGATGCTGACGGTAGATCACTCCAAATGCACGGGATGCAGACTGTGCGAGGTAGTCTGCTCGGTGAAGAAGACTGGCGCGGTCAATCCGGCCCGGGCCAGGCTCGCCGTCATCAAGTGGGAGCAGGTCTGCGTCGATGTGCCTGTGATCTGCCAGCAATGTGAGTCCGCGCCGTGTATGCTGGTCTGTCCGGTCAAAGCTCTGACCATGGATGAGAAGCTCAACCGGGTGGCCATCAACCACGATCTCTGCATCGGTTGCCGGTTCTGCATGGCCGTCTGCCCGTTCGGAGCGATCTCCCTGGACTCCGTCGCGAAGAAGGTGGTCAAGTGTGACCTCTGCGATGGAGACCCCACGTGCGTCAGGTTCTGCGAGACCAAGGCTCTTCAATACGAGGACGCCAGCACGCCGTCAGCAAGGAAGATGAGGTCTGCGGCGAAGAAGGTGCTGGAATCGATGCGGGCGGGATAGGCATGAGCAAGCCCGGGTCAATCGAGATGGCTCGTGACTCCTGGAACGGGCGAAACGCAGGTGAACCGAACGACTGACTGCAATCGAGGGAGGCGCAAATGGGCAGGGTGATCTACGAAGAGCAGAGTGGCACACAGATACCGCCATCCATGGTCATTCATGAGTCAGACGATGCCTGGCACCCACTGAAGGACCGGCTGTACATCGAATGGTGGTACTTCGACCTGGTGGCGGATGACGGATGCCTGATAAGGGGCCAGTTTTTCATAGCTGGTGACGTCTCCAGGCCCAGCAGGGTGATAACAGGAGTGAGAGCCAGCTATGTGAAGGCCGATGGCACCGAAACCCGCATAGAGCGGAGATTCCCCTTCTCATCCTTCAAGGCCTCCACGGAAGTCTGCGATGTCCGGATCGGCCAGAACTTCATCAAGGGAGACCTGTCGCACTACGAGGTGCATATCGAGGATGGAGAAAGCGTCCTCGACCTTCAGCTTGATTCCAGAATAAAGGGCATCACGAGCCATGCCTGCTTCGGAGACGAGTCCAGGTACATGTACTGGGTCGTACCTCAGCCGCGTTGTCAGGCTAAGGGAACGTTCACCACGAAGGGGAAGACGTACACCATAGAGGGCACCGGCTACAGGGATCACAACTGGTTGAACATCGCCCCGATGGATATCCTGTTGTGCTGGGACTGGGGCACGGTTTATGACCGGGAGTTCACCATCACGTTCGCCGACATCGTCACCACCAAGAGGATGGAGGAGGCCGAGATCAAGCCCATCCTGGTGTGGAACTCCGAGAAACTGATCTATCTGACGACCGCAAGAGCAAAATGGAGTCTGGTCAAGACGGATATCAGACCGGATCCGATCACGGGTATCGGTATCCCCCACCGGAATCATCTCAGCATACAGGATGAAGGACTGTCGCTGGATGTGGACCTGGAGCTGCGGAACGTCTTTCAGCGGATTGACCTGCTGGCCGATTTCAACCCGGTCATCCGGTTCCTCATCCGGACGTTCAAGGCCAAACCCACGATCACCTCGTTCTTCTCTACGGGCTCCGGGCAGCTGTCTTACTTCGGGCAGCAGAAGATCCTGGACTGCAGAGCGGTACACGAACTGGTGAAGAACCGCTGAAGGAAGGCGACGTCTTCGAGTTGCATGGTGGGTTCCTCTCTCGGAGAGAAACCACTAGTCGGAACATGGAAACGGACTCTGTGGTGGGTCCGCTGTGCTTGACCCACCCTACGAAATCGACTCAACTCACAACATGCCGCCGCACCGCCAGGGCTGCCGCCTCGGTGCGGTTAGAGACGCCCAGCTTGCGGATGATGTTGGTGACGTGGAACCGGACCGTGGACGGGCTGATCACCAGTTGTTCCGCCACGCTCGCGTTGCTGTGGCCGTCCACCAGCAGGGCCAGCACCTTGAGTTCGCTCTGCGTCAGATGGTATTCCTTCGCCGTCAGCATGGCTGCCGTCTGCCCCGCCCACGCCCCCTCTGTCCCAGAGCGCCCCGTGATGTCGCGGAAGTAGATCACCAGGCCATTGACCGCAGGGTTCTGCAGAAGGTTGGTGGCCCAGACGTCAATTGCATGCCAGGTGCCATCTTTGTGCTTCACTCTCAGGTGGGCCCGGTCGCTGCTCCCCGGGATTTGTGACACCCGGCTCAGCCGATGAGCCGTCTTGCGCATATCGTCGGGATGGATAAGCCCCAGCACGTCCTCCCCCACCAGGTCCCCCATCTCGTACCCCAGAGTCCTGGCCGTCGCCGGGTTCTGGTAGAGTACCTCCAGCTTGGGGCCCATGATGACTATGCCATCCAGTGAGTTCTCCACGAGCGCCTGGAACATGTCCGCCAGCTTGCCGCCGGTCTCTTCAAGGTGTGCGCGCTTCGAGCTTGCCGCGGATGGCTTGCCGACCATCTTTCCCAGTTTCGAAGCCAGCCGCCTGCCTGTCCTGGAACCGCTTCCCAGGGATCGCAGAGCCCGTATGGTATCGGCATCCACCCTGTCCAGCAGATCATGGGGTATCTTGCCGGCCAAGCCGAAGAGCTCATCGGTCTCCCTGTTCGTGGCGCCCAGCACGCGGGCCAGCGACTCTATCACCCTGTGACGCGGCGGGGACATGGAGCCCGTTTCCAGCTTGCTCACGTAGGCGTAGCTGATGCCCGTCTTCCTGGCCAGATCCCTCTGAGTCAGGCCCCTCGCCTGTCTGAGCTCTCTTATGCGCTGTCCAAACGTCGCTGCCTTCCCGGCCATACTGGACAATCATCCTATGTTCTGTTGCACAGATTGTCAACACGGACACACTGGCCTCTGGGCCAGCCCGGCCATCATCCCACGCCACAGGCGAAATCGGCAATCCAAGCATCGGTTCGGCGCCGTGAAGAATGCACCAACGATCACCAGGATGTGGGCGCCCAAACGCCAGTCTCCCGCAGCCAATGCCCCATGGTCGCCCTTTCGCAAACGCGGGACGATTACAGAGGTGGACGGCCTTCGGTCCCCGGCACACCCATGCATGAGCTGCGCCGTCGTGGGCGTCAGCTCGCCGACCCGGCCCGGCATTCCTGTCGAGCAGAACGCGCAATGGTGGATGCAACCGCCTCAACGCGATGGCCGGGCATTGCGTCAACCGAGGCCGTAGATTACAGCGTTCGCCTCACGAATGGCCTTGTCGATGAGGCCCAACCCCGAGGCATCTCCCACTGTAAACGCAGCCGGCACGAAGTCTTTGCAGGCATCGTACAGTTCTGTCTTGGGATCGACTGTGCCAGCCAGGATGACCGTGTCCGCCCTGATCATCATCTCCCTGTCGCCGAACTGTGGCTTGAACCAGACGCCCTCCCTGGTGATCTTCGTGACGTCGCACTGGGTATGCATGGTGATACCCAGCTCACGCATACGTTCTACGTGCTCGGCACGCCGCTTGTCTCCGATCTCCGGCGCCAGCACCTCCGTCGAATCGATGACCGCAACTGTACGCCCGCGCTGTGCAATGAACTCCGCCGACTCGATGGCCGCCAAGTCAGCTCCCACCACTACAACCTTCTTGCCGATCAGCGGCAGCCATGATCGCGTGACGTTGCGGATGCGCTTCGGCGTCATCAGCCGCTGCATGAGACCACCACCGAGCCTCAGGCCAAGCTTGATCCAGATCGGTATTTTCTCAGAGCCCTCGCGCGGCACTTCGCCGTACATCATCTTGTGCAGCATAGTTCCGGTGATGACATGAGGCAGATTGGCGCCTTCGATCTGCGGAACAACTACCTTGCCGCCGCTGGCGTCGATGAGGACATCGGGCTTCTCCCGTCTGACGAGATCAGGGGTGACCTCAACGCCCAACTTTATGTCAATGGGCAGCTTCCTGAGCTGCACCGTCAAGTAGTCCAGCAGCGTCTCGTTATCTGGGTGCACCGTGCAGGCGGTCACCAGAGCTCCCCCCAATCGCTTGTGCCTGTCATAAAGAGTCACCTTGTGCCCGCGGGCCGCCGCTACTCTCGCCGCCTCCATCCCGCCGGGTCCCGCGCCTACGATCATGATCTTCCTGGGTTTGGCGGTCTTGGCGTCGATGGACCATTCCTCCTCGTGTCCCATGCGCGCGTTGACAGCGCAATGCACGTCCTCCAGCTTCATCAGCGAGTCCACGCAGGTCAGGCAGCGCACGCAATGGCGGATGTCGTCGAGGCGGTCCTCCGTTATCTTCTTCGTCAGCTCAGGATCCGCCAGGAAGGGACGGCCCATTACCACGGCATCGCACCATCCAGCCTGCAGCAGCTGCTCGGCATATTCGGGGTCGTGGATACACCCCACCGGCATCACAGGCACGCTGACAACTTCCTTTATGGCGTGCGCCGCCGGCGCATTGAAGCCGCACTTGTAGTTGGCGCCAGCTATTATCTGGTCAACCAGAGAAGAGATGACGCCGCCGGAGACATGGAAGCAATCTACGCCCGCTGCTTCGATCATAGGGGCAATGCGCTGTGTGTCTGTCATGTCGCGGCCGGCGGTTGCGCCGCCGATCGTCTCGTCCCCAGAAATGCGCACCGTCATTGGGAAGTCTCTCCCCACGACCTCCCTGATGCGCCTTATCGTATCCAGCGCCAGCCTCACCCTCCCTTCCACAGTATGTCCCACGTACAGACCGTCCTCGCGCTTGTTGCGCAGCGGTGAGAGGAAGGATCCCAGCAGACAGTAGTTGTGCGCCATGTGAAGCTCGATGCCGTCGTAGCCAGCCTCGCGCGCGCGCCGCGCCGCCTGGGCGAACATCTCAATGAGTTCCGGAAGCTCCTCATCCTTCAGTTCACGGCACACCTGCTGCGTGGACTCTGAGCGGTTCACTGAAGGCCCGATGCAGGGCTGGCCCTCAAGGAAGGGGGCAAGGGATTCAGGGCCAGGGTGCGTCAGCTGGGGTATTATCTTGGCGCCGTACTGGTGCACGGCGTCGGTGAGGCGCTTGTGCTTCGCTATCTGAAAATCGCTGTGCAGGCCTACTGAAAGCGGCTGGTAGCGGTGCTTCGGGTCCACCGAGTTCATTTCGGTGATGATAAGCCCTACCCCATTCTTGGCGCGGTCCACCCAGTAGGCGATCTGCCTGTCAGAAGGCGTCTCATCGGGATTGGCCCATACCAGCGTCATTGGAGACATGACGAGGCGGTTCTTGACCTCCATGGTGCCCAGCCTCCAGGGCGACATCAACATTCTCAACCTGGGCCCCTGTCGTGGTCTTCCCGTTTCTGGCTGAGGCGTGACTCCTTGCGCCCGTCGGGTAGCATCCCCTGACTGCGATACCCGAACGTCGGCACCCTGTGCTTGCGGACCCGGCGCATGATATCCCTCAAAATCGGTGAATTCAGCGATCCTGTTGCAGAACTCGATCGTTGGCTGGCTCGGCTTGTAGGCCTGCAACGGGATCAGTTTCGCCATCTTGCCAGAGAGTTTGATCTGGCGCTTGATGTATCCCCGCATGCCGACGGACCAGTCATTCAGCACGAGTATCTTGTAGGCGTATTCTGCCGGCATCGACATGTCGACATCGGCGCCTTCGATGAACCCCTTCTGAATGATGCCCTTGTTCATGGCCATCCTGACGTCTCCCTTGGCCGTCTTCACGGTAAGGTTCACCGTCACGCTGGTCAGTGACTCCGGCATCTGCAGGTCACCGGCAGTCTTGTACAACTCGGCTACCTTGCTGAACCATTCGTCGGAGAGAAACTCAGCCATTTGGCCCCCTTTGTTGTTGTCGTTTGCCCTCGTGCACAGAGCGGAGGCGGTCCGCACCAATTATACTCGGGCCCCCAGTGACGCGGACGCGAGGCTGCTCCTATTTCGGAGCTGCGGAGCTGCGGACTTCCCCACACTCCACCCCGTGCATTCGTTCGCCTGTCTCCTAATGCATTCTGGATTGTACTACGGATGACATCACTTGACACATCACCAGCGTGGGTGGTGGCGCACTTGTGGTTTCTGCAAAGGAGACGTCTGTTTCAGAATACTACAATTTGCCAGTTTGATGACAGCAGGTGCGGAAGAGTACAATTGGTCAGGAACGCGACGACGTTTGGCGCAGGTTAGATGATGAGTTCTCTGCATAAGCTCTTCACGCCGGTCAAGATCGGCTCCATGGAGCTGAGAAACCGCCTCGTAATGGCACCGATGACGACCCAGTGGGCCGGCCCGGGCGACACGGTGAGCCAGCGGCTCATTGACTACCACGTGGCGCGAGCCAGGGGCGGTGTGGGTCTCATCACCTTCGAGGTCTGCACCGTCGATGAGAAGTTCCCCTACCAGGTTCATACTGTCGGACTCTGGGGTGATCACCTCATTCCCAGCCATGCTGAGCTGACGAAAGCCGTGCACGCCCACGGGGCCAAGATCGTCCCGCAGATCTCACACCCGGGACCAGAGTCCGCCGCCCCGTTCGTTAACCAGCTCCAGCCCATCGGGCCGTCGGTTGGCAGGTCAGCCGTGACCGGCCAGACCTGCCGCGAGGTCACGCTAGAAGAGATCGAAATGATCATCGAGCAGTACGGCGAGGCTGCCCGCAGAGCACGCGAGGCCGGCTACGACGGCATGGAGCTTCACTGCGCCCACGCTTACATGCTCTGCGGATCATTCATCACGCCGCTGCGCAACAGGCGCACCGATGCCTATAACGGCAGCACTACCGAAGGCCTGCTCAAGTTCCCGATCGAGGTCATCAAGAGCATGAAGGCCAAAGCTGGCAAGGACTTCCCTCTGACGCTTCGGATCTCGGGCGACGAGCGCCAGCCGGGCGGCCGTGATCTCAAGGGCACGCTGGAAATCGTCCCCAGACTGGTGGAGGCCGGAGTTGACGCCTTTCACGTGTCGGGTGGCGTGATCGATCGTTTGACCACTGGCATCATCGCCGGGTCGAGCTACGGCTCTGGGTTCAACGTGCCTGAGGCCGCCGCCATAAAGAAGGTGACTCACGTACCAGTCATGGTGGTGGGGCGCATTCATGATCCCGAACTCGCGGAGAAGATCCTGCAAGCTGGCCAGGCCGACATGATAGTTATGGGACGGCCGCTGCTGGGGGACCCCGAGTTGCCCAACAAGGCAGCCCGGGGAGAACTTCGCCGGATACGCCGCTGCATCTCCTGCGAGAACTGCTTTGATTCCATAGCCGAAGGCGACTTCACGAACATGCATTGCGCCATAAACGCGTTCACCGGCAAGGAAGCCCAGCTCAGCTTAGAGAAGACCGTCAAGCCCAAGAAGGTGATGGTAGTCGGCGGGGGGCCCGCGGGTATGGAGGCCGCGCGCGTTGCCGCCTCGCGGGGACACTCGGTGACGCTCTACGAGAGACAGGCAAGGCTGGGCGGGTCGCTGTTCTTTGCCAACACGGTTCATCCCGACAACGACCGGCTGCTCAACTACCTTCTCGCCGAGATGAAAAGCCTGCCGATCCAGATCAAGTTGAAGCGTGAGATTACGCCCACCCTGATGGAGACACTCAAGCCGGATGTGGTCATCCTCGCCACGGGGCCCAGGATTGGCATCCCGCCGATCCCGCGCTCTGACAGGAGAAATGTCTTTGCTGCACCGGACATGAAGCGCATGCTGGCTGGCGATGCCCGGAGCCCGGGAGCCGAGAAGTTGCCCACCTGGCAGAGGCTCGGCTTGCGAATGTTTGGCCCGCTCATGGAGCGCTTCCTGACACCGCGTTCAGTCAGGCGCTTCACCAGGTACTGGATGCCAGTGGGAAAGCGCGTGGTGGTGATAGGCGGCGACCTGGGAGCCTGCGAACTGGCGGTCTTTCTGGCCGAGAGGGGCCGCAAGGTCACCCTGCTGGACAGCGGCAAGAGGGTAGCACCGGAGGTAGGTTACAAGAGAAGAGGAGAGGTCAAGCAGAGCCTGGAAGAAGCGAAGGTCACCGTCGTCAACGAGGTGACATATGACGAAATAGGTCCAAGCACGGTCCTCTACACCGTCAAGGGGGAGAAGAAGAGTGCTGGCTACGATACCGTGGTCATCGCCGGCGACGTTCAGCCGAACTTGGAACTGTACAGGGCACTGGAGGGGAAGGTTCCCGAGCTGTACTCGATAGGCGACTGCAATGGCCTCGGACTTATCAGGCGAGCCATTCAGGACGGCGCCAGCGTCGCCTGCAGGATATGAGTTGAGCGAGAAGCAGAGAGTGCGGGAAATACCTCGCGCCGGGTCTTTGGGGGCATCGCGGGCGCATCGCAGTGCGCCCCTGCAATCCTTCGCAATCACGGTACCAGCGTGTGAGGCGAGCCAAGATTCGGGGTGTCCCGGATTTTTCCTTTAGCACCCCAAGAGTTTGGGGACGAAGGGGGTTCAAATGATCAACAAACCGCTGACGAGACTGTTCAGCCCGATCAAGATTGGGACGATGGAACTGAAGAACCGCATAGCGCTGGCCCCGATGGACACGAACTACGCCAACCGCGACGGAACGGTCTCTGATCAGTACCATGCCTATATCGAGGCCCGTGCCAGGGGCGGCGCCGGCCTCATCATCCTCGAGGTCACCACCATCGATGGAAAGTATCCCTACGTGCCCAACACTGTCGGCATGTGGGACGACAAGCAGATTGCCCCGATGCGTCGGTTGACAGACGCCGTACACTCGTATGGCGCCAGACTCATTCCCCAACTAGCGCATCCCGGTCCCGAGTCCGTCTGCTTCCTGTACAAGGTACAGCCCGTAGGCCCATCCCCGGCCATGTGCTTCACCTATAAGACCACGTGCCGCGAGCTCTCCGTGGACGAGATCGCGCACATCGTGGAGCAGTTCGGCGATGCTGCCAGGCGAGCCAGGGAATCCGGCTGCGACGGCATCGAGCTGCATTCGGCACATTGCTACATGCTGCTCGGTTCCTTCATGTCGGCCCTGCGGAACAAGCGGTCGGACGCCTACGGCGGCTCGATCGAGTCGCGGCTGAGGATACACTTCGAGGTATTGCACAACATACAAGCCAAAGCGGGCAAGGACTTCCCTGTGGTCATGAGGATATCGGGTGACGAGCTGACCCCCGGAGGACGGGACATTGAAGAGACAAAGTACATCGCTCCCATGCTGGTCGAAGCGGGCGTGCATGCGTTCCACATTTCCAGCGGCACGTTTCCTCAGATGTCGTGGCGCATCCTGCCACCCCACGGCACCCCGATGGCGCTCAATGTGCCCTATGCCGCCGCGGTGAAACAGGTAGTCAAGGTGCCCGTGTTCACCGTGGGCCGGATAAACGATCCCCGCCTGGCCGAGTCCATACTGGAACGAGACCAGGCGGACGTCATTGTCATGGGACGGGCGTTGCTGGCCGACCCCGACTTGCCGAACAAAGCTGCGAAAGGACAACTGGATGACATCACCCCCTGCATCGGCTGTGGCCTCGGCTGCATCGCCGGACGTGAGCACCGGATGATGACCTGTGTTATGAATCCCTCGGTGGGACGGGAGAAGGAAATGGCGCTCATTCCGGCAGCCACGCCGAAGAAGGTGATGGTCATCGGCGGGGGTCTCGGCGGACTTTATGCAGCGATGGTGGCCGCCAAGCGCGGACACCAGGTCACCCTATATGAGAAGCAAGACAGGGCAGGGGGGCAATTCAACCTGGCAGCGATTCCACCGATGAAGCAGGAACTGACTACAGCCACCCAATTCCTGGCCCGCCAAGTGGCGAAGGCGGGGGTGAAGGTACATCTCAACACTGAGGTCACGCCAGCAACCGTGGACCGCGAGAAGCCCGACGCGGCCATAGTGGCCACTGGCGGCGAGGCGCTAATCCCTGACATCCCGGGCATCGACGGCAAGAACGTTGTCACCGCTCACGATGTGCTGGCAGGCAAGGTACGCCGGCCCTTTGGCGACGTGCTCATCATCGGCGGCGGCATGGTCGGCCTGGAAACCGCCGAGTTCCTGGCGCACCCGGGTCATAATCCCATCGTGGGCCGAACGTCCGTGACCGTCATCGAGATGCTGGACAAGGTGGGCATGGACATGGTGCCCGAGGCCCGGACGCTGCTGATGGAACGGCTGCACGAGGCCGAGGTCAAGATCCTCACCAACCGTAAGGTTAAGGAGATACTTGAGGACGGCGCTGTAGTAGTGGAAACCACCGTGGAGACCAGACCCGATCGCACAGTGGTCTGCAAGGAAAGCGAGAGGCAAGAAGCGATCCGTGGCATGAGAACCGTCGTCCTGGCTATGGGCGCCAGATCCGTTGACACGCTGAGCGTCCCACTTCAGGGTAAGGTGCCCGAGGTCTATGTCATCGGCGACGCCAAGAAGCCACGCAAGGCGCTGGAGGCGATCGCGGAGGCGGCTGAGGTAGCGCGGAAGATCTAGCTCATTCTCTGACCGTGAGTCCTAAGGGGACAATCAGCTGGAAGAATTCCGAGCCGGCAAGCGGGCCGCCAGCCTCGCAGCTTCAGACTGCCTATACCTCGGGTGCACGGCGAAGGCCCGCAACACCATTCCCGTCCAGTTGCAGCAGAGGGGCTTGGGCCGATCGGGTTGCACCGGTTCCGCGTGCCGGCTGGTCCGGCGGTATTGAGTGGCCCGGTCGAACTTGTCCATGACAATGGGGGTCGACCAGCCACCACCGTCCTGCCGCATGGCCATCAGCCAAGAGGGTACTTGGGGCAAATCCCCAAACCGCTGCCGGGATGTGTCCTGGACTTCTTTGGAGAACAGCAGTCCAAGAGCGACCTCCGCCCATCTCGCCGACTGTCATTCCAACGAAGGCAATAGGACAGATGTAAGGTAGGTAATGCCCACCCCACCGTCTGCAAGACTTCTATCCACCCCAGTACACCCCGATCAGTGATCATCCAGGGGCGCACTGTAATGCGCGCTGCCCTCATGCAACTACGCGCCCCCGTCCCAACCCGCGATCCTGGCAAACAGCCACCACGCCGCGTAGGCCTTGAGGTTAGCATTCAGGGGCTGGCTGTGAGCAGAGGAGCAGTTGTACCAGTCCACGCCTTCCGTGTGGGAGTTCTGCCATTCGATGGCCCAGTTGCCACCGGAATAGTCGCAGTCATCCTCCACATTCTTGTCCCCGAAGTACTTGCCGTCAGGATCGTAGCTCTCGATGTCCTCGAAGTCGAAGAGAATCTTCTTCTTGGCTTCGCAGTAGTCACGAATCTGCTGGTTCCGGAGATGCAGATTCCCGGTGAGACCCGTGCCATTGGTGTGTCCGGTCATGTACACGAACCTGACGTCGGGGTAGTCCTCTTCCAGCTCGGTCATGAGGTCGAGATAAGTGTCAATCTGCTCTTCCGTGCCATCCGCCTGCCCGCACCACGACCACATGATCACGTTGATCTCAGGGTGGGCATTGAGATAGGCCCGCGTAGCGGCGGCCCACGAGGTCCGGTCGGGATTCCCCAGGTCGGAAGCGCCGGAGAACGGCGTATCGCGGAGATCCAGAGCGCCGCCGGTGCCGCCGCTGTTCCAAGCAAAGAGGTTTTCCTCATACCCCTTGCCGTTCATGAACTCCACCAGCCCGGTCATGCCGGTGGTGATCTGGCTGCCGTGAGAGGTATGGCCGTAGGCGATGTGGAGATCGGTCTTGGCCTTGTTTATCCATTCCAGCGGTACATATTGGAGGTCGGTGCAATTGTGGTCGATGATCATCGATTCGGTGGCGGCCGGCGGGTTGTCCTCATGTTCATCGCTGTTATTGTTGTTCTCGCTGCTCCCGCTTGAGCACGACACGGCCAGAAGCAGGCCCAGCATCATGACGGCTATGAAGGAAATACGCATCAGGTTCTTCATCGCTGTGCACCTCCTTGGCACATATTCCTTAGTCGTTGAGAGACGCGGAACACATGTGAATGAGAGGAATATGTGACGGCTACCAAGCGGTCTCGTGAGGGTGTCAAGCCACTGAGTAGGCTTGTGTCTGAATGGGCAACCCAATAGTGGACATGAGGAAGCAGTGAATGCGGCGCTATCCCGCCTTGGCCACTTCCACCAACGCGGTGTTGTAGGTGAAGGAGCCGCCCGGCGAGTATTCCTCGCTGGTCAACGTGTTGGCGCACCCTGCCCGGTCCACTCCCCTGCCGTCCGGCGAATACCAGGCGCCGTGCGGCACATCCACCACCCCTGGCATGATGCGCTCCGTGACCTTGGCGCGGATATCGATTGTCCCCCGGTCGTTGAACACCCGCACCCTGTCCCCGTCCTTGATGCCCCGTATCCGCGCATCCTCCGAGTTGATCAGCACGGCGTGCTCCTGGATCTCCGTGAGCCAAGGAATGTTCTCGAACTGGCTGAGGGCCCGCCTTTTGAAATGACTCGTGATAAGTTGCAGCGGGTACTTCTTGGCCAGCGGATCGTTGGGGCCTTCTTTGTTCTCAAAGTACTGTGGGATAGGCGTCAGGCCGGGAATGCCCAGGTCGGCCCACTGCTGAGAGTAGATCTCGATCTTTCCCGAAGGCGTGGGGAACGGGTTCTTCTCCGGGTCTTCTATCTGTTTGCGGAAGGCGACGTAGGGAATCAGCATGTTGAGGCGGTACACGCCCTTCTTCCTGAATCGGCGGAAGTCGTAGACACCATTGGCCGTGGCCCTCTCTTCCAGAATCTGCTCCTCGCTCTTCGTGAGATATCCCTCGATGCCCATGTGCTTGGCGAGTTCAGCAGCAATACGCCACGGTGGCTTGCACTCTCCGCGCGGCTCGATCACCTTGTTCACCGCGCCGATGTACGCCGAACCCACACCGTACGTCAGGTCGTTCCTCTCCATGAACGTGGCCACCGGCAGGATGATGTCGGCATACTTGGCCGTCGGCGTCATGAACTGTTCTTCCACCACCACGAATTCCAGCGCCTTCAAAGCTTCGGCGATCTTGTTGCTGTTAGGGAACTGGACCAGGTAGTTACACTGTGCAATGAACAGCGCCTTGAAATCGGCATGATACCCACCAGCTTTGCCCTTAAGAATGGCATCAGCCAGCCGCGAGAAGTGAATGCGTGGCGGCCGGTACGAGAACGGCCCCGGCGCCCTGGGGTAGGCCTTCTCCACAGGGTTCGGCGCCCGGTCGATGGCGCTAACCATGGGATTGGTCGGGTAGGGAAAGCCGCCCATGATGGACTCCCAAGCCCTCGCGCCCGCGTCGCCACCATGAATGCCCACGTTGCCAGTCATGGCCGCCAGCGTGATGGCCGCCCGGTGATACTGTTCCCCGTTGGCCGTGCGGCCCGGCGCGATCCCGGTCATCAGCGCCGCCGGCTTCACCATGGCGTAGTCCTGCGCCAAATGGACGATGGTGGCCGCCGGCACGCCAGTAATGGCCGCGGCCCACTCCGGCGTCTTCGGGACACCGTCGGTTTCCCCCATCACGTAGTCCTTGAACTTGTCGAACCCGATGGTGTACTTGTCCAGGAAAGCCTGGTTCTGCAGCTTCCCCTTGATCATGACGTAGGCCATGGCCAGCAGCATGGCGGTATCGGTTCCCGGCCTGATCGGAATCCACTGGTTTGCCAGAGTGGCCGCGCTGTCCGTGTAGCGCGGGTCGATGTAGACGATCCTGGCCCCCGATTCCCTGGCCCTGGCAAGGTACCACGAAGTGTTCGTGCCGTTGATGGCATCGGCCGGATTCCAGCCCCACATTATGATCAGCTTCGAGTTCAGCAGGTCGTCGCGGGTATTGCTGCAGAAGTAGGTGCCGTAGGTGACCAGCGAAGCATATACGCCGGCGTGGAAGGAGGTGATGCCCCAGGGCGATGTATGGCCGCCGAACAGATTCAGGAGCCTCTCCAGGGCACCGAAGTTGTTCAGCGTGCAGACGTCGCCGGTCATCTGCGCCAGTATGATCGAAGCCGGACCATAGGTATCCCTCACCCTCTTCAGCTCAGATGCCGTCCTGTCCAGGGCTTCGTCCCAGGAGATGCGCTCAAACCTCCCTTCGCCCCTGCTCCCCACCCTCTTCAAGGGGTACAGTAGCCGGTCGGGCGCGTAGACCCGTTGCCGGTAGGCGCGCCCCCTGAGGCAGCCGCGGAGCTGCGGCTCCCGGCCATCGTCCGTCTCGATGCGGGTGATGACCCCGTCCTTCACGTGGACTTTCAGGAGACAGGCGCCGCCGCAGTGGCTGGCGCACGTGGTATTGACGACCTTTTCGCCCTTGGGACGGGTTACCTTGCCGTCGCTCATCCTTCTCTCTTCTAGTCTCTCTTGTGCCAGAGCAGTTCCGCGATGACGCCGCCGATCCTGCCGGTGTCCAGGTAGGCGAAGGCCATGAACCCCATGTTGTGCCAGAATATGGGCTCAATGCCACGTCTCTTGAACTTGGCCAGCATGCCCTCGAAATTGTCCACTTCGAAACCCAGGTGGTGCAGCCCCTCATTGCCGGAGCGCAGGAATTCGGTGTAGATGCTCTCCCCTCTCAGCGGCTGGATCAGCTCGAGTTGGATGGGACCGGAGTCGGCGAATCCAACCTTGATGCTGCAGTCGGCAGGCTGGCCACGGAAGATGACACCATCGAATCTCACTTCAGGCACGATCGAGAACGGGCCAATGCCAAACGTGGAGTAGTAGAAGTCGGCTGTCTTCTGCAGGTCCTTGACAACAAGGCCGATCTGGCGCACCGGGGGCAGCACAATCGCAGCATCGTCCAGCATCTCACTCACCCTGCCTTTCTGTCACTCCCAGGAAGCATGCCCTCGCGAAGGCGGGGCCGGAAATCCAGCCGCCGCGCGATGAATCGCGCCTCTGCGGGATACCACGGCAATCTCCCAGCCTTGACCACAGAGGACGAAGGAAAGGCTAGGTGACACGGAAGCCATCACCTACGCCTTCTCCACCTGGACGAGCGTGGTATTGGAGCAGAAGGCCCCTCCCGGCGAGTGCTCGTCCTTGGTGAGTACGTTGCAGCAGCCGCCGCGGTCAACACCCTTCTCATCAGGGGAGTACCAGGCACCCTGTGGGATATCGACGACGCCAGGCATGATCCGTTCTGTCACGTGCGCCGGCATGATCGTCTCGCCCCTGTCATTGAACACCCGGACAGAGTCACCTTCCTTGATCCCCCTGGCCTCCGCGTCAAGTGGGTTCATCGATATGGCCTGCGGCTGCAACTCACGCAGCCAGGGGATGTTCTCATACTGGGAGTGTGCCCTCCGGGTGAAGTGGGTGGTGATCAGTTGCAGCGGGTACTTCTTTGCCAGCGGGTCATTCCGGCCTTCCCAGGCCTCGATGTACTTCGGGATGGGCGGAATCAGCGGATCATTCATGTCCGCCAGGCGCTGGGAGTAGATCTCGATCTTGCCGCTGGGTGTAGGGAAGGGGTTGTTAGCCGGATCATCGATATTGGCCTTGAAGGCCACATACGGCTCGGCCATTTGCAGTTTGTGGATGCCGTCCTTCTTGAACGTCTCATAGCTGGCGATGTCCGGGCTCCCCTTGACGATCTCCCGCAGCCATTCTTCTTCGGTCTTGTCGTTGAAATCGGCGATGCCCAGCTTGGCCGCCAGATCGAGGCTGATCTGAAAGTGAGTCCGCGCCTCGCCGAGTGGCTCGATTGCCTTGTTCATGTAGCCGTAGAACCCGGTAGCCCCATCCAGTGCGATGTCGTTTTTCTCCAATGAACTGGAAGTCGGCATCAGCAGGTCGGCGAATTTCGCCCCCGGTGTCATGAACTGCTCGAACACTACCACGAACTCGAGGGACTGCAGCGCGCGGACTGCCTTGTTCACGTTGAGATACTGGTTCGGGTAGTCCGTGTCTACCTGGTAAAGCAGCCTGTAATCAGCCGGGTAGCCCCCAGCTTTGCCGCGAAGGATGGCATCCGACATCTTGGCCGTGTTGATCTGGCCCCGCCGCATGGCCACCCCCGGCGCAGGGAGAGCGTTCCTGCGCGGCGGAGCGCCGGCTTCCACCGGATTGCGCGGCGCTCTGGGGCCGCGGCCCAGCCGGAAGTAGGCCGTGGGCCCGGCGGTGGCCCAAGACCGCCCACCCGAACTGCCGCCGTGCTTGCCAATGTTGCCGGTCATGGCTGCCAGCGTGATGGCCGCCCGGTGGTACTGCTCACCGAAAGCCGTGCGCCCGGGTGCGATGCCGGCCATCAGCGCCGCGGGCTTCGTGGTCGCGTACTCTCTGGCCAGCCTCTCAATCGTCGTCGCGGGCACGCCCGTGATTTGCTCCGCCCAAGCCGGCGTCTTGGGTATGCCGTCCTCGTCCCCCAGGACATAGGCCTTGAACTGCTCAAAGCCGACGGTGTACCTGTCGAGGAAGGCCTGATCCTGCAGACCCCCCTTGATGATCACATAGGCCATAGCGATCAGCATGGCGCAATCAGTGCCCGGGATGATGGGGATCCATTCGTCGGCAAAGGTGGCGTTGGATTCCGTGTATCTGGGATCGATCGCCACGATTCTGACCCCGGCCTCTTTGGCCTTTGCGAGGTACCAGGCAGTGTTGGTGTTCTGGATAGTGACGGCGGGGTTCCAGCCCCACATGATGATCAGCTTGGAATTGAGCAGGTCGTCGCGCGTGTTCCCCGTGTCGTTCCAGCCGAAGGTGGCCTGTTCGGCAAAGAGGCCCCCATCAAAGGAGAAAGTCCCCCAGACGTCTGAGCAGCCGCCGATGTGGCTGAGCACGCGGTAGTGGCACATGGCATTGTGGAACACGGATGTGTCGCCGCCGGACCACTTGAAGAGAATGGATGCGGCGCCGTACGTATCTCTCACCCTGATGAGCTGTTTCGCCAGAGTCTCCAGGGCCTCGTCCCAGGAAATGCGCGCGAACTTCCCTTCACCGCGTGCGCCGACGCGCTTCATGGGGTGGAGGAGGCGGTCGGGGGAGTATACCCTTTGGCGGTAGGCCCGCCCCCGGGCGCACGCCCGGAACTGCGGTTCCGCCTGGTCATCCGTCTCAATGCGGGTGACCACGCCGTCCTGCACATAGACCTTGAGCAGGCAGCCGCCTCCGCAGTGACTGGAATGCGTGCAGTAAATCGCCTGTTCGCCCTCGTTTCCGCTCACTCTCGCTACTTTCCGGACCGCTTCATCTCAAACAGTTCGACCATCAGGCCGCCGGTCTTGTCGGTCTTCATGTAGGCGAAGGCCGCTATGCCTGGGTATCTTTGGCCCCAGAGCGGCTCAATGCCCTCTCCGGCCAGTGCCATCACCGTGGCATCGCAGTCATCCACCCTGAAGCGCAGGTGGTGCATACCTTCTCCGTGCCGGCGGAGGAAGTGGGAATGAGGTGTCTCCCCTTCGAGAACTTGGATCAGCTCAATCTCGATGTTGCCGGACTTGGCAAAGGCCATCTTGAGCCGGCAGTCGCCAGTCCGCCCCTCATAGCTGACCCCTTTCAGTTGCGACTCGCTGACCTTGAAAGGACCCCAGCCGAAGGCGGAAGTGAAGTACTTCACCGCCTGATCGACGTCGCTGACCACGATCCCGATCTGTTCCACCGGGGGCAGTCTAACTGCTGGTTCCTTGGTCATGGTCCCTTCTTGACCTCTCTATATAGGCAGGGGCATGGTCTCCGGTTTCGGCTTGAACACTACGGCGGGCTCCATCCTCTCGTGATATCTGAACCCGACGGCGTGGCGCGTCTTCCCGTGCTTGGCTTCCATCTCCTCAAGCGGCCCGGCATCGAGTGCGCGCATCGGGCAGCCGGCGACGCATATCGGTGGTTTCCCCTCAGCCCAGCGGTCCGCACAGAAGTCACACTTCTGCATCTTCGGATTGTCTTCAGCACCAAACTGGGGGGCTTTATACGGGCAGGCCTTGAGGCACTTGTCGCACTTGTCCCTGCCCAGGCAAAGGTCGCGGTTGACCAGGACGATACCATCTTCTTCTCTCTTGCTTATGGCGTGCACCGGGCAAGCCTTCACGCAAGCCGGCTGGGCGCAGTGATAGCAGGGAGTCACCAGAAAGGCAACAAATGGATGAGGGTACTTGCCGCGCTCGATGGTGGTTACCCGTATCCAGCTCGCCGGACCGGGTGGCACATCGTGCCAGTCCTTGCAGGCCACCACGCAGGTGAAACAGCCGGTGCATCTGGTCTGGTCGAAGTAGAAAGCTAGCTGCATATGCTGCCTCCTTGAAGGACAAGAGGTCTAGCGCGTTTCCGTATCCACCCAGTCCAGGTAGTCTCTGTTCCCATCCACGATCGGTACCGCCACCACTTCCGGGACAGAGTAGCTGTGGGCCTTCTTGACGATCTCGGTAAGCTCCGGGACAAGGTTTGCTCTCGTCTTGATGACAAGCAGGGACTCCTGGGCTGAGTCCAGCTTTCCTTGCCACCAGAACCGGGACTTGATCCCCGGAATCACATTGATGCAGGCGGCTTTGCGTTTCTCCAGCAAGAGGTGCGCGATCCTGTCAGCTTCCTCCTCGCTGGAGGCCGTGACGAAGACCACTACCTTGCCGGAGCCATCCGTCACGCCGCTACACCTGCCCCGGCGGGTTCGGGCCGCCGCGTCTTAGGCTTGTAGGCCTTCACGGTGACACTGAGGAACTTATGCTTCTTGCCGTCTTCAACGGTCTCCACGTAGAAATCCCTCTCGGCGGTCACCTGCACCTTCCCGAATCCAGCATCGGCCATCTTCCGCAGGTATTCGCTCTTCTGCAAAGCGCCGGCAATGCAGGCCGACCACGCATCAACGTCATCCCGCAGCGCTGCCGGAACGCGTTTCTCTGAGACAATATCGGAAATCGTCAGACGGCCGCCGGGCTTGAGAACGCGAAACGCCTCCCGGAACACCGCATCCTTGTCTGTGGAAAGGTTGATGACACAGTTGCTGATAATGATATCTACGGAACCATCTTCCACCGGGAGCTTCTCGATCTCTCCCAAACGGAAGTCTACGTTCTTGTATCCATTGGCCTTCGCCAGCCGCTTTGCCCTGTTCACCATCTCCTTGGTAATGTCGACACCTATGACCTTACCCTTGGGGCCGACCTTCTCCGCAGCGATGAAGACATCTACACCGGCGCCGGAACCCAAGTCTAAGACAACCTCACCCTTCTTCAGGCTGGCTACGGCCGTCGGGCTACCGCAACCCAGACCCATTATCGCTTCCTTGGGTATGCGCTCGAGATCCTCCCTGGAGTAGCCCATCTCCTCGGCCCCGAACAGCGTCCCAACGCTATCGCAAGAACACGAGCAACAACACGGCTGCTGTTCCTGGCTGGCTATCTGAGCATACCTCTCCTTGACTCCGTCCTTGATCTTCGCCTTCCTCAACGACTTCCTCTCCGTTCTGGTGTCTTGCTTGCCATCGTCCCACATATCAGCGCACGTGGCCGCCACCACGTAAATCATAGCTCATACGCCCCGGCCATTCAAAGCTTGTTGCGGAGCAGAATGCAATCACGAGGCAGCCCGCTTGTCCGTGGTCTGTTCGGCCAGTATAATCAGATGACCCCGGTCACTCAGGCAAGCGAATTCACGATGCGCGGAGGATTGATGTCAAAGAGCGATCCCAACGAACGGGCGACACCCGAAGCTGAAGCTCCAAAGAAGAGGGAGTTTGAACTCCAGATCAGGGAGATGGAGATCGATGACCTTCCGGCCGTCTTCCACCTCGGCGAGCGGATCTTCACTTCGGAAACCGTTCCGACACTCTACCGTACCTGGGACGAGTTCGAGGTCACTTCGCTGTTCAACTCCGACCCCGAGTTCTGCCTCGTGGCGGAAGTAGACGGCGAAACGGTCGGCTTCATTCTCGGGACCACAGTGACCAAGACAAAGTCCGCCTGGAAGTACGGGTATGTGGTCTGGCTGGCAGTGGTCCCCGAATGGCAGCGGGAAGGACTCGGCAGCCGCCTGTTCGACAAGCTGGCTGAAAAGATGATTGAGGACGGCGTACGCATATTCATGGTTGACACAGAAGCCACCAACCAGCCCGCCCTCAGTTTCTTCAAGAAGAAGGGCTTCGCGAACCCCGAAGAGCAGATCTACCTTACCCTTAACGTCAAGACGTACCAGGAGAAGCCCCATCGAGGGCGCACTCCTCGGCGGAAGCAGAAGAATGGCAGCGAAACCTGACAGAACCGCAGACGTGCAGCCCGAGAGGCTGAAGACTCTTCTCAAGGACCTCGTTGACATCTACAGCCCTTCCGGCAAAGAGGAAGAGATCCTGGAGTTCACGGAGAATTACCTGAAGAAGTACAACCTGCCCGTCGAAAGGCAGGCCGTAGACGAGAACCGTTTCAACCTCGTGATCCTGCCTGAGAAGACAGAGAAGGTGGAGCTTTGCTTCGTGGGGCACCTGGACACGGTGACTGCGTACGACCTGGACGCGTATGGGTTCCAGGAAGACAATGGGAGCATTAGCGGTCTCGGTACTGTTGATATGAAGGCCGGCTGTGCCGCCATGATTGAGGCTTTCACTGTGCTGGCCGAGTCGGGCCACTCGCTCCGCTCCGTCGGCCTGGCTCTGGTCGTCGGCGAAGAGCAGGAAAGCGACGGGGCCAAGACCCTTATGCGGGAACACAGCTTCCCGTGGGCGCTGGTGGGCGAGCCCACCAACCTGGTGCCTTGCCTGGGCCACTACGGCTACCTCGAGGTGCTGCTGCGGACGAGAGGCAAGATAGCGCACTCTTCCATGCCGGAGCTGGGGCAGAACGCCATTGAAGCCATGTTGAAGCTGCTGCTCAGGCTCACCGAGTACGCCGACTCTGCACCGCAGGGGCTCGTCTACAACATCAGGCAACTCTCCGGGTATCCAGGTGGGTTCGTGGTGCCCGACAGTTGCGAGGCTTGGCTGGATCTTCACCTGCCACCGGATTCCAGAATGGAGGACCTGAAGGCTGACTTGGAGCAGTTGGTGGAGGAAGCCAGCGAGAACATCTCCGGCATGGACGCTTACATCAGGTTTGAGAATGCCCATTCAGGCTATCTGATCTCACCGAAGCGGCCGGTGGTGAAGAAGCTCAGAGAAGCCTACCAGAAGATGTCCTTGCCGTGGGAACCGCAGGTCTTCCGCAGCCATTCTGATGGCAACGTCCTCTGGGCAGGCGGGGCCGATCCGGTGATCCTCGGCCCGGGCAACCTGGAGACCGCCCATACTCCCGAGGAGGTTCTCGATTTCTCACAGGTGGTCAAGGCGGCCAGGCTATACCTCACGTTCGCCCAGTCCCTGTAGCCACCCGGTCTTCCTCCGGCTGCATCGCGCCTTTGTGACCGGAATCACTTCGGCGAGACAAGCTGTCCATGATATCATTCTGGTATTGCGTCGCGGGGAACCCTGTACTGGCACTTCAGCTTGGATGTGGCGCGCTCGGAGTGCGCCCGGAACAGATAAGGACACGGCAGCAGAACACGACCCTTCCGTTCGAGTGGCGCGATGATGACCCTGCACGAGCGACAGACAAAGGGTGGAGGACGGGGAAAGAGGGACGATGAAAGACATGAGCCTGGAAGAAGAGATACTAAGAGAGACCCGCACGGTGGCAGTGGTGGGTGCGTCGCCTGACGCCGGGCGCCCCAGCCACCGCGTCTTCTCATACCTCAGAGAGCAAGGATACCGCGTGATACCGGTGAACCCTCTGTTCAGCCAGATAGATGGCGAGGCGAGCTATCCGGACTTGGCCGCCATCCCAGAGAGGGTGGACGTGGTCGATGTCTTCCGCCGCTCCGACGACGTCCTGCCGGTCGTGGAGCAGGCTATCGGCATTGGAGCCAAGGTGGTGTGGATGCAGGAGGGGGTAATCAATGAGTCAGCCGCCAGCCGGGCCCGGGAAGCCGGCCTTCAGGTGGTTATGGACAAGTGCATGCGCAAGGAGCATCTCAAGATGAAAGGGATTTCAGAATAGGGAGGCAGATGATGAGCAAGACCACGGACGACCTGCAGCAAGCCTTCGCCGGGGAAAGCCAGGCCAACCGCAAGTATCTCTTCTTCGCTGAGAAGGCCGAGGAGGAAGGACAGAAGCAAATCGCGCGCCTCTTCCGGGCGGCGGCCGAGGCCGAGACCGTGCATGCCCGCAATCACCTCAGAGTGTTGCAGGGCATCAAGTCCACGAAGGAGAACCTGTCAGCGGCTATCGGCGGTGAGCACCACGAGTTCACTCAGATGTATCCCGCGTTCATCAAGGACGCGGAGAGTGAGAACGCGACCAGCGCCAGGCGCAGCTTCGATATGGCCAATCAGGTGGAAAGGACGCACCACGGCCTGTTTGAGGCGGCTCTCAAGAGCCTGAGCGAAGGGAAGGCCATGCCCGAAAAGCCATTCTTCGTCTGCCAGGTTTGCGGCCATACGGTGGAGGGGTCAGCCCCGGACAAGTGCCCGGTGTGCGGGGCGCTGGCCAAGATGTTCAAGAGGATCGAATAGCGTTTGGCGGGCTGGGATGAAGATTCTGGGGATCATGGGCAGTCCAAGAGCAGGGGGAAACACCGACCTGCTCCTCGATGCCGTCCTGGAAGGGGCCCGCAGGCAGGGGGCGGAGGTTGAGAAGATCATTGTGGACCGCCTCAATATCTCGCCCTGCCGCGAGTACTACGGTTGTCTCAAAGACGGTGAGTGCACTATCAGGGACGACATGGACGCCCTCTACCCCAAGCTTGTGGAAGCCGACGTCGTAGTGGTTGCCTCTCCCATCTTCTTCTACGGCGTCACGGCGCAACTCAAGGCGCTCATCGACCGCTGCCAGGCGCTGTGGGCCAGGAAGCACTGGTTGAAGCGCAACTGGCCGGGAGCGGGGCGCAGGGGGGCCTTCATTGCGGTGGGCGCAACCAGGGGGGCGACGCTCTTCGACGGTTCGAAAGCCACTGTGAAGTACTTCTTCAAGACCATCGGCGTGGAATACGCGGCAGAACTCCTGATCAGGGGAGTAGACCAGAAGGGCGATATCAAGAAGCATCCATCGGCGCTCAAGGACGCGTTCGAAATGGGCCAAAGGCTGGGGCGGGCGGAGACTCCTTAGGCACTTGCCCGTGTTGCCGGCGGCTCAACAACGTCAGGGCCAAAGCGTAACATTTGCTACAAATAGCCCATTTATATCAGACTTTGAGAGGAGGTAATCTCGATCATGACCCACCACATAGACAAGACGACACAGGCCCTGGAAACAGCCCTTCAGATGGAGGCAGAGGGGAAGAAGTTCTACCTGGATTCTGCAGCCAAGGGCGGCACTCCGGTCCTGAAGAAATTCTTTCAGCGGCTGGCTGAAGACGAAGACCAGCATGCGCAAAAGGCACTGGAGATCTACGAGGCAATCAAAGCCAACAAGGGCTGGCCAGCGAAGGAGACTGTGTTCAAGCATGCAACGAGCCTGAAGAGCGTGCTCGACGAGGCGTTTGAGGACATGGACGCCGACCCAGTGAGGCCGGCCCAGACAGAAATAGACGCCTTCAAGACGGCCATGGCGCTGGAGGACAAGAGCTACGTCTTCTACAAGACCCGCTTTGAAGAGGCCGATTCCCCGCCCGAGAAGTCCTTCTACAAGGCACTGACGGGAGAAGAGCGGGTTCACTACCTGGCGCTGCTCGATTCCTTTGAGTACCTCTCCAACCCGCAGGGTTGGTTCAGCAGGAAGGAGCGCTGGAGTCTGGACGGTTAGTCATTGCTCATCATTCACCTCCTGATCACATTCTCGTCACAAGCTTGGCTGCAGTGGCGGCAATCCCTTGACACTGTTGCTGCTGCCTAAGTAACATAGGCTCACATCCATCCCGAGACGAGCTCAAGAATATGGCCGTTGACGTCGATCTGTTGAAGGGGATTCCTTACTTCGCCGGACTCAGTG
This sequence comes from Dehalococcoidia bacterium, assembly GCA_030372995.1. GTDB lineage: Bacteria > Chloroflexota > Dehalococcoidia > UBA2247 > RBG-13-53-26 > JAFGCL01. The sequence continues at coordinate 26,094 of JAUCPZ010000201.1, forward strand.
ACGCCGATCTACAGTCCGTTGCCTCCCGCATGTTCGAGCAATCCTTCGAGCGCGGGGACATGATCCTTATGGAGGAAGACCCCGCCGAGGCCATCTACTTCGTCGTGTCCGGCGCAGTGAAGGTTTTCAAGACATCCATCGAAGGCAAAGAGCAGATTCTGTGTCTGCTTCGGGCGGGCGAATCCTTCAACGATGTCCCGATCCTCGACGGCGGACCTAACCTGGCCAGCGCTGTGGCCATCACACCCGTCGTTCTCTATGGAATGACGAAGACCGACCTCGAGGGACTCCTGCGGGAGAATCCCAAGGTAGCCATGAACGTAATAAGGGTGCTTTCGAAGAAGGTGCGTCACTTCGTCTCCATGGTGGAGGACCTCTCGTTCCGTGACGTCACCAGCCGGGTAGCCAAGCTGCTGCTGGAGTATGCCACCGACCACGGCACCCCTGAGGAGGGATCGCACCGGCCAAGGCTGACGCAGCAGGAGATGGCCGCGATGGTCGGCACAGCTCGCGAGGTGGTGGGCCGTTCGCTCAAGGCCTTGGAGGAAGAAGGAGCTATCCGGATGGAACGACATCGCATCGTGGTCACTAACAGGAAGACATTGCAGCAGATTGGTGGAGTAGCCTGACACCGGGCTGTGGAAATGGAGACAAAGGTCACATACTCATGACGGGCGGGAGTGAAAAAATAGAGGTCGTCGCAGAGGTCACATATGTTTGATATGCCTATCATTGACACGGAGTTGTGCAACGGATGCGGTCTGTGTATCAGCGTATGTGAGTGTGGAGCTCTGGTAATCAGTGGTAGCGTAGTGGAGATTCACGAGACTGACGAGTGCGGCTACTGCACTGAGTGCGAGGCAGTGTGTCCCACCGGGGCCATACAGTGCCCCTACGAGATCATAGTCGAAGACACCTTTGAGCAGAGCCTGGAACAAGGCTTCGAATAGGCTTCAGTAGTGCTGTCACCGGCCGTATCGGGCACAGACATGCCCAGGATTCCCCTCGTTTGATACGCTTTGACATCCTTGTTCCCCCACACCACCCGTACCGAGCCCCCGGACCATCTCATCACAGAACTTGAGCCAGCACATGGTTGGAGGTGAGTACTCGCGAACGCGGCAGCCGATAACTCGACCCCTCCCGGGCCAGAAGCCCCGCGGCAGCGAGAGCGTCAAGTTGCGAGATTAGCCTCTTCCCTCCATCACCGAAGCGCTCCTCCATCGCCTCGCCAGACACTCCTTCCACCAGAAGCCGCAGACGGAGCATAGCCTCCTCACCCATCTTCCTCTCGGGGCTCAGTTCTTCCATCCCCTCTCTTACGCCTGACGGAGCGTCAAGGTACGCTATTAGGTCAGAGCGGTTCTTCCACCGTGGGCCACCGAGGTGCGACGCCGCTGCCGGGCCAAGACCAACGTACTCGCCGCCGCGCCAGTAATTCAGGTTGTGAAGGCATTCCCGTCCGGGCCGGCAGAAGTTCGAAACCTCGTAATGGATGAACCCCCACCCCTCGAGGATATCCCGCCCCTCCTCAAACAGGTCTGCCTGCAGATCATCGGAAGGCAAATCGGGCGGAGGACTCACCGAGAGCGGGTTACCTTCTTCAAGAGACATACAGTAGAGTGAGAGATGGTTCACGCCCAGGCCGACCAGTCCGTTCAGAGTGCAACGAACGGACTCTGCCGTTTGCCCCGGCAAGCCCACAATCACGTCGGCTGATACGCCACTGAAGCCCAACTGCACCGCCCGGTGCACGGCGTCCGCCGCCTGCCTTGCGCTGTGCACCCGGCCCACGCTGCGCAGTTCATGATCCGAAAGCGACTGGGCCCCGATCGACACCCGGCTGAATCCGAGATCCATGGCAACGCGGAGAGACTCCTCGGACGCCGATTCAGGATTGACTTCGATCGTGGCTTCGGTCAGGCTCGAGAGATCGAAAACGTCCCTGAGACCACGGACCAGTCTTTGCAGCCCCGCCACCCCCAGGAGGCTGGGCGTCCCCCCACCTATGTACAGCGTCTCGAATGACATGCCGGCCCAGACCCGAGCTTCGGCATGTACTGCGTCAACATATGGAGACAAGAGATCCAGCCGTCCGCACACGGAATAGAAGTCGCAGTAGGCACACTTGGAGACGCAGAACGGCACGTGAACGTAGAGCCCGGCCATCCTAGTCCTCCAGCCTGAGCAAGGACAGGAAGGCTTCTTGGGGCACCTCCACCGCACCGACCATCTTCATCCGCTTCTTCCCCTCCCTCTGCTTCTCCAGGAGTTTTCTCTTCCGCGTCACATCGCCGCCGTAGCACTTGGCCAGCACGTCCTTCCGCATCGGGGCGATATCCTCGCGGGCAATGACGTTGCCACCAATCGCGGCCTGCAGTGGAACCTTGAACTGCTGCCGCGGTATCAGCTTCCTCAGTTTCTGCACCAATGCCCGTCCCCTTGGCACGGCGCTCTCGCGGGTGGCAATGTACGAGAAGGCATCCACCAGTTCACCGTTGACTAGAATGTCCACCTTGACCAGGTCGCCTTCCCGGTAGCCAATGAATTCGTAGTCCATGCTCGCATACCCCCGGCTGACACTCTTCAGCCGGTCGTAGTAGTTGGCAATGACCTCGACCAGCGGGAAGTCGTAGACCAGCACCACCCTTCTGGTATCCGGATGTTCCATGCTCACCAGCGTTCCTCGCCGGTTATTGGACAGCTCCATCACCGGGCCAACGTGCTCCGCCGGCATGACGATATGCGCCCGGATCATAGGTTCCTCGATGTGGTCAATCTCTTGCGGTTTCGGGAACTTGGAGGGGTTGTCGATCAGGAGCGTTTCACCCCTGGTGGTCACCACCTTGTAGGCCACTGACGGCATAGTGGCGATCAGGTCCTGCTCGTACTCCCGCCGCAGCCGCTCGATGGTGATCTCCATGTGAAGCATGCCGAGGAAGCCCACCCGGAAACCATGCCCCAACGCGGCCGAACTCTCCTTCTCGTAGACAATGGCCGAGTCATTGAGCTGGAACTTCTCCAGAGCCACCTGAAGCTTCTCATAGTCGCTGGTGTTGATAGGGTAAAGACCACAGAAGACCATAGGCTGCAGCTTGCGGAACCCGGGGACGGCCGGAGTCTCCGGGTGCTGCGGCGAGATGATGGTATCACCGACGCTGATGTCAGCCACGTCCCGGATCATGGCTCCGACGTAGCCGACGTCGCCAGCCACCAGTCTCTCCACAGGTGTCTCCTGCGGAGTAAAGCAGCCTACCTCATTGACTTCGTAGGTCTTCCCCGTGGACTTCACTGTGATCCTATCTCCCGGTGCCAGGCTGCCGGAAAAGAGCCGGACGTGGGCTATCACGCCGCGGTAGGCGTCGTAGTGCGAGTCAAAGATGAGGCAGCTCAGGGGCGCATCCAAATCGTCTTTGGGCGGCGGAATCCGCGCGACGATGGCCTCCAGCAGTTCCAGCACACCTGTGCCCTCTTTGGCAGAGACTAGGAGAGCATCCATCGCCGACAGCCCCAGCAATTCCTCGAACTGCAGGCGGCACTCGTCAATCATGGCATTGGGCAGATCGATCTTGTTGATAACCGGGATGATCTCCAGTCCGGCATCAACAGCAAAGTATGCATTGCCAATGGTCTGGGCTTCGACGCCCTGGGAAGCATCGACCAGCAGCACTGCGCCTTCGCAGGCTTTCAGACTGCGGGAGACTTCATAGTTGAAGTCGATGTGCCCTGGCGTATCGATCAGGTTCAGAACGTAATCCTGGCCGCTCTTCGACCTGTAGGGTATCCTGACGGGCTTGGCCTTGATAGTGATGCCACGCTCGCGTTCCAGTTCCATGCTGTCCAGCACCTGCTCCATCCCTGAGGTGTGGATGACGCCGGTAAGCTCCAGTATGCGGTCGGCGAGGCTGGACTTGCCGTGGTCGATATGGGCTATGATGCAGAAGTTCCTGACCCTTCTCATTGTTATGTCAACAACTGTAATGGGGACTGTGCCCACTCCCAACTCATCCCTTGAGCCAATCCCCCTCGATCCCCCTTTGGCAAAAGGGGAAGAGAAAGAGTGAATCGGGGGACACCCCCAAACCCCCGGCAGCCTTCCGCTGCACCGTGAAGTATGCGCGCACTGCGATGCGCCCAGCACTGTGGGATAGGTTGAACGAATGCGTAACCCACCACTGTCCCCAAGATGCGAATGAACACCATCACGTATAGTCTAGCGTTTTCGGGGAAATGCCGCGCGGCTGACGCATACGTGAGGCAATTGGTCACGGATCATGCAGATGACGGCTGATGGACCACGTACTTGGCCACCAAGTCCACGGTATTCACCACGTTCAGCTCCCGGAACAGCAAGGAGAACCGGCTCTCCAGCGCATCGCCAATCGCCTTCACGCTCTCTTCCGGCAGACCCCAGATCTCCTTCTTGAAATCGCCGAAGGCCCTCTTCCGGGTCTTGTACAGGAACTGCTCCCTGGTCTCACCTTTCTTGGCTTCATGGCTGTAGTTGTTCACCAGGTGGCCGGCGATCTTGTCCATCAGTTCCTTCGGGAAATAGGGGCTGTCATAGATGATGTTCTGGAAGCCGGTGGCCAGATGCACCTCCGCGGTGCCTGCCTTGGGGAAGAGGGAGAAGGCTTCCTCCGGCAGTGTTGACGCGCCGTGCTGCACGGCGCCAGCCATGCCATACTCATCCCGCGCCACCCTCGACAGCTCTTCCAGCACCTTGAAATCCAGCTCCACTTTGGCCAGCGACCCGTCGGGCAGAACCACCCCGCCATGCGTCGTGCCGGTCTGCACGCTGATCTTGGAGACGCCCTTGACGCCAGATCCCAGCACCTTCCGGTATCCGGTCATGAATGCCCGCAGGTCCTCCACGGTGCTGTTGCGTCCCCCCACCTCACCGATCTCCCCACCCACGGACACGGTGACTCCTTCAGGCTCCATGCGGCGAATGAACTTGGTCATCTCGGCCGTGATCCGGCAGTTGTTCTCCTGCTGCTTGTCCAGCGTGTGCTGCGTCAGATCCACGATCGTCGAAGCGTCGATATCGATGTTCAGAAACCCGGCCTCCAGCGACTCGCGGACGAGGTCCTCGATCGCTTTGAGTTCCTTGTCAGGCTCCGTGCTGAACTTGCCAGCATTGACCTGGTAATGGTCGCCCTGAATGAATACGGGTCCCCTGAAGCCCTCCTTGACGGCCGCCGCCAGGACACAGGCAGCGTATTCGCCGGGGCTCTGCTTCGTATAGCCGATCTCGGAGCGGGCGATCTCAAAGATGAAGGCGCCCACTTTGTTTTTCAAAGCAGCGCGGAACACCGCCCGCGCCACCTGGTACGTCATGCCGCGAAGATTCATGGCTGGAACCGTCTTGTTCCGGTACAGGCCCTTGCCCGCCGCCTCGTACAGGCCCTGGATGCTGGCTGGGTAGATCCCCTGTGATTGCGCCAGCGCCCCGATCTCACGGCGGTAATGCCGCCTTGCCTCCTCTCCGGTGGCAAAAACGGCCGCCTCTATTGCGGCATCGATCTGTTCGGGACTAATTGCCATGCCTGCGTCTTTCCATTCGCGGCTGCCGGACCGTTCAGCCCGCCGGCTGGCCGTGCGTGTTGTCAGGGCTCTCAGGCAACACAGCCACCGGTGATAATAGTCCTGCGGCCATTATACCGTTCGGTGTCGTACTGCGTCTTCACATCCACTAGGCTGAGCTTGCCCAGAACGTCACTGATGGGAACACAGGTGATCCGTCCATTCCGGTAGGCCACGAGCTTCCCGAAATCACCCTTGACGATGAGGTCCACCGCAGCAATCCCGAAGTAGCGCCCCATACGGCGGTCGTACGCGCACGGTGCGCCGCCACGCTGCAGGTGGCTCAGGACGATGCTGCGGGTCTCCAGTTTCGTGCCATCCATGATGCGCTTGGCCACATACTCGCCGATACCACCCAGCGTCTTGTGCCCGAAGCCGTCCACGGTGCTGTCTTTGACCACCTCGGTTCCGCCCGCCGGCTTGGCTCCTTCAGCCACCACTATGATGTCGTAGCGGGCGCCCT
>JAUCPZ010000202.1 GCA_030372995.1 Dehalococcoidia bacterium
TTCGGAACTCGTCGGCAGCGTCAGATGTGTATAAGAGACAGGTACTACTCAGCCTGATAGCCGCTCTTTCTCCAGAGTCCGGGACTCCCCACAGACCTACCCGGGGATGTGACTAATCGAAGCGCATCACTGGCGTCTGCTCCTTGCGGCGTGGAAGCCGGTTCTGCAGGTGTCACTCTCCTGCCACCTGGAAATCGTAGATTGTGGGGGACTCGGCCTTTCCCGTGTCCGTGCCCTCAGGCCTCGCCTGAGGCTCTGAGAGCCGGTCTATGGCACTTCGCAGGTCGTCTGCCACCAGATCGATATACCGCTGGCTGGTCTGCATACTCTTGTGGCCCATCAGGATCATGATGGCTCTGGCGGAGGCCCCTTTCCTGGCCAGTTCCGTGCCGAAGAAGTGCCTGTACGAGTGAGCGTGGATATGGGGGACGCCAGCCTTGTGTGCCCAGATGCTGACCAAGCCGCTGACCGAGACATCTTTGAGGCCGAAGACCAGGTCTTCCCGTTGCTTGGCGGCGCAGTAGGTCTGCATTTCGGTCATGAGAGAGTCCAGCATCGGAATCGCCCGGTCTTTGCACCCCTTGCCGCCCCGCACCATCAGCATCCTGCCGGCGAAATCGATGTCACATACGCGGAGGTGGGCGGCCTCCGCCCGCCTCATGCCCGTGTACCGCAGTGTCCGCACCAACAGGATGTCCCGCTGGATGAGCTTCTTGTGGGTCTTGCGGTTTCGGATGGCCTCTTCTATCCTGTCGAGGTCCCTGGAGTCCACCAGTTCGGGCATTTCCTCCGCGGGGCTGACCCGGCAGTCGTCGATAGGATCGCCGTACCACTTCATGAACATGGCGAGCTGGGCGTAGTATCCGGCCCGGGTGTTTTGCTTCCGGTCCAGGTACCCAGACAGGAACTGCTTGGCGAGGTTGGCTGATGGCGGGTAGCCTCCCAGGAACCTCTCGAAGAGGCTGGCGAACCGGATAGCCTCCTTGCGGGGCCTTTCGGTGCGGTAGCGGAAGCCGAGCTCCCGCCGCCAACGTTCGAAGAGTTCGGCGTTGCTCAGGGTCTTGAGCTCCATGACCCTGCGCCCGTCCTTGCCCAAGAGCTGGACCAGAAGGTCCCGCAAGGGCAGGCTTTCCAGGGGGTCATTCTGCGGAACCGCAACCCTTGCAGACGTGGTGGGCGACTCAGGATTCGAACCTGAGACCCCAGTCTTATCAGGACTGTGCTCTAACCAACTGAGCTAGTCGCCCTCAATCACCAGTCCCCAGCAGGGTGCCAGGGTTTGGCCTGGTGGCGCCTAAAAACAGACCTTAACCGCTGGATAGTGGAAGGGAGGAGGGGAAATCACACTGTAGGTACCCCCGAAGGGGATCGACCTAGGAGTCTGAACTCCCTAGAAAGGAGGTGATCCAGCCGCACCTTCCGGTACAGCTACCTTGTTACGACTTCGTCCCAATCACTAGCCCCACCCTCGGCGACTGCCTCTCTTGCGAGTTAGCTCATCGACTTCAGGTGTTGCCAGCTTTCATGACGTGACGGGCGGTGTGTACAAGGCCCGAGAACGTATTCACCGCAGTATGCTGACCTGCGGTTACTAGCAACTCCACCTTCATGCAGGCGGGTTTCAGCCTGCAATCTGAACTGGGGGTGGCTTTATGGGATTAGCTCCAGATCGCTCTTTCGCTGCCCTTTGTACCACCCATTGTAGCGTGTGTGTCGCCCAAGGCATAAAGGCCATGCTGACTTGACGTCATCCCCACCTTCCTCCCAGAATTCCTGGGCAGTCTCCTGTGAGAAATCAACACAGAACAGGGGTTGCGCTCGTTATGGGACTTAACCCAACACCTCACGGCACGAGCTGACGACAGCCATGTAGCACCTGTGCTAGCTCTCACCCGAAGGTGAGTCGTCGCCCTTTCGGGTCCCTACCACTAGCATGTCAAGCCTTGGTAAGGTTCTTCGTGTTGCATCGAATTAAACCACACGCTCCGCTGCTTGTGCGGGCCCCCGTCAATTCCTTTGAGTTTTAGTCTTGCGACCGTAGTCCCCAGGCGGGATACTTAAAGCGTTAGCTTCGGCACGGAGGGGGTCGATACCCCCCATACCAAGTATCCACCGTTTAGGGCGTGGACTACGCGGGTATCTAATCCGCTTCGCTCCCCACGCTTTCGCGCCTCAGCGTCAGGAACACCCCAGAAAGCCGCCTTCGCCACCGGTGTTCCTCGCGATATCTACACATTTCACCGCTACACCGCGAGTTCCACTTTCCTCTGGTGCCCTCAAGCTCTCCAGTATTGGCAGACGAATCCCAGTTGAGCCGGGACCTTTCACTGCCAACTTAGAAAGCCGCCTACACGCGCTTTACGCCCAGTAAATCCGGATAACGCTCGCCTCCTACGTATTACCGCGGCTGCTGGCACGTAGTTAGCCGAGGCTTATTCATTGGTTACCGTCCTTACTCTTCACCAATAAAAGAGGTTTACGACCCGAAGGCCTTCATCCCTCACGCGGCGTCGCTGCGTCAGGCTTTCGCCCATTGCGCAATATCCCTTGCTGCTGCCTCCCGTAGGAGTTGGGGCCGTATCTCAGTCCCCATCTGGCTGACCATCCTCTCAGACCAGCTACCCGTCTCAGGTTTGGTAGGCCGTTACCCTGCCAACTGCCTGATGGGACGAAGGCCCATCCTCCAGCGCCCGAAGGCTTTCATCATCACACTCGCGTGTGAGGACGACATGCGGAATTGGCTCCGATTTCTCGGAGATATTCCCCACTGAAGGGTAGGTTACCTTCGCATTACTCAGCCGTTCGCCACTGCACTCCAACCGAAATCGAAGTGCCGTTCGACTTGCATGCATTAGGCACGCCGCCAGCGTTCATCCTGAGCTAGGATCAAACCCTCCAAAACTTCCTTCCACTATCCAGTTGTTAAGGTCCCATTTGGTACATAGTAAAAGTATCATATCGCCAGTTCGGGTGTCAAGTATTGCGCGTTCACATCCAGCACGATATCATACTCCCAGGGCATCCGGTCTCTCCCTCCGGTCAATCCGGGTTGGCCCTTCATACCGATCATCGGGAAAGGCAATGCCGGCCAATCTTCCACCCCAATACTTCGAAGCCGAAAAGCGCTACAGAGCAGCCAGGACTCCACAAGAGAAGATCGAGGCCCTGGAAGAGATGTTTGCCCTCATGCCCAAGCACAAGGGGACCGACCGGCTCCGGGCTGAGCTGAGAACCAAGATCGCCAAGCTGTCCGAAGAAGCCGAGAGGCGCCCCTTTGTCGCCAAGAAGGGAAGCCAGCTCTACTATGTCCGGAAGGAGGGAGCGGGTCAGGCGGCTCTGGTCGGATTGGCCAACGTCGGCAAGTCCCGCTTGGTGGCGGCCCTCACGCAGGCAGCACCCCAAGTGGCCGACTATCCCTTCACCACCCGCCTGCCTATCCCAGGCATGATGGAGTACGAGAACGTCCAAGTGCAACTCGTTGACCTCCCGGCCATAACTGCTCCGGAAGTCAGCTCATGGCTGCCCAACATCGTCAAGAATGCTGACCTCGTCCTGATCGTGGTGGATGTGACCTTGGATCCAGTGGCTCAACTGGATACTGTTCTCGAATGGCTGGCTAAGCACAGGATGGCGGCATCAAATGAGCTGAAGGAGCCTCCGCCGGGGATGACCCACGTCAAGCGCGCGCTGGTGATTGCCAACAAGACGGATATGGATAACTCTCAGCAGGCACTGGAACTGCTGCTGTCCCGCTGCAGTGGGAAGCTGCCCGTGATCGCTGTATCAGCGTCCCGGGGGGATGGGCTGGAGGAGTTCAGGGAGATGGTCTACAAGGCTCTGGACGTGGTCCGCGTTTACACCAAGCCGCCGGGCGGCAAAGCCGATCTGACCGAGCCCTCTGTGGTGAAAAGAGGCAGCACGGTGGGCGATGTCGCGGAAACGGTACATAAGGACTTCGCGCGCAACCTGAAGTATGCCCAGGTTTGGGGCTCTGGAAAGTTCGATGGTCAGAGGGTCAGGCGGGACTACGTCTTACAGGACGGTGACATAATCGAGCTGCACACTTGAGCCGAGAGTGCACACGCAAGGCCCACGGCTTGAGAAGAAGCGTCTGCTCCCATCCGACCAGCGCGTCTACGCCGGCAGTCCGAAGTTGCCCCTGACCCTTACCCAGTCCTCCTTCGTCGGCAGTACGTAGTTCCGCGTTCGGGCGGGCATGGGCAGTCCCGCGCCTTTCTTGATATCCACGGCCATCTCGGCCGTCTTTACGGCAGCCATGACCGAGTCAATGATAGGCACTACCTGACCGTCGACCGTAATCTGATTGAAGCCCACCATGCTGCAGAAGAGGCTCGTGCCGGCACAGCCGATGACGATGACGTCGGCGCCATCAGCGACGCACTCCCGGGCTACTTCGGCCACGCTGTCGGCGGCGAGCTGCGGGTTCCCCATCCACTTTCCGAAGGCCGTGACGAAGGGCTCCTTGTCGAATCTGATCCCGTTCGGTATCAGGCGCCCTTCGAGACCCTGTTCCCGCACCTGTTCCTCGATCTGGGCGTGCTGTCCGGGCATGTTCGTGCCGATGATGGCAAAGCGCCTTCCCAGGAGGCACGCCAGGTGCATGGCGCACTCGGCGGGGCCGAAGATGGGCATGCTGACCACCGAACGGGCCTCTCTGATACCGGGGTCAGCGAAGCAGTGCACTGCGCCGGCATCGAAGCCCTCCTTGTCGGCCTCAATGAACGCTTCGATGATCTCGCGTTTGTCCATAAGGGCGAAGTAAGGGTTGTCGAAGTCGAGGACGTTGTCGCCCTTGAGTCCGTGCTTAATCGGCTTCAAGGTGACCTTGGTGTCCGGGCGGAGCACCTTCTTGAAGCTGTGCTCCACCATGCTGAACCAGACGTCGTGAAACCCCTCGGGCATTTCGGTGATGTGTACCAGGCAGATGTTCATGGCAGTCCCCCTTTCCTTGGTTGACGTATAGCATCACACCCTGTCGCTGTCAAACGTCTTGCGGCGTAGACCAAACGTCGGGATTCAGCAGTATGACCAGCACTGTCCCCACGGCCAAAGGTGGATCTCATTGATGCGTGGTTTCAACCCCCTGCCCCCAGTCTTGGGGGGATAGAAAGGAGGGGGATTGAGGGGCACCCTCAAACCCTCGGCAGGGAGGATTCCCTGCGCCCTCTATTGTCATTCCCGCGGAGGCGGGAATCCAGGGAGGTCGAAGAGACTCATGGCGTTCTGTGTGGTCGTCTCGGCTACGAGGTCGGTGGGCAACCCTTTGAGTTCCGCCGTCGCCAGAAGTGACCGCGCAACGTCGGCGGGCTCCGACCGGTGTCCCCGATATACCACCGGGCAGTCAGTCTCGAGCAGCAGCTTCTCCATTGGCGCTTCTTTCACTGCTCTGCGGTGCTCGGCATGGTACTCTGCGGCCAGCGTGGCGGAGACGAAATAGCCGGCGTCCAGTATCTCCGACAGCACGTTGCTCGGCCCCGTGTACCAGTGGAAGACGGCCAGTTCAACACCAGCCTCCTTTGTGAGTGCGAAAGAGTCTCTCCAGGCATAGCGGGAGTGGATGATGATTGGCTTTCTGTGCCTCTTTCCCAGCGACAGGAGTGTCCCAAACACAGCATGCTGGCGCTCCTTGCTGCTCACGCTCAAGACCCTCTTGTGATAATCCAGCCCCACCTCGCCGATGGCCACTGCGTGGGGGAGGTGGTCTTCGATAAACTGCAGTTCCTGCTCCAGGGAAGAGGCTGCCTGCGGCAGCAGGCCCGGGTGCAGGCCCAGCGCCGGGTGGACGAAGCCGTGGTGCTTGGCGGCGATCTCCAAGACCTGGTTGTTTGACCGGTATTCCGAGCCGACGGCCACGATGGCCACGACGCCAGCTTCCCTCGCTCTTTCGATCGCCGGATCGAGGTCTTCCAGTTCTTCAAGATGGGCGTGTGAGTCGACGAGCTGGTACATGCCTCACAACCTGTTACGAGCTCTCTCTGCCGATTGCGTGTGGTCAGTGCCAGGGCGGTCGATGGAATAAAAGACCGGCAAACTACCGGCTCAGGATGTGCCTCCGCACGATGTCGCAAACGGAGACCAGGCCGGGTGAATCCGACGGGAGTCCCAGTATCGGCTGGCCGACGAGGTCATGATACGCGATGTTTTCGTCCTGAGGTATGAAGCCCAGGATCTCCAGGCCGATCTTCTGCGCGGCCTGCTCCAGCAGCGGCCTGTTGCCCGTCACCCGGTTGAACACTATGCCCAGCTTCCCACAGTCGATCACCTTGTCCTCGATCACCATCTTGCGTATAAGGGCTGCCGTCTGCAGTCCTCTGGCGGTGGCGTCGCTGACTATGATCAGGATGTCCACGCGGCGTACCACCTGCCGATTGATCTGCTCGACCCCGGCTTCACCGTCAATGACGATGGTGTCGAAGCTCTTTGAAAGAGTCTCGATGGCGCCGCGCAAGAGGTCGTTGACGGGACAGAAACAGCCGAGCGTTTCGGTGCGCCCCATGGCGATCAGGGCGTAACCGTCCGTCTCCAGAAGGGCCTCCATCGTCATGTAGTCCAGCCGGTCGGCTATCTGGAGCTTCTCGCTCTGGTCTCCGCTCCTGGCCGTCTTGATGATGTCTTCGCGGACCTGGCCCATGGTCCGTTTAACCTTCACGCCCAGGGCGTTGGGCAGACCGAGTGCCGGGTCAGCATCGATCAGGAGCAGCTTGCCAGCCTGGCCGCTTTCCATAAGGGCCCTCGTCATCATGGCGGTGAACGCGGTCTTGCCGGTGCCGCCCTTGCCGGATACGGCCACCAGCCTCTTGGTGACTTTGGAGATGTCAGACATCGGGGCCACCATTTCTGCTACCTGTGATACCTGGCGGCCCTGGTGCGGCACCAGCGCTGTTCCGTCTCCCATGAGAAGGCGTGAACCCCCTGGCCCCCATTCCCCCGAGCTGCGTCTTCGATCCTGGGAAAGAGAAGAAACGCAGAGAGGTCCCGCTACTCGTGGTCAGGCTTCGGCCCATCGCCTTTCTTCTTGCGCACCTTGATGACGTCCCTGATGTCGTCGCAGACAGGCTGGTCGGGGCAGGACTTGCAGTCGTAGCCGGAGGCACATTCGTACACGTCAAAGCCCTTGGCCTTCCACTCGTCTTTCAGCACGCTCCTGAAGATCTTGTTGACCTGAGCGGCGATGGCTACCAGGGGGTCAATATCGTCTCTTCCGGAAGTGACGAAGAGAATCTCCATGGCCTCTATCTTGGGCACGTCCGTCTTGAAGATGTGCATGAGAGATCTTCCCAGCGTCTCGAAGCGGAAGCCCTTGGCGGCGGCGTCCCTGCTGATTCTGGACCAGATCAACTGGGAGACGCTGCGGATCATGTAGCCCTCTATGCGGTCGGCGATGAACTGTGTGTGCTCCAGCGTCTGGTGATCCTTCTCCGTCAGATCCCGGCCGGCCACCATGAGCACCTGGCCGAAAGGCAGGCTGGCATCCGGTGATTCAGGAATGTCCGGCCCGATCAGGGTAATCCTGCCATCGTGGATCAGCGATGGCTTGTCCGTCCAGAGAAGGAAGGCGGCGGAACCGGCTTCGGGGTTCCCGATCTCGAGGAAGGTGTCACCGCGCAGGATGATGCCCTGGTTCGCCCCTGGGCCGACGCGCACCGGCAGCCCCTCCAGAAGGCTACCGATGTCAGAGGGAGCCCGGAACTCCCGGATCTGGCGACTCTTTGACCGCAGGTCGGCCACGTAGTCGGCTATCTTGGGTATGTAGGCATCGTAGATGGACATTGCTACCCTCACCCTGCCCTCTCCCTTCAAAGGGAGATGCTGTCTCTTATACACATCTGACGCTGCCGACGAGTTCCGAACGGTGTAGATC
>JAUCPZ010000203.1 GCA_030372995.1 Dehalococcoidia bacterium
TTCGGAACTCGTCGGCAGCGTCAGATGTGTATAAGAGACAGGCCCCTTTCTGCATTCGGACTCAGTGTCTACCGACTGCCCGCGGGTCGGATCTTGCTGTAGCACTCGCTACAATAGACCGGCCGATCGCCTCTGGGCTGGAACGGCACCTGGGTTTCCTTGCCGCACTGGGCGCAGATGGTGGGATACATCTGGCGTCTCGGCCTGGTTGCACTTCCATCGCCCGAGTTCTCGCGGGACGCTCTCCTTGCTTCGCGGCAGGGGAGACATCGCTTGGGCTCATTGGTGTAGCCCCTGGATGCGAACATCTCCTGTTCTCTTGCGGAGAAGGTGAAAGTAGATCCGCAATCGGAGCACGTGAGTGTCTTGTCCGCCGTGCCTATGGATGACCTCCTTTCTTCTCAGAATCGTAGTTGGCTCAACCTGGGTCACCCATAGCCTTTGGACGTCATCTTGTCTCAGCTTTGGTAACCTAGACTTGGAACCACCGAAGCGAATTATACTGCGAGGCTGTGATTCTTGCCAAGGGATGTGTGCTGTAGCCTGCGGCGCGTCTTGCCCGTGAGCAGGGAGTCGCCCGGGCTCCTGAATGGGGCACATAGCTGCGCTGTCTGACAACGGAATGGCGGACAGGAGAATCCCGGCGGCGACTCGTGGAGTTGATGGCGTCAGACCCAGCTCACGCAGCATGCGGCGAGGGTGGGGCCTGTGGGGCTTGGGCTAGGGCGCGGTGGCCCAGGATGGTGGCAGGCTGGGGGGCGAAGTTTTACACCCCAATTGGTAAGCGCTATAATCATAGTTTGTGGGGTGGCACCGACAGACTCAGCGATCAGGGGTGCATCCGCGGCATCCCGTGCGATTCTTGTCTCTTGGTGTATCCTGGTCTGCCGATCCTGAACCCCGGTCTTCCGATCTGACCCATCACTCCCATCGATCCTGGCATGGCTTTCTGGGCCGCGGCCAGGCTACGCCTTGTTACGACCTTCGGTGCATTTCGTGATGTTGCTGACGATTTTGGATAGCGGTACGTGCCGGGCATTGATCAACCACGATGCTCTTAGGCTAGAAAGACCAACTAAGAAGGAGGGAAAATGGTAGGTATCTGTTCCTATGGCGCGTATGTACCCCTTTACAGATTGGCCCGTGAAATAATGGTTCTCGAGGGCAAGGGGGGCGCCGGAGAGCGGTCCGTCGCTGGTGCCGACGAAGACGCTCTGACTATGGCGGTTGATGCCATCCTCGATTGCACGAAAGGAATGGATCGTGGATCGATCGATGGACTGCTACACGCCTCAACATCGTCGCCGTTCGCAGAGAAGCAGATCGCGGCAGCGGTCGCGGCAGCTCTGGACTTCGGTGACAACATCCTCACCGCGGACATTGGGAACTCGCTGAGGGGTGGACTCACGGCCATGAGGATGGCAGTGGACACCATCAAAGCTGGTTCAGCCAAGAAGATCATGGTTGCGGCCAGCGACTGCCGACTGGGGAGCCCTCTATCGGCAATAGAGGCGAATGGCGGCGATGGAGCCGCTGCTCTCCTGGTGGGGGACAAGGATGTTATCGCCACAATAGAAGGCTTCTACTCTTTCTCCACCGATTTCACCGATACCTGGAGGCCCGCCACCGACAGGTTTGTCCATGTTTGGAACGACCGGTTCTCCATTCCTGAAGGGTACACTCCCATGATGCAGTCGACCATCGCGGCTGCGATGAAGAAGTTCGGCCTTGAGCCCAAGAACATTACGAAGCTGGTCTACAGCGGTCCGGACGCCAGGGCTCATGCTGGTATTGCCGCTGCACTGAAGTTTGATCCCAAGACCCAGGTACAGGACGGTCTGTTCAGCGTCATGGGGAACACTGGGACGGCGCATCCTTTGATGCTGCTCGTCGCTGCTCTGGAACAGGCGAAGCCTGGGGATACTTTGCTTGTAGCGGGTTGGGGAGATGGCGTAGATGTAATGTACCTCAAGGTGACCGATGCGATCGAGAAGGCCAGGGACCGGCACGGCGTTCTCGGCTACCTGAAGTCAAAGAAGATGGTGCCCACATACCAGAAGTACCTCAGGCTGCGTCACCTCTTCTACGTGGAACCTTCGAGGATGACGCCGATTACTCCCGGCCTGGCTCAGCTCTGGAGGGAGAGAGATTCGATGTACAAGCTCCATGCGAGCAAGTGCAAGCAGTGTGGCTGGATAGAATTCCCGATCCGCCGGATCTGCCCGAAATGCTATTCAAAGGACAACTACGAGCAGGTCAAGCTGCTGGAGGAGAAAGTCAAGCTCTATAGCTTCAGCACGGATACGATTCCTACCATTCCTGAGGTGACCGACCCGCCGCAGGGCAGGGCGATCATCGACTTCGCCAACGGTGCCAGGTTGGAGCTGGAAATGACGGACTTCGGCAATATCCAGGACCTAAAGGTCGGTCAGCCTATGGAGATGACCTTCAGAAGGCTGGAAAGGCAGGGAGACGTAGCTGCCTATGCCTGGAAGTGCAAGCCAGTTCGGTAAGGAGGATTTGAAAATGGGTACGATTAAAGACAAAGTTGCCATCATCGGAATGGGTTGCACCCAGTTTGGCGACCTCTGGAAGATGGGCGTGTCTGACATGATCATCAACGCTGCCTATGAGGCATACGAGGACGCCAAGGTTGGGCCCAAGGACATTGAAGCCGTTTTCGTGGGCAACGTTTCCTCTGCTATGTGGACTGGAGCTACCGTGACGGAGGCGCTCCAGCTCGACAAGATACCGGCCACGAGAGTGGAGAACAACTGCGCTACCGCGGCCGAGGCGCTCAGGGTCGGAGCCTTCTCGGTTGCCGCCGGTATGTATGACACCGTTCTCTGCGTGGGCTTTGAGAAACTGAAGGACTACGGCAGCGGCGCCCTGGAAATGCCGGGTTCCATGCATCCGATTTCTGTGGTCGGCTCGGCGCCAGCCTCGTTCGCCAAGTCGGCTGTACAGTACTTCGAGAAGTACAAGATCCCGTTCAACAAGGGGAAAGAGATACTGGCAAAGATCGCTGTGAAGAATCATGCCAACGGTGCCCTTCATCCCAAGGCGCACTTCCGCAGAGCCATTACCCTGGAGACAGCCCTGAATGCGCCCATAATTGCGTGGCCTCTGGGACTGTTCGATTGCTGCCCTGTGACCGACGGGGCGGCCTGTGCCATTATTACCAGCGCGGCCAAGGCCAAGGAGATGAAGAAGCCCCACGTGCTGATCAAGGGGATCGGCCTTTCGGTGGGCCGCATTGACCCGTTCAAGGGGAAGTTCCGCTCCGATGTTGACATCACTTTCTGGGACGAAACTTGGGTAGCTGCCCAGCAGGCCTATGCTCAGGCAGGCATCAAGGATCCGAGAAAGGAGATCGGCTCGGCGGAAGTCCACGATTGCTTCACCATCACCGAGCTCATCATCTACGAATCTCTGGGATTCTGTGGGCGAGGCAAGGGCCCCGAGGAGGTGGAGAAGGAATCCTTTGCCTTGACGGGTGATCTGCCGGTGAACACAGATGGCGGCCTGAAGTCCTTTGGCCACCCGGTCGGCGCCAGTGGACTGCGGATGGTCTATGAGCTGTACAACCAGCAGCTTGGAAGGGCAGACAAGCGCCAGTTGAAGAACCCGAAAATCGGCTTGGCTCACTCTCAGGGAGGCACGCCGGGCATGTTCCAGGCGTCTGTGACTCTCATTGGCCCCGGCGCTAACTAGCAGTGTAGAAGGTCAGGAGCAACTTTCGCTGGTGTGGGGGCAGTGAGAACTGCCCCCACAGAGGGTAAGGGAATACTGCGGTGGGGTGGGGAGGCCTACAACCTGTTCTGTGCGGCCAGTACCGCTGTCCGGGAGACTGATGATCTGGTGGGCTGAGTCCCTCTAAGGAGGCTACATGGAGTTTGGTTTCACTGCAGAGCAAGAGGCATGGCGTCGAGAGATCCAGGAGTTCCTCAAAGACAACCCCCCCGAGAAGTTCCCGATTCAGTCAGGCGAAGACTCGTGGGGGCACGGCGCATTTTCCTATGAGTTCGTCCGCCTGCTGGGACAGAAAGGCTGGATACCTCTGACGTGGCCCAAGAAGTATGGCGGGCAGGAACGGCCCAATATGGACCTTATGATCTTGTTCGAGGAACTGGCCTATGCCAGAGTCCCCTGGGCGGCTGGGGCCATATGCTGGTCTATGGCCAACACAATCCTGGACATGGGCAGCGAGGAGCTGAAGCAGGAGTTCCTACCGGGCATCGGCAGGGGCGAGACGATCCTTTGGCTGGCGATGAGCGAACCCGACGCCGGGTCGGACCTGCTGGCCCTCAGGACAACCGCCATCGAGCAGGAAGACTGCTTCCTGGTCAACGGCCAGAAGGTCTGGAGCTCGCTGGCGCACATTTCTGACTACGGCTTCCTGTTCTGCCGGACGGATACCGACCCTAAGACTCCAAAGTGGGCCTCGATCAGCATCCTGATGCTCGACAAGAGGCTCCCAGGAGTCACCGTCCAGCCGATGGTGAGTATGCTTGGGGACGTATTCCACACCGAGGTCTTCCTGGACAACGTCCGCGTCCCGAAGAGACATCTGCTCGGCCAAAAGAACCAGGCGGTGCTCCATCTGAACAAGACGCTGGAGTTCGACCGCTTCTGGGCCCGTTTCCCCAAGCCGCGGTTCTGTCAGAGGATAACCCATGAGCTGGTCCAGTACGCCAGGGAGACCCGGCGGGATGGTGTTCTGCTCTCCCAGGATCCGAGCGTCAGGATGAAGCTGGTAGAGAGCTCGATCGAAATCGAAGCTTGCCGCCAAGTGCTTTGGAGCATTGGCTGGAAGATCGACAAGGGAATGCCGCTTACTTACGAGGCGTCGGCAGCCAAGGTGCTGGCGGACGATATGGGCCTGCGCTTCTTCGATAGAGGGATGCAGATACTCGGGCCATACGCCTACCTGGGAGAGGCCGACAAGTGGGCAACCCTGCGGAAGAACATGCGGCGGTGGTTTCTCTGGACGGCAGGCGACAGCCTGGCGGGAGGCACCTCGGAAATCGCCAGAAACACCATGGCCACCGCGGGCCTGGGGCTGCCGCGGAAGTAGTCCGGGCTCAGTTGTGGGAAGGAGTTAAGAAATGGACTTTGGCCTGACCGAACAGCAGGAGATGCTGAAGAAGACGGCTAGGGATTTCTTCAAGACGGAGTTGCCCAAGACGCTGGTCAAGGAGTTGGCAAAGGATCCCAAGGGCTATCAGCCCGAGATGTGGAAGAAGATGGCGGACCTGGGCTGGGTGGGGCTGGTCTTGCCGGAAGAGTACGGTGGGTCGGGCGCCAGCTTCCTGGATCTCACTATCTTGATGGAAGAGATGGGCCGGGCGTGTGCACCGGGGCCATTCCTGTCCACTGTGGTGCTCGGAGCACTGACGGTCCTTGAACTCGGCACCGAAGAGCAGAAGAAGGCTATCCTCCCGAAAGTGGCGAAGGGCGAACTGATACTCACGATGGCCATCGCTGAGCCGCATGCTATCTACCGGCCAGACTTCTTCGAGGTCGAGGCGAAACACGTGGCGCACCACTATACGATCAGTGGCACGAAGCTATTTGTCACCGATGCACATGTGGCCGACTACATCATCGTGGCGGCGAAGACGAAGGGCGGGGTCACCCTGTTCCTGGTGGATGCCAAGAGCCCCGGGGTGAGCTGCAGCCTGCTGCCCGCCATGGCGGGGGAGAGGCAGTGTGAGGTGAAGTTCAACGGCGTCCGGTTGACAAGGTCCGATATGCTGGGCGGACTCAACCGCGGCAAGGATTACCTGGAAAGGGTGATGCACCGGGCGGCGGTGGCCAAGTGTTCCGAAGTGCTGGGCGGCCTCGAGTATGTCCTGGAGATCAGCGTTCAGTATGCGAAGGACAGGATAGCTTTTGGCAAGCCCATCGGTTCGTATCAGGCCATCCAGCACCACTGTGCCAACATGCTGAACGACCTTGACGCGTGCCGCTGCATGACCCGCAGGGCGGCCTGGCTGGTGAGCGAAGACATGCCGTGTGCCCTGGAAGTGTCCCTGGCCAAGGCGTGGATGGGCCAGGCGTCGCGGCGGATCACTGCGCTGGGGCATGAGATACACGGAGCCATGGCTTTCCAGCACGATCATGATATGCACCTTTTTACCAAGCAGGCAGTGGTAGGCGAATCTGCCTTTGGGAGCAGTGCCTATCACGCTGAGGTCATTGCCAGAGAACTAGGACTTTAAGGCCAAGGAAAGGAGGGTTTGATGGACTTTCGCTTCACTCCGGAGGAAGAAGCCTTCCGCAAAGAGGTAAGGGAATTCCTCGACAAAGAACTGCCGGAGGACTGGCCGGGCGTGGATCCGGATTGCTACCACGAAGACGCCTTCGACCACATCCACGAAGTCAGCATGCAGATGCAGAAGAAGCTGGCGGCCAAGGGGTGGCTGGGGCTCACCTGGCCCAAGAAGTACGGTGGGCATGAGCAGCCTCTCTGGAAACAGATCATCCTGGAAGAGGAAATGACCTATCGAGGGGCTCCCGGCCTGGACCCGTACCAGTTTGTCGGTGGCATGGGGGATCTGATCTTGGAGTTTGGCACGGAGGCCCAAAAGCAGAAGTACCTGCCGATGATGGTCCGTGGCGAGATCAAGGGGGCCACGGGCATGAGCGAGCCCAATGCCGGGTCAGACCTGGCGAACCTTCAGCTAAGGGCCGAGTTGCAGGGTGACTACTTTATCCTCAACGGGCAGAAGACATGGCAAAGCGCGGCTCACCGGGCGGATCTGGCGCCGGTCTACGTCAGGACGGATCCGGACTTAAGCAAGAAGCACCGGGGCATCAGTATCCTCCTGGTCGAGTACAAGAAGACCCCCGGAATCACCATGCGGCCGCTGGAAATGATGAGCGGCCTCAAAGCTTTCAATGAAGTGTTTTATGACAACGTGAAGGTTCCCAAGGAGAACCTGCTGGGCGAAATCAACGGGGGCTGGAAGATCGTCATGGCGGCTCTCAGCCATGAGAGAAGCTACGGCGTCATGCTTCTGATCAACATCAAGCGTGACATCGACCTCTTGATTGAGTACTGCAAGGAGACGAAGGACGTCGACGGCGTACCCCTCTGCAAGAACAAGATCATCCGGAACAGGTTGGCGGACATAGTCATTCAACAAGAGGTTGCCCGGAACGTGGGGTACAAGCTCAACTACCTGGCGCTTACTGGCGGCAATGTCGTGAGCACCGCTAACCATGTGAAGATACTGGGCGGCATCACGACTCAGCGGGTAGCCCAGATCGGCATGCAGATCATGGGACTGTACGGGCCGTTGGGGCCGGTTGGCGGAAACTGGAGACAGACCGACCCGGTGAAGGACAAGTGGACCAGACTGGGCGGTCGGATGAAACATCTCTACCTGAGCACAGTCTGCAACACTATCGCTGCTGGGACCACAGAGGTGGCCCGCAACGCGGCGGCCAGTGCCCTGGGATGCCCCAGAGAGCCCAAGCCGGCGCCCAAGAAGTAGATTGAGACTAGAGAAAGGGGACGAAGATGGACCTATCTTTAAGTGAAGAACAGGAAATGTTATGGAAATCAGCTCGTGATTTTCTAGCGAGCAAAGTTCCGAAGGCGCTGGTGAGGCAGATGGAGGAAGATGAGCGGGGGTATGTACCGGAGA
>JAUCPZ010000204.1 GCA_030372995.1 Dehalococcoidia bacterium
CAGTTGGCCCTTTTCGTGGTCAAAGACTGGCAGCTTGTCGTCCTTCATCTTCCCCCTATTGGCAGTAGATTATAGCGCAAGGGGGTCCCTGTCCGGCAATTCCTGACAGACAGACCGGCCCTCGCCGCCCTACCTTCACAGTCGAAGGGGGGAACATGGACAAGCTGATCTACATCCTCTGGGGGCCCGCAGCCCAGGACCGGAAGGAGCGGCAGAGGGTCCTGCTCCGGGAGGTCGCACCCGGGCTGCTGGGGTCCGGGGCCGGCAAACTGACCATGTACATAGCGGACCAGGACTCGGATTTCAAGTCCGCCGCGCCCTTCCATCCCGGTGAGCGCATGTGCGCCGACATCTCCCTCTGGCTCGACACCCCCGAACAGCGTGCACGCTGCGAAGAGAGCATCAAGGCCGCGGGGTTCAGGCTGGCGGGCTTCCTGGTGGACGAGGTCATCTACACGGAGTACGGAGGCAATCGCCATTCCGGCCCCAGGAGCTGGCCGGACGGCCAGCGCTCTCCGGGGATAGTGGCCGTCACTCTGATGGAGCGCCCGAAGAGGCTGACCCGGGAGGAGTGGATCAAACGCTGGCACGGCCGGCAGTCTCCGGTCTCGGAGGCCATGCAGCCGCGCTGCCGCTACATCCGGAACGTGGTGGTCAAGGCGGTCACCCCCGATGCGCCGCCGTACGAAGGCATCGTGGAGGAGGCCTGGCCTTCAGTGAAGCACGCCACGAACCCCTTCCTGTTCTACGGGGCCGGGAAGAACCCGCTCAAGCTGGCATGGAACATGACCGTGATGCTGAGGAGCGTGACCAGCTTCCTGGATCTCACCCGCATCCGGACCACGTATACCAGCGAGTACATACTCAAGAGCTGACCGGATGGGGACGGTGGTCAGCCCCGGTGACGCTTCTCGTCCTCCTTGACCAGCCACTCCAGGGCTTCCTGTTCGGTCTTGAAGGACCGGGCCGGCACAGCGACCTTGGAGAAGATGACCTCCACGGCGTCCATGAAGACCTTCTTCACGCCGGTGACGCCCACCACCGCCAGCTTCGACATCCTCTTGGCGTTGTTGGGGCCATGCTTCCTGATCCACTGCATGACTTCGGTCGACACCGTGGCATCCGCGATATTGGCCAGATAGGGGACCTTGTCCGATTGCGCCCACAGCATCTCCATGGATACGTCCATCTCGGCCACAAACTGCTTCCCGCTGGCCTGGCGAACGTCAATGTACAGGACCCTCTTTCCGTTGTGGTCCATCCACGTCACCGGCATCTTCCTCTCCTTCCTGTCTGGTTCCCGTTTTACGGCACGCGTCCGGTCAGGCCAGGGCACCCAGGAAACTGCCCGGATCAAGCCTGGGATGCCCCACCCGCTCGATCCGGCGTTGCTCAACCCTGGACCTGACCAGCCTGACCTGGAGCAGTGAGCCACATTCGCGGCAGGTGATCTGCCCGTCGTAGTTCCCGGTGTTCAGGTTCTTCGGGATGGCGGTCTCCTTGAGGCAGATCAGACACTCAATCTTCATGCCCATCTAGCACCCCCTTTGAGTGGTCTTGCCTTGAGCCATGGTTGTCGAAGGACCGGGATGTGGAGGCCGCTATCATAGAACACCGGGCGGGGGCTGTCAACAGCCGCACCCGGATTCTGACAGGCGTCCACTACGACGCTCCGTGGACAAAGGGGCACCGGAGTCCGTCCAGAGACTGCCGGGGACCGCAGTCAGTCCTGGGCCTGTCTCTTATACACATCTGACGC
>JAUCPZ010000205.1 GCA_030372995.1 Dehalococcoidia bacterium
CGCTGTCTCGTGGGCTCGGAGATGTGTATAAGAGACAGGTGTTTAGGATTTCGGATTCGGGATTTCGGCTTGGACTTCAAGCCCATCATGCCATGAGCCATGAGCTATGAGCTCGATGTTTAGTGCTTGAGATTTCGGATTTGGGATTTTGGACTTGGCGCTTCGGCTCGCCCTGCCACGAGCTATGAGCCAAGAGCTGTCAGCCGCGAGCCGGAGGCTACGTTGCTGCGACCCTGCGCCTGCGTGACGGCACTGCCTCGATCTCGAAGCGGTACCTCTCGATGACGGGGTTGGCCAACAGGCGGCGGCACATGTCCTCGACTTGAGCCTCGGCCTTGGACCGGCTCTCTTGTGCCAGCATGATCTCCATGTACTTGCCGACACGCACGCTGTCCACGTCATTGAAGCCCAAGTCATGCAGGGCTCCCTTGATCGTCAGGCCCTGGGGATCGTTGACTGTGGGCTTCAGAGTGACATGAATCTTGGCGAGATACATTCCCGGGCCTCCAGTCTCACTGGTACAGGCGTTTGCCCGTCAGGATTTGGTATACCTCCTGGTACCTCCGGGAAGTCTTCCTGATCAGGTCCTCTGGCAGCATGGGCGCCGGTGGCTCCTTGTTCCACCCCGAGGCCGTCAGCCAGTCCCTCACCATCTGCTTGTCATAGCTGGCCTGTGACCTTCCGACCGTATATTGGCTGGCATCCCAGAAACGGCTGGAGTCCGGCGTGAGAAGCTCGTCGATCAGAATCACCCTGCCGTCCACCAGCCCGAATTCCATCTTCGTGTCGGCGATTATGATGCCCTTGGCCCTGGCGTACTCCTCGGCAAACCGGTACACGGCGAGGCTCTTCTCCTGGAGGTCGCTGGCCAACTCCTCTCCCACTGAGGCCGACAGATCCTTGAGCGACAACGGTTGATCGTGTCCGGTTTCAGCCTTCGTAGTGGGCGTGAAGATCGGCTCCGGAAAGCGCTGTGACTCCTTCATGCCCGGACGCATCCCGAGGCCGTTGATGGTGCCCTTGGCTGAATATTCCGCCCAGGCGGAGCCCGACAGGTAACCTCTGACAACACACTCAACGGGGATTCGCTCGGCCCTGCGCACGATCATCGAACGGTGAGCCAGACCTGACGGGAGGTCGTGCTCCAGAGGCACATGCGCCTTGATCCGATCTGCGTCCCTGAGCACCTCGAGGACATGGTTCGGCACGATATGCGCCGTCTTCTCGAACCAGAAAGCTGAGATGAGGTTGAGTACAGCCCCCTTGTCCGGGATGCCGCAGGGCAGCACCACGTCAAACGCCGATATGCGGTCGGTGGCCACGATCAGAAGCTTGTCACCAAGCACATAGTTGTCGCGGACCTTACCGCGGTGCAGCAAAGGGAGAGGCAGATTGGTCTCGAGCAAGACAGACATAGATGATGCTAAGAAAACTGGTCCAACACACTCGTCTCTGGGTTGGTCGCCAAGTCTAACATATCGCGAAGCTGTGTGGCAAACCGGCATGCACAGGAGGCAAGCTTCCTGGTTGTGGGGCCAAATCCCACATTCCAAGTTCTAAGCTCATGGCTCATAGCTGATAGCTCATGGCATTGGTGGGCAATGGCGCAGACAATTGCAGCCAGCCTCTGTAATATCAAGCAGGGTCAGGGGCCGGACACCTACGAGATGACGCGTGGCTCTGTGCGATCTCAAGTATCCGAGGACAGCCGACTCGACCCGTTATGTGACCTCGGTCAGCCTTCGGAATACACGCCCCGTCCAAGCCATGAGACGGTCACAGGCACTGGTGGAAGCCTTCTCTGCAACCAGACAAACGAAGAAGAAGATCGGGAGCAGGAGGACTATCAAGATGATGCTTGCGAAGCTTTCTCTCTCTGCAATACCAGCACGTTGCAGGGCGAAGTAGAAGATGAGGTGAAACAGGTATACGGAGTACGAGTAGGTTCCCACCAAAGCGATTATGCCTGAGAGAGGCAGGCAACGGTTGCCCCCGATTGCACTCAGGCAGAATGCAGAGACGCTGACCAAAAACAACGGCGCGAGGTACACGGGAAGAGACGACCATGGAGCAACCGCCGGCAGAGAGAAGACCAACAGGAGTACGAAGAAGACGAAGAACATAGGAGTGGTATACTTGTCCGTTCTGAAAGCCTTGCGGTCTGACACAATCGTTGGGATCGCCATGCCAAAAGAGAACAGGATCAGATGCCCCAGAGACAGATGGGCATACTCGTATACCGCGAAGCGATCCAAGCTTGTCACTGAGATCGCGTACGTAACCGCTAGGAAGGCTAGCACAAGTACTGAGTATCTCCTCCAGCCAACCCGCTTCAAAAGGACCCATAGAACCGGCGCGGCGATATAGCACTGGATAACATACGATACGAACCAGTATATGAACGGAATCGGGAACACAGGGTTCCCGGAGAAGTCCGCCGGGGTATACACCCGACCGCTAGTCAGCGAGTCCAACAGCAGAGCAACCCACAGAAGTGGCAGGACACGAACGGCCCGGCTCGCGTAGAAACCCAGCAGCATCCGGCCAGTCGCTCTCTGACGTCGAACCCTGTTCTCCAGAGAATAGAAAATGCCATATCCGCTCAGCAGGAAGAAGACCGACACCACAAGGTTTGCTGAGCCGCTCACTTTGTCTGTGAACAAGGCGCCCGTATAGTGGAGAGCAACCACAGCGGCGATAGCCAGCCCCTTGAGATAGGATGTAACAACCAGAGTATCCGACTGACCGGCGAAATCACCCCCCAGAAGCCCAAGGAGTGATGACGGGCTGAGACATCTTATGGTTTCAGATTTCATCTTGACAGGCCCCCCGCTCGTGTCGCGCCCGGATTCTATCCCTGAGCCACGCACGACAACAGGCTCAGACAATATCATCAGTCAACGAAATGTGTCAACTGACGACTTCACATTCATCAATTCCACCATCACACAGATCTCGGATGTCTTGCCGCGCCCTAACCGAGGCTTCGATGCAGGTAAGCACGGGTCAACAGGACGATCGGGATTCCCCTGTTGGGACTCGTGAGAACACTCGACTTTGTATGGGAAGTGTTAGGGAGATTGTTCGTGATGCCGTGCAATGCTGTGGCAGACTGCGTTGTCAGAGGACGGTGTTTCCGCTATAATCCGAACCTGTTGGGGAATCGTCTAGCGGTAGGACAGCGGACTCTGGATCCGTTAGCCCAGGTTCGAATCCTGGTTCCCCAGCTTACCCGGATTTAGATCACCCTCAGGACGGCCAGCAGCATCATCACCATGATGATGCCCGCAGAGATCCCCAGAAGAAAGCTCCAGCCATCCAGGCGCATCTGCCTACACCATCGTCAGTTGCCCGGTGAGGACGATCCTGCAGGCTCTTGCCCTCGGCCACCTCACCGCCGCCCGACCTCAATTGACTTCTGCCCGTTGCCATGACCTTAGTCAGCATAGGGGAACCCATCCCTCGTTTGAGACCCAGTTGAGACAACCCTGACACCCGGATGTAACAACGGCAACCACTCCATCCTCTTCGACATTTCATCCCCACGATATAAGTTCCTTACGGAAGACCCCCGTACACGGTCGGCCACGCACGCCCTCTTTACACCTCCGCGGAGAAACAGGCCCCGACCGGAGTCGGGGAACATTGCTGTCCTGCAAAGCGCGTCTCGACCCGAGCGGCAGGGACCCAGAGTTCAAAGCCCCGGGACCGCCTGAACTCAGTCTGCAGTCCGACACATGCCTATATCCAACTTGTCGCCATTCAGCGCAAACGGTATAATCCCTGTCAGTGGCGCATTCGTCTAGCTGGCCTAGGACACCTCCCTCTCAAGGAGGAGATCGGGGGTTCGAATCCCCCATGCGCTACCAGACTCCCTCTCTGCCGACCTTCCCCCTAACTGCGGCCTGTCCTGACACCACCGCAGGCCCCGCCTCCCCGGCGTACTGTTCCAGTGTGAATCGAGGGCTCGTCTTGGGATTTCAGGGCTTGATGAGAACCGCCCGGGGACTCCCGGCAAGAAGTGGTTGACGCCTGCCTGCCACAGCGGCTATCCTAGACACCACTCCCGGGCAAATGGGGCACAACAATGCCATCCGAAGGTTGGGGCAAGCGGTGAACAGGGCCTTCAGAATCGCACTGCTGTTGATGCTGGCAGTCTTCCTTTCCACGCCGGGCCTCGGAGTCAAGGTGTTCGGCATCAGCATTTGCGAGAAGCCCTCAGACAAGATAGCCACTTTGGAGCGCATCCTGGTGAACACGGAGTCCGATACGCTGGTGGTAACTTTGAAACCCACCAGCCTGGCAAAGCCTGGGTACACCTACACGGTTGACCTTTATGAGCGCGGCTCGAGAAGAGCCACTGCCACGGTGGTCTGGACTCAGACCCAGGTGAACGTGCAGGAATCCCAGTCGGTCTCTTTCTCGATATCCTCTCAAGAAGCCGACGAGTACGCGCTGGCCAAGGAAAGCCAGCTTCGGAAGACTTTCACCGTCCAAGTCCACGATTAGCATGCCCGCCTACGCATAGCACCAGCCGCAGCATTCCTCCGGCGTCTTTGCAGCCTGCAGTCAGTCCTCCCCGCAACGGTCAGGGACCTACCACCCAAGCGCCACGGCGCGGCAACGACAACCCTCGCGTTTGACTTCGCCTTGCGCAGTCAGTAAACTCTGGCTGGAAACAACGCGGGCTATTCCTGTATACTGACTCATGCCCATGTCATTCTCGGTGGGGGATTGCCTGTCAGGCCGGCAGACCGGCATGACGATGCCTTACAACCCGCCAGACGCAGACTCCGAATCGTTGCAGACTGACCCGCTGCAGCATTTGGCCGCAGCTACTTCGACTTGCTGACAGCATGCTGTCCCAGAACCGACCTTGTCAGAGGTGATGATGGCAGAGAAGAAGGCTGAAGAGATCTCAGAGCGCAAGAAGGAATTTAAGACCACGGTCGGCGGGATCACCCTCAAGAGGGTCTACGGTCCCGACGACACCACGGCGGTGGATCCGTCCAGGGATCTGGGCACTCCCGGGGAATATCCCTTCACCCGCAACATAATGCCCACGGGCTACCGCGGCCGGCTCTGGACCATGCGCCAATACGCCGGGTTCGCCACCGTCGAGGAGACAAACGAGCGATTCAAGTACCTCTATAAGAACGGCCAGACCGGCTTCAGCGTGGCCTTCCACCTCCCCACCCAGGAAGGGTATGACTCCGACCACCCCTTGTCCGCCGGCGAAGTGGGCAAGTGTGGGGTGGCCATCGATTCCCTCCAGGACATGGAACGCCTCTGGGAGGGAATCCCACTGGGCGAGGTCAGCACCTCCATGACCATCAACGCCACCGCCCCCATCATCCTGGCGATGTACATCGCCGCCGCCGAGAAACAGGGCGTGGAGCGGAAGAAACTCAACGGGACCGTACAGAATGACATCCTGAAGGAGTACATCGCCCGGAATACATATATATTCGGTCCCGCGCCATCCATGCGTCTGGTGACCGACATCTGCGCCTTCTGCGCCAGGGAACCCCCTCAGTGGAACTCCATCAGCATCAGCGGCTATCACATGCGCGAGGCCGGCGCCACTGCCGTCCAGGAGGCGGCCTTCACCCTGGCGAACGGCATCGCCTATGTGCAGGCCATGATCGACCGGGGCATGGAGGTCGACTCCTTCGCGCCACGCTTCTCGTTCTTCTTTGCCGCCTATACCAACGTGCTGGAAGAGGTGGCCAAGTACCGCGCCCTGCGGCGCATCTGGGCCAGGATCATGAAGGAGCGCTTCGGCGCCAAGAATCCCCGGTCCATGATGCTGCGGTACCATGTGCAGACCGACGGATTCACACTGACAGCCCAGCAACCCCTAAACAACATCGTCAGGGTCACGCTCCAGGCGCTGGCTGCAGTCCTGGGCGGCTGCCAATCGTTGCACACCAATTCCTTCGACGAAGCTCTGTCCCTGCCCAGCGAGCGGGCCGTGCAGGTGGCCCTGCGCACCCAGCAGATCATCGCCGAGGAGAGCGGCGTCGCCGACGTGGTCGACCCCCTGGGAGGCTCCTATTACGTTGAGTGGCTCACCAACGAGATCGAGAAAAGGGTGAAGGCCTACCTCGATGAGATTGACCGCATGGGCGGTTCCCTGAAAGCGATCGAAAAGGGATACGTGCAACAGGAGATCGCCAACTCGGCCTATGAGTACCAGAAGGCCGTCGATGCCGGCGAGCAGGTAATCGTCGGGGTCAACAAGTACACCACGCAGGAGCCCCATGGTGCTGAGCTTCTGCACGTGGGCGCAGAGTTGGAGGCTAAGCAGATCGAACGATTGAGAAGACTGCGGGCGGAGCGCGACGACCAGAGAGTAAACCAGGTCCTCAATAAGGTGCGCAGCGTCGCCCAGACAACCGAGAACATCATGCCCGTCATGATCGAGGCCGTTGAGGCCTATGCTACCGTCGGCGAGATAAGCGACGCCCTGCGTCAGGCCTTTGGTGAATACCGCGAGCGCAATGTCGTTTGAGGCGAGGAGCGACTGTGAGCGACAAGATTCGAGTTCTGGTAGCCAAACCCGGCCTTGACGGCCACGACAGGGGAGCCAAGGTAGTCGTGAGAGGACTGAGAGACCTCGGCATGGAGGTGATATACCTGGGCCTGCGCGTCACCCCGGAACAGATCGTCGAGGCCGCTATTCAGGAAGACGTCGATGTCGTGGGGCTTAGCTGCCTTTCCGGGGCGCACATGTCCCTGTTCCCGAAGACGATGGAACTGCTCAAGAAGAAGGGGCCAAAGGACGTTCTGGTCGTCGCCGGCGGCATCATTGCGGAGAAAGACATCGCCCCGCTTAAGGAGGCAGGCATCGCCGAGGTGTTCGGACCGGGCACTTCTATTGAGACCATAGCCAAGTTCATCACAACGAAGATCGGGGGGAAAGCGAAATGATCCAGAAGGTGAGCCACATCGGCATAGCCGTCAACAGCATCGAACAGGCCTCCAAACTCTACACCGACGTCCTGGGTCTGAAGGTCACGGAAACCGAGACCGTCCCCGATCAGAAGGTCAAGATCGCTATCATCCCGGTGGGCGACACACGCATCGAGTTGCTCGAGTCCACTGATCCGGAGGGCCCCATCGCCAAGCACATAGCTTCCCGCGGTGAGGGGCTGCATCACATTGCCTTTCAGGTGGATGATATCCGCGCCAGCTTGGAAGCGATGCAGAAGAATGATATCCCCTTGATCGACAAGACGCCCCGGGTCGGCGGGGGGCATGCACTGATAGCCTTCATCCACCCCAAGGCCACCAAAGCATTGATCGAGCTGACGCAGCCAGCTCACTAGCCAATCGTCGGAGGGGGCAATGAAGCTCTTCGAATTCGAAGCAAAGGAGATCCTGCGGGAACGCGGCTTGGCCACGCCGCGGGGCAGGGTCGCCTCCAATCCCGCTGAGGCGGCCGCCATCGCCAGAGAACTGGGAAAGCCTGTGGCTATAAAGGCCCAGATACTTGTGGCAGGGCGCGGCAAGGCCGGCGGGATCGTCTTTGCCGATGACCCACAGTCTGCGCAGGCCGCCGCTGCTGAGCTGCTCGGCAAGACTGTCAAGGGATGCCGGGTCGACAAGGTCCTCGTTGAAGAGAAACTGGAGATAGCCGACCAGTTCTACGCCTCGGTCACCATAGACAGGCAGGCCAGGAGGTACGTCGCCTTGGCCTCCGCCGACGGCGGGGTCGACATCGAGCAGGTAGCCGCCCAATCGGCCACTGCCATCGCCCGCCACCGGATCGACCCCGACACCGGCTTCCCGCAAAGCGAGGCCGAATCTTTGGTGAAGCGCATACCCAGGATCAGCCAGCAGATGCTTGAGTCCGTAAGAGAGAAGAAGGCTGATCCCCAACTGGAAGCTGACATATCTGCCTTCGGCCGCGTCCTTGCCATGCTGTTCCAGGTAGCCCTTGAGTACGATGCCGAACTGGTGGAGATCAACCCACTGGCCAAGGTGGCTTCCGGCACCTTCGTCGCGGCCGACGCCAGGATCATTCTGGACGACAACGCGTTGTTCAGACACCCGGCCTTCGGCGACAGAAGCCTCACCAGGGCCGACGACACCCCCAGAGAAGCTGAGGCGCGCAGACAGGACCTCACCTACGTGGACCTGTCTGGTGACATCGGCATCGTGGGAAACGGCGCGGGACTCGTGATGGCCACCATGGACCTCATCAGGCTCCATGGGGGAGAACCCGCCAACTTCCTCGATATCGGAGGCGGAGCGCAGGCCGAGATCATCTCTAAGGGACTCAAGTTCGTCATGGCCAAACCGGAGGTCAAAGCCGTTTTGATCAACGTCCTTGGCGGGATCACCAGGTGCGACGAGGTGGCCAGAGGTGTGATAGAGGCCCTCGACGGGGCGGGCACGAAGAAGCCCATCGCCATCCGCATGATGGGCACCAATGAGGAGGAAGGGACACGCATGCTCAAAGAGGCCGGGGTTACGGTCTACGCCGACATGGAGACGGCGGCCAACGAGATCATGAGGCTGAAACAGAGGCAAGTCAATTGAACCGCATCCTCCCGCGCGATCCAAGGGTGGTGGTGCAGGGGATTACCGGTAATCAGGGCAGGCTGCACACAGAAGCGATGCTCAAGTATGGGACCAAGGTGGTCGCCGGCACCAGCCCCGGCAAGCGGGGGCAGACCGTACATGGAGTGCCCGTTTACGAAACCGTAGCGGAAGCGAAAGAAGAACAGGGAGCCAACACATCGATCGTCTTTGTTCCGGCCAAGTTCGCCCCTGCAGCAGTCTTAGAGGCCATAGAAGCGGGTATGGAGACGATCGTGGTCATCACCGAACTCATCCCGCAGAAGGATGCCATCGATTTCATCAACAAGGCGGAGAAGAAGGGCATCGTGATAGTCGGGCCGAATACGCCCGGCGCCATCGCACCGCCGATCAGGGCCAAGGTGGGTATAATGCCAGACCACGTCTTCAGGCCGGGCAATATCGGCATCGTTTCGCGGAGCGGGACTCTCACGTACGAAATTGCGCACCACCTGAGCAACGCCCGCCTGGGCCAGAGCCTGTGCGTGGGCATCGGCGGCGATCCCATCGTGGGGCTGGACTTCATAACGGTCCTGGACATGTTCGAGGCAGACCCCGAGACAAAGGGCGTGGTTTTGATCGGTGAGGTCGGCGGGGTGGCGGAGGAGATGGCAGCAAGACACATCGCACAATCGCAGTACCCCAAGCCGGTGGTGGCCTACGTCGCCGGGAGATCTGTCCCGCCGGGAAAGCGCATGGGACACGCCGGCGCCATAATCATGGGCGGTGAGGGAACCGCAAAATCGAAGATCGAGGCTTTGAACAAGGCTGGCGTGCCCGTAGCCGAAAGGCCCAGTGACATAGCGGCCCTCATGAAGCCTCGACTGCGCATTTGAAGAGGGCAGAGATGAGCAAGAAATCGAAGGAATTGATCCCACCGGGGCTGACCTTCCTCGCGGACAACATCACCTCGAAGAACAACGTGCTGGGCGAATCGAAGGCGGCCGGGGCCAAATGGGCCAAGGACCTCAACATCCCCAGACAGGGCGACACCGTCTTCTTCGCCGGTTGCGGTTACCAGTACACCAAGAAGCTGGAATCGCTGATGGGCTTGGTTCGGGGCATGGACAAGAGCGCGGCCGGTGCAGAGCTGCCCATGGCCTTCGCCGGCGTCACCAAGAAGCTGGGGATCAACGTGGCCGGCATCTACGGGAAGATCGCCGGCCGGGGCGGCGAGGCGGAGGCCCAACCCCTGGTTGACGCGGTCAATGTGCTGAGAGCGCTCGGGATCGAGTTCGGATATCTGGGCGAGGACGAGCCCTGCTGCGGCGGGCTGCTGCACTACATCGGCCTCGAGCAGGATTTCGGCAAGAACGCGAATGACCTCTACAAGAGGCTCAAATCAAAAGGAGTCAAGCGCATCATCGGGGTTGTGCCCTCTTGCACCTATGCCCTGCGCGACCTCATACCGCCTCACGTCAGCGGTTATGATATACAAGTCAAACACTTTTCGGAGGTAGTCTTGGAGAAGATGGGGTCAAGGGAGATGCGTTTCCCCAAGGAGGTCAAGGTAGCCTACCACGACCCCTGCCAAATGACCCGGTTTCTCAAGCTGACCGACGAGCCGCGCCAGATTCTCAAGGGCATCAAGGGCATCGAACTCGTTGAACCGGAATGGACCAAGGGGGAATGGTCCACGTGCTGCGGCGGGGGAGGCGGATTCGAGGCCGTCTTCCCGGAGCTGAGCCATGTGCTGGCAGTCAACCGCGCCAAGGAGCTGGTCGATACCGGCGCCCAAGTCATTGTGACCAACTGTCCCGGGTGTATCATGCAACTCAAGGGAGGCCTCAAAGAGCTGGGCAAAGAAGACGTCGAAGTCCTGGATCTGGCCCAGGTAGTGGCCGCATCCATAGGAGTGTAAGCAGATGTCAGAGTTCGCCGACTACAAGAAAGAGATTATGGAGGCCGCTCACAACGAGCGCATAAGAGTTGCGCTGTCACGGGCCATCAAGAGCTACCGGGGAAACACCAGCGATGCCCTGAAGAAGTTCCCTCACACCATCAAGATGGCGGAAGAAGTCCGGGAGATCAAGTCCAATGCCGTGGCTAACATGGAGAAGCTGGCCGAACAGGCGAGCCAGGCCATCGAGGCCAACAAGGGCAAGGCATACATCGCGAAGACGGCGAAGGATGCGCTGGACATCATCGACAAGCTGGTCGGGACGGACAAGAAACTCATCGTCAAGGGCAAGAGCATGACCGGCGAGGAAGTCGGCGTGCGCGAGCACCTGGAGGAACACGGCCACGAAGTCTACGAGACTGACTTGGGAGAGTTCATCATCCAGAAGCTGGGATCGCGCCCCATGCATATTCTCTCTCCGGCCATCCACGTCCCCAAGGAGGACGTAGCACAGCTGTTCTCCAAGATCACCGGCAAAGAACTGTCGACAGACATCGCCACGCTCGTGGCAACAGCCCGGAACCTCCTCCGGGAGAAGTATTTCCAGGCCCACATCGGTATGAGCGGCGCGAACGTGGTGGCGGCGGACACCGGCACCCTTTTCATCATTGAGAACGAGGGGAACATCCGTCTGGCCACCGGGGCACCGCCTGTGCACATCGCCCTGATAGGCATGGAGAAGCTGGTTCCCACCCTGGGTGATGCCTACAAGGTATCCGAGGTCACCTGGCGCTACGCGAACTACACTGTGCCGTCATACGTCAGCATGGCTTCCGGCCCCAGCAAGACGGGGGACATTGAGAAGGTCACCACCTACGGCGCCCACGGGCCCAAGGAGTTCCACGTCATCTTCATGGACGCAGGAAGGACCAAACTGGCTCAGGACCCGATACTCCGCCAGGCGCTGTTCTGTTTGAGATGCGGCGGCTGTCTGTACGAGTGCCCCGTGTTTGCCGTCACAGCGGGCCACTTCGGCGACAAGTACTTCACTGGCATCGGGGCAGTCTGGGCCGCTTTGCTGAGCAACGATCCGGAGAAGGGTGCAGCTCTGGCCTATACGTGCCTGACCTGTGGCCGCTGCAAGATAAGGTGCCCCATGAAGATTGATTGCGCTTCCATGGTGGTTGAACTGAGGAGGCAACTCGTAGACACCAAGGCGTGATGATGCCTCACCCCGTCGTCCCCTCCGCCAATGGAGGGCTTGTCTTGGCGGGGCTGGGTGACTGCAAGAGCGCATTGCGATACGTTCCACGACAAGGGGGTTTTGAACGGATGATGGCTGAATCGCCACGAATGGTCGACATCTACGTCATGGGTAAGCACTACGCGGTGCCCGAAGGCCTGACGATTCTCACCGCGTTGGAGTACTGCGGCTACCGCATCATCCGCGGGTGCGGCTGCCGCGCCGGATTCTGCGGGGCCTGCGCCACCATCTACAACTTCAAGAACGACCCCGTGCTGCGTTATGATCTGGCCTGCCAAAAGACTGTGGAGCAGGACATGTACCTGACTCAGATACCCTTCTTCCCCGCGGTCAAGGCCCAGTACGACCTCGAGAAGACCAAGGCTGCCGGCGAACAGGTGCTGGCGCTCTACCCCGAAATCGTCAAGTGCTTCGGCTGCAACACTTGCACCAAGACCTGCCCTCAGGAACTTGAAGTCATGTGGTACATGTCCGATGCGCTGAGGGGAGATATCCGCGAGGTGGCTCTCAAGTCCTTCGATTGCGTGATGTGCGGCCTCTGCGCGGCCAGATGCCCGCAGGGCCTGGTGCCCTACAATGTGGCCATTCTCTGCCGGCGGCTGTACGGCCGCTATCTGGCGCCCGTCTCCCAACACCTCGAGCAGCGGATAGCCGAAATCGACTCAGGCAAGTATGACGGCGACCTGGAGAGACTGAAGAAGGCCGATGAGAAGGAGCTGCGCCGCCTGTACGCCGAGCGCGACATCGAGCCGGCCTACTAACGGGAAGTGAGATATGTACCCACACTACATGCAAGAGAGCATCCGCAAGGTAGAAGCCACCAGGGAGGCCCGGCTCAAGGAGACCCTGCCCCGCTTGAGCGTGGATGCCAAGACCCCTCTGCTGCAGAAGTTCCATCCGGACTACGTGGCCGGCAAGATGCGCCCGCTGGCAATCGGTCCGAACAAGGGGGAATCCACTCCGAACGAGATCGCAGACCTTCTCGAGGGCAACAGCCGCATTGACCCAGACAAGGTGGACCTCAGCCGGATCGACTACGATGTCGACGTGCTGGTCATCGGCGGCGGCGGAGCCGGCGCCAGCGCTGCCCTCCTCGCTCAGGAGAATGGCGCCAGAGTCCTCCTCGCGACCAAGCTGCGGCTCGGCGACTGCAACACTGTCGGCGCCCAGGCTGGTACGCAGGCGGCAGACCGACCGCAGGATTCGCCGGCCATCCACTACCTCGACACCGTGGGCGGCGGCCATTTCGCCAACATCCCGGAACTCGTCGAAGCACTGGTGAAGGATGCTCCATCGGTCATCAGGTGGCTCGAGAGCTTGGGGGTCAACTGGGACAAGAACCCAGATGGCTCTATGCACGAGCTTTCCGGCGGTGGCGCATCTAGGTTGCGCCTGCATTCCGCCAAGGACTACACCGGCCTCGAGGAGATGCGTGTCCTGCGGGACGAGCTACGCAACCGGGGCATCAATTATGTCGAATTCTCGCCCGCCGTCGAGCTGCTTACCGACGACAAGGGACAGGTCGCCGGCGCGGTGCTGGTCAACATGGAAACCAGCGAGCTCACTATAGTGCGCGCCAAAGCTGTGGTCATGGCCACTGGGGGCATGGGGCGCCTCCACATCCAGGGCTTCCCCACCACCAACCACTACGGAGCCACTGCCGATGGGCTAGTCCTGGCCTACCGGGCGGGCGCGAAACTCATCTTCATGGATACCATGCAGTACCACCCCACAGGGGCCGCATATCCCATGCAGATCCTCGGACAGCTGGTCACCGAGAAGGTGAGAACGCTCGGGGCGCAGTTGGTGAACTCCGAGGGCATCCAGTTCGTTATGCCGCTGGAGCCGCGGGACGTCGTCGCCGCGGCCATCATCCGCGAGTGCACGGAGCGCGGCAAGGGAATAGAGACTCCTACGGGGCAGGTCGGGATCTGGCTGGATTCGCCCATGATCGACCTGATACGGGGCAGTGGCACAGTGGCCAGGGAACTGCCGGCCATGGTGCGTCAGTTCGGCCGCTACGGTATCGACATCGCCAAAGAGCCCATGCTCATCTACCCCACTTTGCACTATCAGAACGGCGGCATCAAGATCAACGCCGATGGCGCCACCACCGTCCCGGGCCTTTTCGCCGCGGGCGAGTGCGAGGGCGGCGTTCACGGACGCAACCGTCTCATCGGCAATTCCACCCTTGACATCTTTGTCTTCGGCCGACGGGCGGGCCGGGCCGCTGCCCAGTGGAGCAAGCAGGCCAAGACGGGAGCTTTGACACTTAACCATGTCCGCCGGTGGCAAAGCAGTCTCGAACAGTCCGGCCTGGCCAAGAAGCGCCCGATGTCGCCGCTGCTGCTGCCCGATTACGCCAAAGCTGTACCAGATTACATGCCCAGCTACGCCAGGGAGTCGCTGCCGCCCTCCCGTATGAAGCTGGCTTAGGACGGAACCGACATGCCGCAGCGCGTCCAGGCAAACGTGAACGAGATCGCTACCGTTCTAAACGAGATCTTGAGCACCAGATTCCCGCCGGTGGCCCGGTGCCGGCTACTGTCCAGCGGGTTCAGCCCCGGCCACTGCCTCAATATTACTGAGAACATTGCCGGTCATAAGGAATGCCTCGGCTGCGGCAACTGCATCGACATCTGCCCAGCGCTGGCGCGCGAGCCTCACCGCCGCGGGAAGACCGAGCAGCGCACTTCTATGGCTCTCGAAACGCTGGTGGGCGAGGACTGTGATCTGTGCTACGCGTGCGCCCTGTCCTGCCCCCAGGTAGATACCACCATCAAGCACTACATCGTGAGCTGCCGGCTGGTGGAAGTCATGTCACGGTTGGCGCAGCGCATAGGAGAGGACCAGGAGCCGGATCTCGACTTGTTCGTGGAAGAAGCGGTTGACGCTTATTGATTGCGAGGTTGCAGGTGGATTTCGAGATACCTGAAGATCTCAAGATGGTGCAGAGTCTCGTCAGGGACTTTGTCCGTGACCAGTTGAAGCCCCTGGAAAGGGATCTCCTGGGGCGGGCCGCTGGCCTGAAAGATGCCAGAGCCTACCTGCCGGCGGAGATTGAAGACAGGCTGGCGAAGATGGCCACGGAGATAGGCCTGTGGGGCCTGGGCGTGCCCGAGGACTTGGGCGGCATGGGTCTCAGCGTGCTGGGCAACTGTCTGGCAGAGGAGGAGATCGCCCAGACCATCGTCCCGTTCACTTTCGGAGATGTCAGCCCCATTCTCTTCGAGTGCAACACAGAACAGCGGGAGAAGTATTTCCTACCCCACTTCCACCGCCAGAAACAAGCCTACATAGCCCTGCTGGAACCGCAAGACCCGGCGGGATTCCCCGGTATGCAGGCCACTGCAGTGCGGTCAAACGGCGATTTTGTGATCAACGGCACTAAGCTCTCATTCTCCCGTCCCGGCGACTCCTACTTCGCCGTCGTTTTCGCAGCGACCGACAGGGAGGGCCATCAGCCAACCTGCTTCCTCGTCGACAAGGGCACACCAGGGTTCACAGTGACCGGCGGAGAAGAGACAGTGGGCTGGCGCACCCAGATCAAGGCGCCGCTGTCGCTGAGATTTGGCGACTGCAAAGTACCGGCACAGAACGTGCTGGGCCAGCCAGAGCGAGCCTTCCATCTGGGCCGGAAGTGGTTGCCATCCAGGCGTCTGATAAGAGGCGCCAGGTGCGTCGGAGTCGGACAGCGGCTGCTCGAAGAGGCCAGGGCGCAGGCAGAATCATGGGAATCCTACGGCCAGCACATTTCCAGGAGACCCAGCATCGAGTGCGCGCTCGCTGATATTGCGGTGAACATACACGCCTGCCGGCTGGTAGTATATGAGGCCGCCTGCAAGGCCGATGCCTCGGCAAACATCAAGCGGGAAGCGGCCATGGTGAAGCTGTTCGCTACACAGATGATCCGGACGGTGGCCGACAGGGTGTCCCACGTTTTCAACGGCCCGCCTTACATACAGGGATTGCCCATGCAGCGTCTCTGTTCGGATGCCCTGGTGGCCAGCACTACTGACCTGGCCTTGGAGCTGCAAAGCAGCATCATCGCTTCAGACATCATGAAAGGATTGAAGGTGTGAGCGCCATGGCTAAGAGAATATCTCTGCCTCTGACGGACGAGACCGTAGCCAGTCTGAGAGCCGGGGATGACGTCCTTCTCTCGGGGACCATGTACGTCGGCCGCGATTCCGCACACAAGCGCCTGGTCGAGGCGCTCGACCAGGGCAAGCCTCTCCCCTTTGATATCAAGGGACAGACCATATACTACATGGGCCCATCGCCGGCGAAACCGGGCCAGGTCATCGGATCGGCCGGCCCCACCACCAGCGGGCGCATGGACAGCTACTCCCCGCGACTGATGGCCGAGGGGCTGAAGGGGATGGTGGGCAAGGGGATGCGGGCACCCGCAGTCAAGGAAGCAATGAGGAAGTACAAGGCCGTGTATTTCGCCGCCATAGGCGGGGCCGGGGCTCTGATATCCAAGGCCATCAAGAAGTCAGAGGTCATAGCTTACGAAGAACTGGGCGCCGAGGCGCTATTGAGGATCGAGGTGTCAGACTTCCCGGTGATCGTGATCAACGACATCTACGGCGGGGACCTGTACGAGGAAGGGAAGGCCAAGTACAGGAAATCGTGATCCCTGCTCTCTTGTCAGCAGCCGACCGGGTGGTACGGAGTAAAACGGCCTGGAGCGCAGCCAGCCGCTCAGCGACAACCCGGAGCCACCATCATATCTGATTGGAGTTCACGGGAGGGCAGATGTCTCTGTTTGGCACCAGCGGAGTCAGGGGCGTATTCGGAAACGACCTGACCCTGGATCTCTGCTATGACGTGGCGCAGTCGCTGGGAACACTGCTTCCTGCAGGCGCGAAGGTCTGTGTAGCCACGGATTCCCGGATCAGTGGGCCGGCCATCAAGGAAGCGGTCATCTCGGGGTTGTGCAACTGCGGGGCGGATGCCGCTGACTTGGGCATGCTGCCCACCCCCGCCCTGGCCCTCCTCACCCGGGAACTGGGCTTCGATACGGGAGTCATGATCACGGCATCTCACAACCCCCCGGAGTTCAACGGCATCAAGCTATTCAACGCGAATGCCATGGGATACAGCCGGGACCAGGAGCAGAAGATAGAGGCCATCTACTCTGCCAGGAGTTTCAGAAGAGGGAGCCGCGGCTCCGCCAGTGCAGCCGAGAGAACCAGACAGGCCTACCTGCAGGCTGTGAGAGATAAGCTGCCCCACAGTCGGATCAACCGGCGTCTCAAGATCGTGGTGGACCCGGGGAATGGGGCGGCCTCCGGCTTCGCAAGCTGGGTCTTCGCAGAGCTCGGTTTGACGGTGCTGCCGATCAACGACAAGGCCGACGGCCGTTTCCCGGGGCGAAACCCGGAACCCAAGGAGGACACCCTCCGGGAGACGTTGGATTTCCTTAGACGCTCCCAGGCGGATCTGGCCGTGTGTTTCGATGGCGACGCCGACCGCGTGGTCTTCTGCGACCGGGACGGTTTCCTGGGTTTCAACGAGCCGATTGCTTTCATCTCCAGGCTCGCCGTGCTGGAGTCCGGACAAAAGGCAGTGGCCACCACGGTCGAGACCGGCCGCCTCCTGGACCTGGCCACCGAAGACCTTGGAGTCAAAGTGTACAGGGGCAGAGTCGGCGATGCCGACGTCGCTCACCTGGCGCGTGAGACGAACGCCGCCATTGGCGTCGAGCAGGTCGGAGTGTACATCATCCCGCAAATCGGTTACTACCCAGACAGCATGTTCGCTGCTCTTACTCTTCTCTGCCATATCAGCGATCCTTCCGAAATCAGAGCCTTCTTTCAGAGGATTCCATCTCTCTTTTTCGACAAAGGTAAGGTCTCATGCCCCAACGAGGGCAAGGCAGCACTGATGAGAAATGTGGCACATAAAGCGGCAGACCTCGGTGCTGCCAGCGTCAGCACTCTGGATGGGGTCAGGCTGGAGTTCGGCGACTCGTGGATGCTCATCAGGGCCAGCGGCACTGAGCCTGTTATCCGCGTGCTGGCCGAGTCACCATCGGCGTCGGCGACAGCAGATCTGATTGACAGAGGTGTTAAGCTGGTCGAGAGTCTTCTGTCAGGGAGCGAGCGATGAAAGCAGTTCTTCTCTGTGGCGGCATTGGGAAGAGGATGTTCCCCATCACGGAGGATAAGCTGCTCCTCAGGTTCGTGGGGCAACCCCTTCTCACCCATCAGATCCAGAAGCTGAAGGAGGCGGGCCTCCGCGAACTGGTTGTGGTAGTCAGCCCTCAGAACGCGCCTGCCATAGAAAGCATAGTGGCAGGCTTTCCCGGCATCCGCGCCAGGCTTGTTGTTCAGGAGAAGGCCTTGGGGATAGCCAACGCGCTGGAGACAGCTGCCCGCTTCCTGAAGGGCGAAGTCGTCATAGTGAATCCCAACGACGTCTTCGAGACATCAGCCCTCATCACCCTCATTCGCGGCAGCCGCGCGGGAGGAGCAGCCGCATATCTCATTGGCTATAAGGTGAAGGACTACTTCCCGGGAGGATACCTGGTGACCAATAGGAGGAACGAACTGCAGAGAATCGTCGAGAAACCGCCGCGGGGCCAGGAGCCGAGCAACCTCGTGAACATCCTCCTCCATCTTCACACGGAAGCAGCCCAACTCATGAAGTACATCGGCAGAGTTGAAACGTCGCGGGATGACGTCTACGAGTGTGCCCTCGATCTGATGGCCTCCGACGGCGAGAAGATCAA
Organism: Dehalococcoidia bacterium; assembly: GCA_030372995.1. Taxonomy (GTDB): domain Bacteria; phylum Chloroflexota; class Dehalococcoidia; order UBA2247; family RBG-13-53-26; genus JAFGCL01. The sequence goes on from JAUCPZ010000205.1 coordinate 18,430, forward strand.
GATCGTCCCCTACGCTGGCTTCTGGCAGGCTATCAAGTACCCCTGGCATATCTTCGGTGTTGTCAGATACTTCCTCGGCAGATGCCAGCGGAGCATATCTCCTTCCGCCCAGATTTCGCCGAGTGCTATCGTTGAAGGGAACGTGGTCATCGAGGATAACGTCAGAGTCCTCGAGAACGCTATCATCCGGGGACCGGCCTACATCGGCGCCAAGTCCATAATCGGGAACAACGTCCTGGTTCGTGACTACAGCCACATCGGGCGCAACTGCGTCGTAGGCTACTCGACTGAGGTCAAGGGTTCATATATTGGCGACAACTGCTGGTTCCATTCCAGCTATGTGGGCGATTCCATCATCGATGACAATTGCTCCCTGGCTGCCGGCACCGTTCTGGCCAACTTCCGCTTCGATGAGAAGAATGTCAAGGTGAAGGTCGGCAGTGAATCGATAGACACGGGGCTTGACAAGCTTGGTGCTATAATTGGAGCTAGTTCCAAGACGGGAATCAACGCCAGCATCATGCCGGGGGTGAGAATAGGACCTCGTTCTTTTGTCGGATCGCACGTCTGCTTGATGAGGGACCTTCCACCGGACAGGATGGTCCTGATGGAACCGCGCTACCGGACACTGGACAGCAACATTGCCTTGAGCGATGACAAGAAGACCGACCTCATGGGGAGACTGGAGAAGCTCTGATGTGCGGAATAATCGGATACGTCGGTGACGGCGACGCCGCACCTTTTCTGGTGAAGGCCCTCAAGAATCTCGAGTACCGGGGCTACGACTCCGCCGGGGTGGCCACGATCAGCGATGGGAAGGTCTGCGCTCAAAAGGACGTGGGCAAACTCGAAGAGGTATGCGGAAAGCACAACCTTGATGGTCTGCCGGGCAACATTGGTATCGGCCACGTCCGGTGGGCGACGCATGGGGATGTCACACAGGTCAATGCTCATCCCCACTTCGATTGCAGGGGCGAGATCGCAGTTGTCCACAACGGAATCGTCGAGAACTACCAGGAACTCCGCCTGTCGCTCGAGCGCAAGCATAAGTTCGTCTCTCAGACGGACACCGAGGTGATCCCCCATCTCATTGAGGAGCAGATGGACGCCGGAGCCTCCCTGGAAGAGGCCGTCCTGCAGGCTTCGAGGCAACTCAAGGGG